>CANFXR010000109.1 GCA_947451035.1 Burkholderiales bacterium
CGAGGTTGCGGTGCGTGGTCGGCGGCAGGTCGATCAGCTCGCTGGCGCGCTCGACCTGCAGGTGGCGCACATGCGCGAGCGCCTGGCCCTGCGTGTGTTCGGCGTAGCTCAGCAGCGCGGCGGCCGCGGCGTGCGCCGTGGTCAGCTCGCCCGCGTTGAAGCCCGCCAGGCTGGCCACGCGCAACTGCTCGCACAGCTTGCGCACGCCCAAGTCCGCATCGAACTGCCACTCGGGGCGGTTCGTGATGGCGCAGCGCGTGGCCACCAGTGCGGCGGGCACGTGATTGCGATCGACCAGCACCTCGGCCGCGTTCAAGCGCGCCAGCCAGCCGGCCAGTTCCTGATCCGAGCATTCGCTCAGGCCCAGCTCGCCGCTGCTCAGGCCCAGCCAGGCCAGCCCGTGCACCGTGTGGCCGCGCTGTGTGTGGCTGGCCAGCGCGAGCAGCAGCGCATCGGCCTTGTCCGACATCAGCTCGGTGTCGGTCAGCGTGCCGGGCGTGACCACGCGCACCACCTTGCGCTCGACCGGGCCCTTGGCGGTGGCCACATCGCCCACCTGCTCGCAGATCGCCACCGCCTCGCCCAGCTTGATCAGCCGGGCCAGATAGCCCTCGGCCGACACCACCGGCACGCCGGCCATCACCACCGGCTCGCCGCCGCTGCTGCCGCGCGTGGTCAGCGTGATGTCGAGCAGCTTGTTGGCGCGCCGCGCGTCGTCGAAAAACAGCTCATAGAAATCGCCCATCCGGTAGAACAGCAGCGTGTCCGGATGGTCGGCCTTGATGCGCATCCACTGCGCGATCATGGGCGTGTGAGCCGCAGCGCTGGCAAGGGGCGGGCTGGACGGCGAAGGCTCTGCGGACATCGGTGGCGCGTGGTGTGGGGCGAGCCGACATTGTGGCGGTGGCCACCGACGCTCAGGCCAGCCATTGAGGCGTATCAAGGTCGCACGCAGCACGACCGCGCAGACTGGGTCGACGCCGCACACCGTGTGGTCGACCCGATCTCATCAGGACACGAACATGAAACTCAACCGCTACCTTGCCCACACGTCGGCGCTGTGTCTGGCCGTGATCGCCTCAAGTGCTGCCGTGGCCGCGACCGCGCCGGATGAACACGCCGCCCACCATCCCGCCGCCGCGGCGTCGCAGCCGGCTCCCGATGCCGGCAAGTTCAGCGATCAGATGGCGCGCATGCAGGACATGCACCAGAAGATGCAGGCCGCCAAGACGCCCGAAGAGCGCGCCGCGCTCATGAAAGAGCACTGGCAGGTCATGCAAGGCGGCATGGCCATGATGGGCCAGATGCAAGGCTGCATGGCGATGGGCGGCCCCGGGATGGGCACGCCGCCCGGGCGGCCCCAGGGGGCCCGAAAGCCCCTGCCACGCGGCGGCATGGGCGCTGAACACGATGCCATGCACCACCGCATGGACATGATGGAAATGATGATGCAGATGATGATGGACCGGCAGGGCGTGACGTCTGGCGGCTGATGGCATCCGCAGGGCGGGGCGGGGCGTCAGGTCATGGCACGAAGCGGGGCCGTGTAATGCCATGCCAGGTGGGCCAGTTCGAGCAGGATCACAGTCACCAGCAACTTGAAAGTCCAGGCGCGAGCTTGCGGATGGTTTGAAAGCCTGACGCCCAGGCTCGCGCCGATCAGGCTGCCGATGGACATGATGGCGCCTTCGGTCCACAGGATCTGCCCGCCCTGCGCAAACGTCACGATCGCCACCGCCGTGCACACGGCCAGACACAACGCCTTCAGCGCGTTGGCCTGGGGCAAGGCGTAATGGCACGTCAGCATCAGCACCAGAAGCAAGTAGGTGCCGCCATCCACGGCGATGAAACCCAGCCAGAAGCCCACCAACAGAATCAGGGCCATCGCACCTCGAGTGACTTCGGGCTTGAGCCCGTGCTCCTGGGTGAGCGCTTTCTTCACTTGGGTGAAGATGAGCACCAGCGCCATGAGAACCGCCCCGGTGATCACGATGCCCATCTGCCGGTTTCCCAGCCTTCCAGCCAGCTGCGCACCGCCGATGCTGCCGACCAGCGCCGGCGGTGCCAGCTTGGCGGCAGCGCGCCAATCCATCTGTCCGCCTCGCGCGAAGGACCACGACGCCGTCAGGGCGCCGAGCAAGACCGGCACACGATTGGTTGCGTTGGCGACCATTTCGGGCAAACCCAGCATCACGAGGATAGGCAAGCTCACGGCCGAACCCGATGAGGCCAACGTATTCAGAAAGCCGCAAGCCAGCCCGACCGCGGCCAGTGCCCCCCAATATGCCCAGTCGGTCATTGCAAGCCGTCAGCGTCAAGTCGAGGGGCGGAGGGGATGGGCGAAGTGGCGCTGAGATGGCGGCGGGGTGTCAACCCCGGCGGGTCAGCGCATCGACTGAACGAAGCTGCTGACCAGTCGCAGCGCGCGCCGCCCGTCGGTGGTGGTGGCTTCCTGTGGTGCCTTGATGATGAACTCCGCGATCTCCTGCTTGAGTTCGTCGCCCAGGCTGGCGGTGGGCCGAAACCCCATCGACCAGCCGGGAAACAGCCGCTCGGGCGATTCGTTGTCGAGCATGCGCAAGACACTGTGGTGCCGCGGATCCTTCATGACCCGGGCGTAGACGGTGTCCACCGCCGCGGACTCGCCCTCGAGCAACTGGATGAAGTTGCCGCCCTGATAGAGCAGCAGACCGGTCACACCATCGCGGGTATTGTTTTCCCGCGACACGCGCAGCACATCCATCAGCTCGAGGTCTGACATGAGGCGGGTGGCGGTGCTGAGGTAGACGATTCGGCGCATGCTGGAATTCATTTCTCGCGCCTCTCCTTGACGCCTGCTCCAAAGAATAACGCCCCCGGTCGGTGGCTGGCGCGCTCAGTGCCCGCTGGCGTCGTGTTTGTGCAGGCTGCGCTCCCAGGCGCGCAACTCGCGCTGCCAGGTGCGCAGCCGGTGGTCGCTGGCGTGGCCTTCGGGGCCTGACAAGGCGGCAATCAGCTGGTCGAGCAAGATGTCCTGGTCGGCGCTCAGCCGCTCGGGAAAGATCGGCTGCACCGTGACCACCTGATCGCCACGCGCGCCGCGCCGCTCCAGCGGATAACCCGCGTTCTTGAGCCGGTAGGTCAGCCGGTCGCGGTTGAGCGCCAGCGGCTGCATCCCGGTGAGCGTGGGCACGGAAATCGAGCGGTTGGCGATCCACGCGAAGCCGTCGACCGGCATCTCGCAGCGCACCGTGCGGTCCTCGTCGAGCTTGAACAGCGGATGCTCGATCAGCTCCACGCGCAGATGCAGATCGACCGTCGCGTGCTGCGAGCGGGTGCGCTGCGCGCTGACGTTGAGCATGTCGCCGCCGCGCACGCCGTGCGGAATGCGCGCGTTGACCTGGTAGCGGCGCACGTCGAGCTTGCCGGTGCCGTGGCAGTCGGCGCACTGGATCCGCACGGTGCCTTTGCCGCTGCAGCCCTCGCACGCCAGGCGGGTGTTGAGCCAGCCGAACCACGCCGGCTGCTTGACTTCACCGCTGCCCTCGCACGGCGTGCACACGGCCTCGGGCAGGCGGTAGCCCCGGCCCGAGCAACTCTCGCAGGTGTCGACCACCTTGCCTTGCAGCACCTTGGTGCAGCCGGCCGCGGCCTCTTCCAGCGTGAGGCGCACCTTGCGGTGCACGGTGCGGCGCGGACCGGTGTCGTCGCTCTGCGGGTCAGGCGCTCCGGCGGCCTGCGCAGAACCTGCGTGCGCTTGGGCGCCCGCCTTGGCGCCGGCCCGGGCACCGGCGTGGGCGCGGGTCCGTGCGGCGTCGTCCGCGCGCGGTGGCGGTGAACTCGGGGGTGAAGAAGGCGGCGACGCTGGTGGCGGTGGGGGCGCGGCAGCCTTGCCGGCACGCGGCGCGGCCTCGGGTGTGGCGCCCAACCCCCCGCGGTGTATGAGCCGGAAGGCGTCGTTGATGCGCTGCATGCGCGCCACCGCACCGGCGCTGGAGTTGCGATCGGGGTGCCAGTGCGACACCAGCCGCCGCCAGGCCGCCTTCACCTCGTGCGCCGTCGCGCCCGGCGCCAGGCCGAGTTCGGCAAAGGCGTTGCGGGTGTCCAAAGTCACTTCCTTGCAGGGGCGCGGCCCGCCGCAGCCGACGGCGGCGCCTTGGTGCGTGCCACCCACACCTTGTAGGCGTTGGACGTCAGCTCACGCTTGAGCAACTGCACCACCTGACCGGGCGACAGCCCGTGGCTGCGCAGCACTGCCGCAAAGGGCGGGCGGTCATCCCAGGCGACGGCAATCACCTCCTGGATCTGCGCAGCGGTCAATCGTGGAACGGGCTTGGCCATGGCCTCGATTGTCGGTCACGGCGCTTGCGCTCGCGGCTCAAGTGCGGCCCGAAGCGCACCGAATCGGGCCCGCCGCGGTGGCAAACCATCCCATCAACGCGCTGGTGCCGAGATGTCGCTACTTACCGTGGTTCATGGCTGAAACTGCTGGAAGAAGCCGCGCGCTGCCACCATGCAAAACGGAGCCACCACGGTGTCGTGATACGCGGACACCAGGCCGTCTGCTCCGATGTCGATGAGGGTTTGCGCCTTCAGCGCGGCAAAGCCGGCCTTGATGTCTGCAAACGGGTCGCCGCTTCCGGTCGATGCAGAGTCGACGTCCAGCACGTTCACCAGACCCGGGGTGGTTGTGGCCCAGTAGCTTTGCATGACCCCGGTGCTCAGGTCGTACAGGACGGTGGCGTCTTGACTGCCGCCGCACATCAGCATCGGGCTGGTGGGGGCCCAGTCGCTGCGCAGATCGTTGCGCTTGAAAGCCTGCCGCATGGTGTTGGCCGGTGCCACGGCGGGCAAACCGGTCATCCCCTCCGCCGGCGGGAAGGCGCCATCGGGGTGGGCCAGGGCATCTTGCAGGAATGCCAGTCGTGCCGCGTTGTTCACCAGCGGGCTCGTGCCGAAACCAAAACCTGGCAGCGCACCATTTGTCAGATACCCCTGAAGCGCCAGTTGCTGCGGGTTGCTGTCGAAAAGATCCGTTTCCGGAATCTTGCCGCCGAGAATGATGGCGGTCAGCGGCGTGTTCGATGGGAACAAGGTGTCGATGCCCGTCGCATAGGTCGCTGTGAAGATGTCTGCCGGCGTGTTGAAGATGTTCTGGTACGAATTCTGGTAACTGATGGCGAGCATCGCCGCATTGATCGTGGCGCCCACGGTCACGTTGCCGTAGTACTGCGCGTCTGCAAAGGCGGCAATGGCATAGGGGCCGGACAGCGGTGCCGATGCGGTGACCGTCTCGCTGGTCTGGTTCGAGAGCTTGAGTTCCTGCAACGCGCGTTGGGTGGCCATCGCCACATACCCGCCTTGCGAGTAACCCGTGACGAAAAGCTGCTCCGCGGTCACGATGCCCAGTTTCGACAGCGCCGAGCGCGCGGCCTTCAGGCCGTCGATCATGTCCTTGGACTGCTGGTCTGCGTTGTAGTACGGGTGGTAGCTCAGCTCCGAGGAGTCGTAGCCGGCGTAGTTGGGCGCCACCACGATGTAGCCCTGCGCGGCAAAGGTCGCGGCGACCAGCACCGATTCGGCATAGGCGTCATTGGCCGGGTCGTTGAGCGCGGCGAGGTTGAAACCCTTGACGGTGGTGGAGCCGTGCGCATAAAGCACCACGGGGAAAGGCCCCGCACAGGCTGGACCGGTCGGAATCATCAGCGCCCCGCTGGCCGTGGTGGGCTCGCCGGCCCCGCCGACCGTGCCGTATTGCAGGTAACGAACCGTGACGTCGCAAAGGGGAGTTCCTGTCACGGGTATCACGTCGGTCGCGGCAATGGCCAGGTCGGCGGACAAGACCGTCGCCATCACCCGTGGCGGATTGGTGGCCAGCGCTCCCCGGGACAGTATCGAACCCGAGCCGCCTCCGCACGAGGCCAGCAGGATCGTCGCGACCGAAGATACCCACAGGTACTTGAGATTCATTGTTGTTGCCTTTGTTGATCTCGCTTCCCAGCGAAGAGACACGGCGTGTCCGACGAGCAGCCGTACCCTACAGGCAAATGTTTGCGCGCGATGCGCGCGATGGGCCCCCCAAAAAAAATGGAGCGGCTACACCCCGAACGGACAGGTGTCGGGCATGCCCTCGACTTCTTCGGTCTTGAGCGGGACGAAGTCGGTGTCGCTCATCGCTCAGGTTTTCCGGCGGCCGCGGTCCCGCGGGGTCGGGGTCCTCAGGGCGCGCGATGCGGCGTGCCCCGTCAGCGGGGCACGCGCACCGCGCGGGTCGTCAGCTCAGGAAATTTCCAGCCGCTTGGCCGTGCCGCCGGATTTCTTGGGCAGCGTGAGCTGCAGCACGCCGTTCTCGTACTTGGCCTCGGCGCGCGCTTCGTCGATGGCCGAATCCAGCAGGAAACTGCGCGTGCACTGCCCCAGGTAGCGCTCCGAGCGCAGCACCTTGGCGCCGGCCGGCGACTCGGTCTCGCGCTTGAGATCGGCGTTGATGGTCACCTGGTTGCCGTCGATGTGCACCGAGATGTCCTCCTTGCGCGCACCGGGCACCTCGGCCTTGAGCAGGTAGTTGCCGGTGTCCTCGTTGAGGTCGACGTTGATGCGTGGTGCGCGGTCGATCGCCGCGACGCGCCAGGGGCGCATCAGGCTGCGCAGCATGTCTTCCATCGGGTCGACCGCGAACAGGTCATTCAAACGCAATTCGTTCATGATTTCTCTCCTCGTTGGGGGGGTGATCGGGGGAGGGCGGCGATGTGAGCGCCACCACCCGCAGCAGTCTCGGCGCGGACGGGCCGGTGGTGATTGAGTCCGCACAACGCCGCCGCAGATGGCCGCGCGCGCACGGCGCGGCGTCGCCGATCAAGGGCGTGTCTTGCGGTACATCCCCACCAGTTCGGCGCGCGCCAGGATGTGCCCCGCCATGGCGCGCTCGACGGCCGCACGCGTGGGCTGGTACAGCGCAGTCAGCCAGCTGTCCAGCGCATACAGCGTGAAGCGGTAGCGGTGACGCCCCACCGGCGGGCACGGGCCGCCATAGCCAATGCGGTGCCAGTCATTCAGGCCGCTGCGCGCGCCGGCGGGCAAGGGCCGCCCGCCTGGCGGCAAGCCGCTCACATGCGCTTCCATGTCGATCACCACCCAGTGCACCCACGGCTTGAGCGGTGCTGCGGGGTCGGGCGCGTCGGGGTCGTCGACGATCAGCGTCAGGCTCGCGGCCCCTGCCGGTACGCCGCTCCAGTGCAGCGGCGGAGCCACGTCCAGACCCTCGCAGGTGTAGCGGCGAGGAATGTCGCAGTTGGCATCGAAAGCGCTCGAGGTCAGCTCCATCGCACGGTCCTCGCGGGGGTGACGAAAAGGGATCGGTGGCCTGCGTCAGCGACCCGACCCGCCCGCGCCACGGCTGCACATGGACGCGCCTTCGCAGCCTAGCGGCGTGGGCGCCGGTGTCATTGAGCCGCCGCAACGCCGCGCCCCGCACCGGGCAGCCGCTTGACCAGCTCGAACCACGCCACCGCCAGCAGCGTGACCACGGCGCCCACGGCCAGGGCGCCGGGCGTGGGCGCGCCGAAGGCGAACAGGCGGGCGATGGGCGGCACCCACAGCACGGTGCCCAGCAGCGCGAGCGTGGCCAGTGCCACCCAAGCGAAGGCCGCGTTGCCGCCGAGCGCCCAATGCAACCCCGGCGCGCGCGAGTGACCCAGCGTGCGGCTGCTCTGGATCAGCGCCAGGCTGCTCAGCACCAGCACCATGAAGGTGACGGCGCGCGCGCTGTCGGCGCTGGCGCCGGCTTGCAGCATCCCGGCGCACACCGCGATCAGCAGTGCGAGCAGGCCGAGGCCTTGCCACAGGCCCTGGCGCACGACCTGGGCGTCGAACAAGCGCGCGTCGGGGCGGCGCGGTGGGCGCGTCATCGTCTGCGCGTCCAGCGGCTCGGCCTCGAACACGACCGAGCAGGTCGGGTCGATGATCAGTTGCAGAAACAAGATGTGCACCGGCATGAGCAGCATCGGCCAGCCCAGCGCCACCGGCAGCATCGACAGCCCGACGATGGGCACGTGCACCGCCACCAGAAACACCACCGCGCGGCGCAGGTTGGCAAACACGCGCCGGCC
>CANFXR010000110.1 GCA_947451035.1 Burkholderiales bacterium
CCGCGCGCGGTCTCGAACACGGCCGCGTCGACATCGGGGTGCATCAGCACGTTACGAGCGCTCTTCGGACCGCTGCAGTCGCCGCTATCGATCTGTCGGCCTTCGACGTACACGCCATCGGTGTTGGTCATGCCCACGCGCAGCCCGCTGGTCGACAGCAGGTGCGAGATCAGCCGCACGGTGGTGGTCTTGCCGTTGGTGCCGGTGACGGCCACCACCGGGATGCGACCGTCTTCGCCGTGCGGGTACAGGCTTTCGATCATCGCTTCGCCGACCGGGCGCCCCTTGCCGTACGACGGCGACAGGTGCATGCGCAGCCCCGGCGCGGCGTTGACCTCGACCACGCCACCGCCCTGGTCTTCCAGCGGGTGCAGCACGCTCTCGCACACCACATCGACGCCGCAGATGTGCAGGCCGATGGTCTGCGCGGCGGTGACTGCACGCGCGGCCATGTCGGGGTGGACGCTGTCGGTCACGTCGGTGGCCGAGCCGCCGGTGCTCAGGTTGGCGTTGTTGCGCAGGATGACGCGGCGGCCCTTGTCAGGCACCGACTCGGGCGCCAGACCCTGCTCGGCCAGCCGTGCGATGGCGATGTCGTCAAAGCGGATCTTGGTCAGCGAGGTCGAATGGCCGCTGCCGCGCTTGGGGTCGGCATTGACCATGTCGACCAGTTGGCGCACGGTGTTCGCGCCGTTGCCCAGCACCTGCGGCGGATCGCGCCGGGCGGCAGCCACCATGCGGTCGCCCACCACCAGCAGCCGGTAATCGCTGCCCGGCAGGAAGCGCTCGACCATCACCTCGCCGATCTCGGCCGCCACGCGGTAGGCCATGTCGAGCTGTTCGCGCGTGGTGATGTTGACCGTGACGCCCTTGCCCTGGTTGCCATCTTGCGGCTTGACCACCACCGGCAGCCCGATTTCCAGCGCCACGCTCCAGGCCTCGTCGACGCTGCTCACCGGGCGCCCATACGGCACCGGCACACCGGCGGCAAGCAGCAGCTTCTTGGTAAGGTCCTTGTCCTGCGCGATCGACTCGGCCACCGCGCTGGTGACATCGACCTCGGCGGCCTGGATGCGCCGCTGGCGCGAGCCCCAGCCGAACTGCACCAGGCTGCCTTGCGTGAGGCGACGAAACGGAATGCCGCGCGCCGCGGCTGCGTCCACGATGGCGCCGGTGCTCGGGCCCAGACGCACATCCTCGTGGGTGTCGCTCAGGCGGCCGATGGCCGCGTCCACATCGAACGGGTGGTTGCCCACGGCAGCCTCGAGCAGCGCTTGCGCCAGCTCGAAGGCCAGCCGGCCGACCTCTTCTTCGCTGTATTCGACAACCACCTGGTACACGCCGGGTTCGACCGTGGCCGCAGTGCGGCTGTAGGTCACCGGGCAGCCGGCTTGCGCTTGCAGCGTGAGCGCCAGCGACTCGAGCAGGTGCGCGATCGACTTCGGCTGCTGCTGGCTGGACACCAGCAGCGCGCCCACGGCCGGAAACAGGTTGCACACCCGGGCCTCGACGCCGGTGATGAACGACAAGGCGCGCTCAGGCGCCGAACACGCCACCACCGCTTCGATGGCGGTATGACGGCTCCAGAGATTGGGGCCACGCAAGGCCCGGATGCGGGTCACGTCCATGGTCTACGCTTTCTGCCGGCAGGGCCGGTCAAGAGATCGAAGGATCAAGAGGGGAAGTCGGCAGACTCAGAGCGTCGCCACCGAAGCGGTCAGTGCCACGGCCACCGGCTTGCCGGCGGGTGTCGGAACTGAGGCGGTCGATGGCGACGCCAGATCCAACCCGGCGGGTGCCACCACACCGGCGGTCATCGTGACCGCAAAGGTGTCGATGCCGGCGGCCATCAACTCGGGCGAGATGCCCAAGGCCCAGGCCGTGGCGATCGCGGCCAGCAGCACCTCGATGCGGTCTTGCGCCGAGGCAAGCGCATCGCCCGCCTCGAAGCGCCGGCTGGCGTGCGCCAGATTCGAGCAGCGGGTTTCGGCCGCACCGGTGGCCAGCACCGCCCAGCCGTCACGCACGAAGGCGCAGCGGCCGCCACTGGCACGGTGGGCGACGAGCGCCTCGCTCGTGCCGTCGAGCGCGTAGAGGATGACGTCACCGTCGCACAGCGCGGCCATCTCGGCGATGCGCACGTCGGCGGCATTGAGCACCGCGATGCCGTCAGACATCACCACGTCGATCTGGGTGCGCAGCACCTTGGCGAGCTGGTTCGTCTCACGCACATCGTGCGCGGCCAACGCGGCGGTATCGCCCGCGCCAAACGACAGGTCGGTGACCACGCCCACATGGCAGCGGTCGTAGGCCAGACCATCGTTGAGCACCGAGGCGGCGCCGTTTTCGATCACCACCGCATCGACCGAGCGGTTGAGCAGCAGCCGGTGGCCGGACTCCCAGCACGCGCCATCGGTGCGCTCGATCTGGCGCCCGCCGAGGAACAGCCCGTCGCGACAGGCCAGGCCCACGCGCCGCCCGCTCAGGTGCAGCAGCCAGGCCACCAGACGCGCGATGGTTCGCGTGCCCTTGGAGCCGGCCAGCCCGACGATGTCGATGCGGCCGGTCTCGTCTTCGGGAAACAGGTGGTCGACGATGGCGCGACCGACCGGACGCGGCATGCCCTCGGCGGGCTTCAGGTGCATCAGCAGCCCGGGGCCGGCGTTGACTTCGACGATGGCGCCGCCTTGCGCTGACAGCGGGCGCGAGATGTCCTGCGCCACCAGGTCGACGCCGGCGATGTCCAGACCGACCACGCGGGCGGCCAGGGCAGCGGCGTACTGCACCTCGGGGTGGATGTTGTCGGTGCAGTCGATGGCCACGTTGCCGTTGCGCTCGATCACCACGAAGCGGCCGGGCTCGGGCACCGATTCCGGGGTCAGGCCCTGGCGCTGGATCTCGAGCTGCACCTTGGTGTTGGTCTCGACGCAGATGGTCTCGAGCGGGAATTCTTCTTCGATGCCGCGGCGCGGATCGGAATTGAGCTGGCCGTCGATCAACTGGCGCACCGTCGACTTGCCGTCGCCGGTGATGCCGATGATTTCGCCGCGGGCTGCTGCCACCACCCGGTTGCCCACCACCAGCAGGCGGTGTTCGTGGCCGGGGATGAACCGCTCGACCATCACGTCGCTGCCTTCCGGGTAGGCAACGCGGTAAGCGGCTTCGACATCGGCTTGCGTGCGCAGATCCAGGGTCACGCCGCGGCCATGGTTGGCGTCCGAGGGCTTGACCACCACCGGCAGGCCGATGTCCTGGGCGGCTTCCCAGGCCTGTTCGGGGCTGTGGACGATGCGGCCCTCGGGGACCGGCACGCCGCACGACTTGAGCAGCGACTTGGTCAGATCCTTGTCGCTGGCGATGCCCTCGGCAATGGCGCTGGTGAATTCGGTTTCGGCCGTCCAGATGCGGCGCTGGCGCGCACCGTGACCGAGTTGCACCAGGTTGCCGTCGTTCAGGCGGATGTGCGGGATGCCGCGATCGGTGGCCGCAGCCACGATGCACGCGGTGCTCGGGCCGAGGTAGCAGCTGTCGACCTTGTCGCGAACCGCCGCCACCGCGGCGTCCAGATCGCACGGCTGCTCGTTGATGGTCGCCATGAGCAGGCGGTGGCCCTGAGCCAGCGCGGTGCGCGCCACATGCTCGTCACGGGCACGGAACACCATGCGGTAGACGCCATCGGTCGAAGTGCTGCGGGTCTGGCCGAAACCGGTGGGCATGCCCGCCAGGTTCAACAGTTCGATGACCACGTGTTCGAGCACGTGGCCGGCCCAGGTGCCTGACTTCAGCCGCTCGAGAAAGCCGCCACGCTCGCCAACACCACAGTGGTGCTCGATCAGCGCAGGCATCAGCGCGACCAGTCGGTCGCTGAAACCCGGCAAGGTGGAACTCGGAAAATTCTCCAACTCGCCCAGATCGAGCCAGGTTTCCAGCGCCGGCCGGTAAGTCCACACGTTGGGTCCACGCAGGTAAGTGATGCGCAGCAAACGGATGTCGTCGAAATTCTTCATGTTTTCAGGTGCGCCGTGAACGGCCGCCTTGCTCAGGGATGAGCCAACAACGGACTCAACGCACCGCCGGTTGACGCGCGAGCACAGACTTGCTGCGTTCGGGCCTGGCCGATGGCGGGCTTCAGCTGCGAGGCGCGCCCAGTTTGGCGGCGATCAGCACCATCAGGGCGCGGATCTGCTCGATCAGCAAGCGCGCCTCGCCCACATCGCCATCAGGCGCCTTCATGGACGTTTCGAGCCGCTGGCACAGCACCGACAGCCCCTGGGCGCCCACCGAGCCTGCCGATGATTTCGCCTTGTGGCCCAGCGCCGACAGTGCGGGCCGGTCGCCGGCGGCCGCCGCCGCGTCGAGTTCGTCGAGTGTGCGGGCCATGAACGTCAGGAACACCGAAGCGATGTCCTGGATCTTTTTCGGGTTGTTTCGCGTCAGCGTCACCAGCACCGACAGGTCGATCACCTCGGCGTCGTCGAGCGGCGGCGGCGCCATCGGCACCGGTGCGGCGGCTTGCACCGACGGTTCGTTGGCCGACTCACCGCCCAGCCACTGGCTGAGCTTGGCGTAGAACTGCTCGGGCATCACCGGCTTGGCGATGAAGTCGTTCATGCCCGCTTCGCGGCAGGACCGTTCGTCTTCGCCGCGCGCGTTGGCCGTCATCGCGATCACCGGCAAGTCGCCGAAGGCCGAGTCCTCGCGGATGCGCCGCGTGGCCTCCAGACCGTCCATCAGGGGCATCTGCACATCCATGAGCACGCAATCGACCTTGTGCTGGGCCAGCACGCTGAGCGCGCTCAGGCCATCGCCGGCAATCAGCACGCTCGCGCCGGCCACCTCGAGCAACTCGGACGCCACCCGCTGGTTCAAGTGGTTGTCATCGACCACGAGCACGGTGGCTCCGAGCAGCGAGCGCTCCCATTGGCCACTCGCGGGCGGTGCGGCTGGCATGTCATGCGCCCACGGCATTGGCAGGTGCAGCCAGAACATGCTGCCCGCCCCCGGCTCGCTGACCACGCCCACATCACCGTCCATCAGGTCGGCCAGCTTGCGGCAGATCGCCAGGCCCAGGCCCGTGCCTCCGTAGCGCCGCGTGGTCGAAGCGTCGGCCTGATGGAACGCCTGGAACAACTTTTCCGTTTGCTCGCGGCTCATGCCGATGCCGCAGTCCACCACCTCGAAGCGCACATCCGCACCGGCGGCATCCGGGTGCAGCGCCTGCACGCGCACCACCACCTCGCCATCGCGCGAAAACTTGATCGCATTGCTCACGTAGTTGAGCAAGATCTGCCGCACCCGCAGCACGTCACCGTGCAGCGCTCGCTGGAGTGCCGGGTCGATCTCGCTGCGCAGCCGCAGCGACTTTTGGATCGCCATTTCCGACAACTGCCTCGTCACGCCATCGACCACCTCGGGGATCGAAAAGCTGGCCGCTTCGATCTCGAGCTTGCCGGCCTCGATCTTCGAGAAGTCGAGCACGTCGCTGATCAGGCCCAGCAGATGCTGGCCCGACTCGGTGATGCGTTCGAGGTACTCGCTGACCTTGGGGTTGGGCTGCGCGCGCAGCGCCAGATACGACATGCCCAGGATGCTGTTCATGGGCGTGCGCATCTCATGGCTCATGTTCGAGACGAACTCGCTCTTGGCCTGGTTGGCCACCGACGCCGCACGCACCGCTTCGGCCAGCTCCTTGGTGCGACCCTCGACCTTGCGCTCGAGGTCGACATTGAGCTCCTCGAGCTGGCGCTCCGCGCTGACCCGCTCGGTCACGTCGCGAAAGCTGAACACCCGGCCGTCGAGCTTGCCGTTGATGAACAGCGGCGTCAGAAAACGCTCGAACACCCGCCCGTCGCGCAGCGCCATCGACGAGGCCACGTGGTCGTCGGACTGCGTCGGCGTGTTCAGCAGCGTGAGCAGGTCGGCCGGGTCCTCGATCACCTGGGACTGCAGGAACTTCACCATCTTCAGGTCGCCTTCGCGCTCGAGGAAGTCCTCGGGCAGGTTCCACATGCGGATGAAGCGCCGGTTGCAGCTGAGCAGCGAACCGTGCAGGTCGGTCACCGCAATGCCGTCGGCAGTGGCCTCGAGCGTGGCACCGAGCAGCGCGCGGGCGCGGTTGAACTCGCGGTGCGTGCGCACGCGCGCTCGCACGATGGACGGGTTGATGGGCTTGCCGATGAAGTCCACCGCGCCCAGTTCCAGCCCGCGGGCTTCGTCTTCCGAGCTGTCGCGGCTGGTGACGAAGATCACCGGAATGCCCGCGGTGGAGGCGTGCGACTTGAGCTGCTGCAGCACCTGGTAGCCGTCCATGCCGGGCATCATGATGTCGAGCAGCATGATGTCGGGCGGGGTCGCGCGGCAGATGGCCAGCGCCTTCTCGCCGCTGGTGGCCATCAGCACCTGGTGGTCGCCGGCGAACGCCTGATACAGCGCCTGGATGTTGAGCGGCTGGTCATCGACCAGCAAGATGCAAGGCGGTCGCAAACGCCTCGAGAAACGCTCGCCTTGAATCATGCGGCCACCCCGGCCAGCAACTGGCGGCAGGCCGCGGCAGCCTGTTCAAAGTCCAGCGCGCCCATGGCGGTCTCCAAGGCCTCGAGGTCCGACACCTCCAGACCGTGCGGGCCCGCACGCAACTGCTCGAACAAGTCGAGCGCGCGCATGTCAGACGCCTGCAGCAGGACCAGCATTTCGCCCAGCCGGCGCTTGTGCAGTGACCTCGAGGCGCTGTCCGGATCGGGCGCCTTGGCGGTGCCCAGCTCGACGAGGGCCGGCACCAGCGGCGCAGCCGCGCGTGCGAAGTTCTCGGCCGCCACCTTCAATGCGCGAACGACATCGGCGCTGAGTTCAGCGGGAGCGACCGACTCGAAAGCCCAGTTGGCCGTTGCCGCACTCGCGCACAGGTCGCTCGCACCCAGCATGCCAGTCAACCCCTTGAGGGTGTGCGTCATCAGGGCCGCATCGGCCCAGGCCGCCTCGGCAACGTGCGCGTCAAGATTGGTCAGCATTCCCGGAAGGTCCTTCAAGAAGCTTCGCAGCATACGGCCATAGACCGGGGTATTGCCGCCCAGCCGTCGAATCGCGGCGTCCATGTCGATGCCGCCAAGTTCAGCTGCTTTGAGCAGGTCGCCGGGCGGCGGCAGCTCGGTCACCGGCGGCGCCGAAGCCCCCGGCTGCACACGCCCGGTGTGCCGCAGCAACGTGGAGACCAGGTCGGCCAGGTCGAAGGGCTTGCCCACGTGGCTGCTCATGCCCGCGTCCAGACAGGCCTGCCGGTCGGAGGCCATGGCGTTGGCGGTCATCGCGATGATGGGCAAGGTCTCGAAACCGGCGCGCTCGCGGATGCGTGCGGTGGCGGTGTAGCCGTCCATCACCGGCATCTGGATGTCCATCAGCACCGCGTCGAAGGGCGGTTGCGCCTCGAACACGGCGCGCACGCCTTGCTCGCCGTTTTCGGCCAGCGCCACCTCGGCGCCCTCGGCCATCAGCAGCTCTTGCGCCACTTGCCGGTTGTTGGCGTTGTCCTCGACGACCAGCAGCCGCATGCCCTTGAGGCTGCCCGTGGGCGTCACGGGCTTGTCGCGCGTGCGCTGCTTGGCGCTGCCGCCCAGCCAGGCGTCGACCACCGCGTCAAAGAGCATCGATGCGGTCACCGGCTTGACCACAAAACTGCCCAGCGATCGTTGCTCGATGAGACCGCGATGCGACAGCGTCTCGCGGCCCGTGGTGGTCACCATGGTCACCACCACGGGCTTGAGGGTGCCGACCTCCAGACGCCGCAGCTGGAGCGCCTGCCACTCATCGATGGCTGGCAACTGCCCGTCGATGAACACCACGTCGTAGGCCTCGCCGCCCGCCTCGCGCTGGGCCGTCATCGCCATGGCCTGCGCCACATCGCACGCCACATCCGCCTGCCAGCCCTGCGCCATGACCATCTTCGACA
>CANFXR010000111.1 GCA_947451035.1 Burkholderiales bacterium
CCAATGCAAAACCGGCTGAAGATCTCGCCGAGCAATTCGTCTGGCGTGGAGTGGCCCACGATGTCGCCGAGCGTGCCTTGCGCGAGGCGCAGTTCCTCGGCAAGCAGGTCGAGTTGAGGGGGCGCCTGATCGAGCCGCCGCTTCGCCTCGTCGAGATGCTGGCCCGTGAGCCGCAGCGCCTGCACATGCCGCGCGCGCGCTGTGTAAACCCCCTCGGGGTGTTCGTGCCAGCCGGCCAGCTCCAGCAGGCGTCGGCGCAGATCGCCGAGGCCCTCTCCGGTCTTTGCCGACACGCGCAGGCTGTTGGCGCCGACAGAGTCGTCAGGCAGGCCGCGAACGGAGTCGGATTTGTTGTGAACGTCGAGCACGCGTTGGCCATCGACCAGCGACTGCGGAAATCGCGCCCGGATGCGGGCGTTCTCGGCCTGATGCGACGCGTCACCCGACTTCGTGAGGTCGTGCAGGAACAGCAGGGCGTCGGCGGCTCCGATCTCGTCCCAGCTGCGCTCGATGCCGATGCGCTCGACCGCGTCGTCGGTGTCGCGCAAACCGGCGGTGTCGATCACGTGCACCGGCACGCCTTCGATCTGGATGGTTTGCGTGACCTTGTCGCGGGTGGTGCCGGCAATGGGCGTGACGATGGCCAGTTCGGCACCGGCCAGCGCATTGAGCAGCGAGCTCTTGCCCACGTTGGGTTGCCCGGCGATCACCACCGTGATGCCCTCGCGCAGCAGCGCGCCCTGACGCGTCTGGTCTTGCACCACACACAGCCGCGAGGCGATGGCTTCGAGCTGACCGCGCGCATCGGCTTGCTGCAGGAAATCGATGTCTTCTTCGGGGAAGTCCAGCGTCGCCTCGACCAGCATGCGCAAGCGCATCAGCTGCTCGTCCAGCGCCGTGATGTGAGCCGAGAAGCCTCCCGACAGCGACCGGGTGGCCGATCGGGCTGCCGCCTCGGTGCTCGCGTCGATCAGGTCGCTGACCGCCTCGGCCTGGGCCAGATCGAGCTTGCCGTTGAGGTAGGCGCGTTCGGTGAATTCGCCGGGCATCGCCGGGCGCAGCGCGGGCAGTCGGGGCCGGCTGGTGGCCAGGTCGGGCTCGGCCGCGGCCTCGAGGCAGCGCGCCAGCAGCAGCTGCAACACGACCGGACCGCCGTGCGCCTGCAGCTCGAGCACGTCTTCGCCCGTGTACGAGTGCGGCGCGGGAAAGTACAGCGCCAGGCCGTGATCGATGTCTACGCCAGCGGCATCGCGAAATGGCAGGAAGGTGGCGTGTCGAGGGGCCAGCGAGCGACCGCACAGCGCCTCGATCAGCGCTCGCAGATCGCGCCCTGACACCCTGACGATGCCCACCGCCGCGCGCCCTGGCGCCGTGGCGATGGCGACGATGGGCTCATGGTGGCGCGGCAGCATGCGGCTCATTTTCTCCGCACGGCGTGCCGGCCTGGCGTGGGCTACTTGCCGAGCACGCCGAGCTTCTTGTTGATCAGGTACTGCTGAGCGATCGACAGGATGTTGTTGGTCAGCCAGTAAAGCACCAGACCGGCCGGGAAGTAGAAGAACATCACCGAAAAGGCCAGCGGCATGATCCACATCATCTTGGCCTGCACGGGATCAGGCGGGGTCGGATTGAGCCACGTCTGCAGCAAGCTGGTGAGCGTCATCAGGATCGGCAAGATGAAGTACGGATCCTTGGCCGACAGGTCCGTGATCCAGCTGATCCACGGCGCATTGCGCATCTCCACGCTGGCCAGCAGCACCCAGTACAGCGCAATGAAGAACGGCATCTGCACGAAGATCGGCAGGCAGCCGCCCAGCGGGTTGACCTTTTCCTCGCGGTAGATGCGCATCATTTCCTGCTGCATCTGCTGTGGCTTGTCCTTCATGCGCTCGCGCATTTCGGCCACCCGCGGGCCAATGGCCTTCATCTTCGCCATCGACTTGTAGGCGGTGGCGTTGAGCCAGAAGAAGGCGATCTTCAACAGCACCACCAGACCGACGATGGACCAGCCCCAGTTGCCAAGGAACGCTTGCAGCTGGGTGAGCAGCCAGAACAGGGGCTTGGACAAGATGGTGAGCCAGCCGTAGTCCTTGACCAGATCGAGCCCAGGGGCGATCTGGCTCAGCACGTTTTCTTCCTGCGGGCCTGCGAACAGGCGCGAGTCCATCGATTGCGTCGCACCCGGTGCCAGCGTGCCCATCGGCACGATCATGCCCACGGAGTACTGGTTGGTGTCGATCTTGCGGGTGAAGAACTCGCGCGGGCTCTGGTCGTCGGTGGCGGCACCCAGCAGCCAGGCGGTGGCGAAATAGTGCTGAACCATGGCCACCCAGCCGTTGTTGGCTGCGGTGTCGTGGTCGGGCTTTTCGGCGGCGCCACGCTTTTCGATGACCTTGAAGTCGATCTTCTTGAACTTCGATGCGTCGGTGTAGATCGCCGGACCGGTGAAGGTGGAGTAGAAGCTCGACTCGCCGCTGGGCGGATTGCCATCACGCAGCAACTGGTAATAGATCTGTGGCGTGACCGGTGCGGCGGATTCATTGGCCACCTCATGGCGCACACCCACGACATAGCTGCCGCGGTGGAAGGTGTAGATCTTGGTCAGCCTGACGCCGCCGACCGAGGGGGACACCAGCTTCACCGAAAGCTGGTCTTTCCCTTCGGTGAGCGTCAGGTCTCCCGGGGCCAGATCGAACACCGTCAGGTGGTTGGGCAGAACACCGCCGCCTTGCGCAGCGATCAAGCCGGTTTGTGCCTTGTAAAGGCGCGTGGCCGACTCATCAAACAACACCTCGTTTTTGGTGCGGTCGACGTGATCGGCCTGCTTGAGCATCTCCAGGTGAACCACGGAGCCGCCCTGCGTGTCGATCGTCGCCTTGATCAAGTCGGTCGCAATCTCGACCTTGCGCGAAACGGCGGCCGAAGCCGTGTCAGCCGCAGCGGATGGCGCCAGCGGTGCTTCGGTCGAGCCTGTTGCCGAGGGCAGCGCGGACGCCGTTTGGGCGCCGGGCGCAGAACCGGCCGGTGCTGCACCCGCAGCCACATTTTTCGATGCGGTGGCCGGCCCGAACATCGACGGATGCCCGTTGTGCTTGTTCCATGCGTCCCACAAGAGGACGAGCGACATCGAGAACACCACCCACAGCAGGGTGCGGCGCATTTCGGTCATGGGGGATTCTTTTCGTTGAAGAGAAAAAACGGTGGGGGCGCCCCTGCGGGCACCGGGTCAAGACCGCCGGCGCACCAGGGGTGGCAGCGCAGCAGACGTCTGGTCGCGAGATAACTTCCGGCCGCCGCGCCGTGCGCTTGCAGCGCACCCAGTGCGTAGACCGAGCAGGTGGGCTCGAAGCGGCAGGCCGAACCCAGCCAGGGGCTCAACAGCAAACGATAGGCGCGCACGCACGCGATCAAGAACCGTTGCGCCGGCGCCCCGTTAGCTCGATCGATCATGGCCGGCGCCTGACGGGAGCGGCCGCAGCCGCCATCAGCGTGGCCAGCTCCGTGGAGGCAGCCTGCGCCAGGTGATCCGAAGCCGCGCTCGAGAACTCGGTTTTCGCAAAGGCCAAGCGCAAGCGGACCACCCACATCCCGCCATCCAGGCCGAGTGCCTGCTGCATCGCTGCGCGGATGTGACGCTTGAGCAGCGTGCGGGTGACCGCCCTGCGAGCATGCCGCTTGGGAACCACCAAACCCAGCCAACGGCGATCAGCAATCGTTTCGTCCACAGGCTGGACACCCACTGGAACCAGCCCTGTTGACAACTTCACCTCCGGGGACTCCCCCAGCGGCGGCTTGTCAGGCTTGTTTGTGGGCGACCACGCTTGTGGAGCTTGCGCCAAATGGTGCACCGCAAAGTGGATCGATCGAGCTCGACAAGGTGCGTTGAGCACCTTGGTGAAGTCCGATGCGCGGGTGACGGACTCGATCACGGACGCTGCAAGTCAAGTCGCGGGTGGGGTGCGCTCACGCACACCTCACCTGGCTTCAGACTGCCAGACGCTTGCGGCCCTTGGCTCGACGGGCATTGATGACGGCGCGGCCGCCACGCGACTTCATGCGCACCAGAAACCCGTGGGTGCGGGCGCGGCGTGTCTTCGAGGGCTGATATGTACGTTTCATGATGATTCCAGACTGGATTGAGTCTGCGCCCCCAAAGGACGAGCCCAAGGACTTTGTTCGCAGAAAACCGAGCATTAGACCAACAAAGCGCGCTCTAGTCAAAACCCTGTGTGCAAGACGGGGTGATGGGCATAGGAATTTTCCCTTGCACGGGGGCATACCCGGCTGTGGATAACTCTCTTTTTCCGGCTCGTTTCGATTAGACTGAACCGCCTTGAAAGTGCGGTTCTTCACAACATGACTCAAGATCTTTGGCAACGCGGTTGCGAGCGCCTCGCAGCCGAACTGCCCGAACAGCAATTCAACACGTGGATCCGCCCGCTTCCCGCGGCAGCCGTGTCTGAGACGCTGCAAGGCGCGGTGGCCAGCCTGCTCGTGCCCAACCGTTTCAAGCTCGACTGGATTCGAAACCAGTACGGCGGGCGCATCGAGTCGGTGTTGTCTGAACTCGCGGGCAAACCGGTTCGCCTCGAGATCAGCCTGGCCCCCCGGGATCAGGCAGACCGCCCAAACCCTGTGGTGTCGGCCCCCCTGTCCCAGGCAGGAGCGCCAGCTCGCCCGAACGGCATACCCGCTACGCCGAGTTTGCCCCCCACGGGCGCGTTCAGCTCCGTCAACGGCTCCCCGGCGCACGCAGCGGCACCCGCACAGACGCGGCACCGCCTCAACCTGAACCTCACATTCGCCAACCTGGTTCCGGGCCGCGCCAATCAGATGGCGCGCACTGCGGCGCTTCACGTGGCCGGGGCCCCTGGGCAGATGTACAACCCGTTGTTCATCTACGGCGGCGTCGGCCTAGGCAAGACGCACCTGATGAATGCCGTGGGCAACGCCTTGCTGGCCGATCGGCCCGATGCGCGTGTGCTGTATCTGCACGCCGAGCAGTTCATCACCGACGTCGTCAAGAACTACCAGCGCAAGACCTTCGACGAGTTGAAGGCCAAGTACCACTCGCTCGATCTGCTGCTGATCGATGACGTGCAGTTCTTTGCCGGCAAGGAGCGCACCCAAGAAGAGTTCTTCAATGCGTTTGAAGCGCTGCTGGCCAAGCGCGCGCACATCATCATGACCAGCGACACCTACCCCAAGGGGCTGGTCGACATCGATGAGCGGCTGACATCACGCTTCGACGCGGGCCTGACGGTGGCCATCGAGCCTCCCGAGCTGGAAATGCGCGTGGCGATCCTGATGCGCAAGGCCGAAGCCGAAGGCACGACGATGCCCGAGGATGTGGCGTTCTTCGTGGCCAAGAATGTGCGCGCCAATGTGCGCGAGCTTGAAGGCGCACTGCGCAAGATCCTGGCCTATTCGCGCTTCAGCCACAAGGAAATCAACATCGCCCTGGCCCGCGAGGCCCTGAAGGATCTGTTGTCGATCCAGAACCGGCAGATCGGCGTCGAGAACATCCAGAAGACGGTGGCCGACTTCTACAAGATCAAGATCGCCGACATGTACTCGAAGAAGCGTCCGGCCAGCATCGCCAGACCACGCCAGATCGCGATGTACCTGGCCAAGGAAATGACGCAAAAGAGCTTGCCCGAGATCGGTGAGCTGTTTGGCGGTCGGGATCACACCACCGTGCTTCACGCAGTGCGCAAGATTTCCGCTGAGCGGCAGATCAACTCCGAACTCAACCAGCAGCTGCATGTGCTGGAACAAACCCTCAAGGGCTGAGCCATGAACCGACATGAAATTGATTCTTGTCAAGGCACAGCTCTGGGGACAACTTGCCGGCAACTTGGGCTTATCCACCGGCCCACGGCAAAAGCGAAAGTTGTTGTATCCGAGTCCCGTGCTTCCATGGCATTTCCGCACAGACTTCGACACGTTCTAACCGCTTGATTTAAAAGCAGAAAATAGGCTTCTGCACAGAATCCACCGGCCCCTACTACTACGGCTAATTTGAGAGGCTCACATGATTGTCTTGAAGACAGCACAAGAAAAACTTCTGAGTGCGCTCCAATCAGTGTCAGGAATCGTCGAACGCAGGCACACGCTGCCCGTGCTCGCCAACGTGCTGCTGCGCAAGAACGGTTCCGAGATCGAGTTCACCACCTCCGATCTCGAAATCCAGGTGCGCACTCGAGACAGCTTCGATGGTGACGCCAGCACCTTTGCCACCACCGTGGGCGCACGCAAGTTGATCGACATCTTGCGTTCGCTGCCCTCGGATCAGATGGTCACGCTCAGCGCCAATCAGAACAAGCTCACGCTGCAAGGCGGCAAGAGTCGCTTCACCTTACAAACGCTGCCCAGTGACGACTTTCCGCTGGTGCAGGAGGCCGCCGATTTCGGCCCCGTGTTCAAGGTGCCGCAAGCTGCGCTCAAGAGCCTGATCAACCAGGTGCACTTCGCGATGGCGGTGCACGACATCCGCTACTACCTCAACGGCATCTTGTTCGTGGCCGAAGGCAAGAGCCTGACGCTGGTGGCCACCGACGGTCACCGTCTGGCGCTGGCTCAGGCCACGCTCGATACCGACATCCCGAAGCAGGAAGTCATCTTGCCGCGCAAGACGGTGCTCGAGTTGCTGCGTTTGCTCAAGGACGACAAGGGCAACGACGACAACACCATCGAAATGCGATTTGCCAGCAACCAGGCGAAGTTCAGCTTCAGCGGCATGGAGTTCGTGACCAAGCTGGTCGAGGGCAAGTTCCCCGACTACAACCGCGTGATCCCCAAGAACCACAAGAACAGCGTGGTGCTGGGCCGCGCGCCGTTGCTGGCCAGCCTGCAGCGCGCAGCGATCCTGACCAGCGAAAAGTTCAAGGGCGTGCGCGTGAACATCGAACCCGGCAGCTTGCGCATTGCGTCGAGCAACGCCGAACAGGAAGAAGCCAAGGAAGAACTCGAGATCGACTATGCCGGCGACAGCATTGACATTGGTTTCAACGTCACCTACCTGATGGACGCGCTGTCGAACATCAGCGCCGAGATGATCAAGCTCGAGCTGCAAGACACCAACTCCAGCGTGCTGATCACCGTGCCCGAACAGCCCGGCTTCAAGTACGTCGTGATGCCCATGCGGATATGAGCTGCTGAGCATCTCGTATCCGCATTGCGGTCACTGAGCTCCCCCTGCCCCCCGCCAAGCGGGGGGTTCTGTATCGAAAACACCCGGGCCCTGAAGGCCCTCAGAAAAACTTATGAGTGAATCGATCCCTTCGGACGACGACGCAAAAAAGACCGCCAAGGCCGCTGACGATGCCGCCCAAAGCGCCGCCTATGGCGAAGGCAGCATCCAGATCCTTGAAGGCCTTGAGGCCGTGCGCAAGCGACCCGGCATGTACATCGGCGACACGTCCGACGGCACCGGCTTGCATCACCTGGTGTTCGAGGTGGTCGACAACTCGATCGACGAGTCGCTGGCCGGGCATTGCGACGACATCGTGGTCACGATTCACTCCGACAACTCGATTTCCGTCACCGACAACGGCCGGGGCATTCCGACCGGCGTCAAGATGGACGACAAGCACGAGCCCAAGCGCAGTGCGTCCGAGATTGCGCTGACCGAGCTGCACGCAGGCGGCAAGTTCAACCAGAACAGCTACAAGGTCTCAGGCGGACTGCACGGCGTGGGCGTGAGCTGCGTCAACGGCCTGAGCAAATGGCTGCGCCTGACCGTGCGTCGCGACGGCAAGACGCACTTCATGGAGTTCAAGCAGGGCATCCCGCAAGACCGTTTGGTCGAAATGCGCGATGGCTTCGAAATCTCGCCGATGCGCATCACGGGTGACACCGAAAAGCGCGGCACTGAGGTGCACTTCCTGCCTGATCTGGAAATCTTCTCGAACATCGATTTCCACTACG
>CANFXR010000112.1 GCA_947451035.1 Burkholderiales bacterium
GTCGTTTCGCGTGCCGACCAGCGATGTGTCTGTGGTCGATCTGACCGTCGAGCTCGAAAAGCCGGCCTCCTACGCCGAGATCTGCGCGGCCATGAAGGCCGCCAGCCAGGGCGCCATGAAGGGCGTGCTGGGCTACACCGAGGACAAGGTGGTCTCCACCGACTTCCGCGGCGAGTCCATGACCAGCGTGTTCGACGCCGACGCCGGCATCGCGCTCGACTCGACCTTCGTGAAGGTGGTGGCCTGGTACGACAACGAGTGGGGCTACTCGAACAAGGTGCTCGACATGGTGCAGGTGATGTCGCGCTGATCGGGTCCCGGCCACCCGCCGCACGGCGGTGTGGCGAGCGCCGACGCCGAGCCTGTCGGTCGGCGTTGATCTGCGTCACCGGCGCGTGCCGGGGCGGCTCCTAGACTCGCGCCGATGAGCCGCATGCGCATCGGGTGGGTGGTGTGGGTGGTGGCGAGCGCCGCGGCGCTGCAGTACCCGGCGGCCGATGCCGCCGGTTTTTCGGCCGCTCAGCGCGACGAGCGTCGCCAACACTGAGCGCTGTCCACCCATCACCCAGCCGGAACCCGCCATGCGACTCCTGAAGCTCGTCCCCCGTCTTGCCCTGGTGCTGTGTGGTCTGGCGCTGTGGCTGGCCAGCGGCGCCGCTGTGGCGCAGACCAGCCCCGAGATGGCGCGCGTGATCGTCAAGCTCAAGGCGCTGCCTGCCGCGACCGATGCGCCCGGCGGTGCCGCGCCGCCGTCACAGGTGCAGGGTCTGGCGCACCGGCTCGGCATGACCATGCGCGAGCACACCGGCCCCACCGAGCGCACGCGACTGGTCACGGCGCACGGGCTGGATTCGCGCCAGCTGGCCGCACGGCTCGCGCGCGACAGCGAGGTCGAATACGCGGTGCCCGACGAGCGCCGGCACCGGCTGTCGGCGCCTGACGATCCACGCTACGCCGCCAGTGCGGCCATCCCCGGCGGCCCCGCGGCGGGTCAGTGGTACCTGCGCGCGCCGCAAGGCGATGTGCGCTCGTCGATCAACGTCGAGGGCGCCTGGGCGGCCGCGGGCGGCCAGTCACGGCGCATCGTGGTGGCGGTGCTCGACACCGGGGTGCGCTTCGATCACCCCGACCTGATGCCGTTTGCCGACGGCGGCAACCTGCTGCCCGGCTACGACTTCGTCACCGATGCGTTCCTCGACATCGACGGCACGCCCGGTCGCGACAGCGACGCGTCCGATCCCGGCGACTGGGTCAGCGAGGCCGATGTGACCGGCCCCGCCAATACCGTGGGCTGCACGCTGGTCGATGTGGCTGACAGCTCGTGGCACGGCACGCAAACCGCCGGCCTGATCGGCGCCATCACCCACAACGCGCGCGGCATGGCCGGCATGACGGGCCCCGGGCGCAACGTGCTGGTGCTGCCGGTGCGCGTGCTGGGCAAGTGCGGCGGCTTTGACTCGGACATCATCCCGGCGATGCGCTGGGCCGCCGGCCTGAGCGTGCCGGGTGTGCCCGCCAACCCCAACCCGGCGCGCGTCATCAACCTGAGCCTGGGCGGCGCAGGGGCGTGCGGTGCGGCCTACCAGGACGCCATCCGCGAGATCAACCAGGCCGGCGTGGTGGTGGTGGCTGCGGCCGGCAACACCAGCGGAGGTGCGGTCAATACCCCGGCCAACTGCCCCGGCGTGATCGCCGTGGCCGGGCTGCGCCAGCTGGGCTCCAAGGTCGGCTACTCCGATCTGGGCACGCAAATCGCGCTGAGTGCGCCCGCCGGCAACTGCGCGAACCTGAGCGGCGAGTGCCTGTACCCGCTGCTGACCACGACCAACAGCGGTACGACCAACCCGGTGGCCGCCGAGGACGCCTACACCGACGGCACCAACGCCACCGCAGGCACCAGCTTCTCGGCCCCGCTGGTGGCCGGTACCGCCGCGCTGATGCTGGCGGTGCAGCCGTCGCTCAGCCCCGACGAGGTGCGCCAGTTGCTGCGCACGTCGGCGCGGGCGTTTCCCACCACCGGCGATGCGCCCGAGGTGGGCCTGTGCCACGCGCCCACGGTCGACGCCAATGGCTTTGCGGTCGAACAGCTCGAGTGCTACTGCACCACCTCGACGTGCGGCGCGGGCATGCTCGACGCCAGCGCAGCGGTGGCGCTGGCTCAGACCACCCAGCCCGCCAGCGCGAGCGGCGGCGGCGCCCTCAGCGGGGTGGGGCTGCTGGCGCTGGGTCTGGCGGTGTGCGCGGTGGCGCGCACCCGGCGCAAAGCCTGAGACGCCCGCCGTGTGAGGCGCGCGGCGCACGCGGACCAGCCGGTCAGGGCTGAGCGCAGGCCGTGAAGGTCTTGCCCGACGTGTTCAGACTCAGCGCTTCGAGCGTGGCCGCCTCGGGCGGCGTGGCGGCATCGAATCGCAGGCGGTGCGTTGTGACCGGTGGCGTCACCTCGACGATGTGGCCGGTGTGGATGCCGCGCGCGGCAAAACGCGCGAGCGCTTCCTGGGCCGCGGCCAGCGTGTCGAATTGCCCCAGCGACAAGGTTTCATCGACGCTGCTGGCGGCCTTCATCGCCTCGAAGGCGATGCCCAGGCGGTTGAGTTCGGTGATCTTCTTCACCTGCGCCTCGGGCGGCGCGGCGCGGCCCACCGCAATCATCCAGGCGCCGGGCGTGTCGGTGCTCAGCCGGCTCCAGCGAGCGGACAGCGCACTGGCGGCCGGGCTGGCGGCGAGCGCGGCTTCGGCGGCGACCACTTCGGTGCTGTCGAACGGGCCGGCCTCGAGGCAGCGCGTGGCCGGCGGGGCCGAAGCGGCCAGCGCCACTGGCGCGGGCAGCAGGCGCACGGCTTCGGGGCGCACCTGCTGGCCGAGCCGTTGCGGCTCGCGCTCGGCTCGGGCCGCAACACCCACCACCCCATCGAGCCAGCCTTGCGTCCAGGCAAAGAAGGCCGCGTTGGCCAGCAGCAAGGCGACCACCAGAGTTCTCAACATGAGGTTTCCTTGCCGGCGGGAGACACCCGCACGCTGACTTCGCCCGAGATCACTTCGCGCACGCCGTCGGGGGTGCGCACGCGCAACGCGCCGTTGCCGGCCACGCCGTCGGCCACGCCCGTCAACCCGCTGCCCCCGGCCACCGCGAGCGGCGTGTCGGTGGGCACGCCGGCACCGGCTTGCACCGTGCAGCCTTGCAGCACGTCGCGCCGGGCAAAGCGCTCGGCGTAGGCCGCAAAGCCGCCGCGCGAGAACTGCTGCAAGGCTTCGACCAGCGGCAAGGCCACGCGGTGCAGCACGCCGGGCGCCGAGGCACCGGCGTCCAGCTCTTGCAGGCAGGCAAAGCCGCTGGCCGCCTGGGAGGCGTCGAGCGCCATCGGCAGCACGTTCAGACCCACGCCCACCACCGCCAGCCGCAGCGCGCCTGCGGGCACGGTCTCGATCAGCAGGCCGCCGAGCTTGCGACCGGCGCCGGGCTCACCGCGCGGCGGCATCAACCACAGGTCGTTGGGCCACTTGATGCCGATCCAGGGGCGACCGGTGGCCGCGCCGCTGGCATCGCGGCCGGCGCTGGGGTCGAGTGCTTCGGCCAGCGCCACGCCCACGGCCAGCGAAAAGCCCGACCAGTCGGTCGGCGCCAGCGCCATGGCCAGCGAAAACGTCAGCGATGCGCCGGGCTCGGCCTGCCAGCTGCGCCCTTGCCGGCCGCGGCCGTGGGTCTGGTGCTCGGCCACCAGCAGGCACGGCTGGCAGTCCGCGCCGCGGCGGCCGAAGGACACGCCCTCGGGGCTGCGCAGCGACTGCAACTCGACCTCGCTCGACAGCCGGTGGGCCACGCGGGCGCGCTCGAGCAGCGCGGTGTTGGTCGAGCCGATCTGCGCGACCACCTCGACGCCCAGGTTCGGGACGCATTGCGACAACTGGTGGTACAGCCGCTGGGCGCTCCACTCCAGCGGGGGCACCGGCGCAGCGGTCATGGCTTCCTGCCCACGAGCATGGTGCCGCGGCAACTCGCGGCACCGCAGCAGCAGGCGTACTGCTTCTTCAGCTTGGCGGTGATCCGCTCGTCAAGCACCAGGCCGTAGTCGTAGAACAACTCGTCGCCCGGGTTCAGCGCATGCAGCGCGCGGATGAACACGCGCCCGTCGGTCTCGTCGGCGATGCAGTTGGGCTCGCAGGCGTGGTTGATCCAGCGCGAACTGTTGCCGCCATGCTTGGCGTCAATGACCTGCCCGCTGTCGAGGCTGAAATAGAAGGTGTGGTTCGGATCGCTGGGGTCGTGCGGATGGCGGCGCAGCGCTTCGGGCCAGTCGATGACTTCGCCGGTGTATTCGATGATCAACTCACCCTGGGCGATCTCGGCCAGCGTGAACACGCCGCGGCCGTGCACCGTGCTGCGTCTGACCTGAATGCGACGACCCGGCGAAGTTCGGGGGGGCTTGAGCGCGACCACTTGCTTCATCGACGTCTTTGGGTACATTGAATTGGTGGGTGCGCGCGTGTGTGTGTGCGTGCCTGGGCGTGCGTGTATGCGCGCGAGTGGAACGATTGTAGAGACGCGTGTGGCCTGCGATGGGGCCCACGACCCTGTAGCGGTAGAGCCTTTCCCTGCGAAAAGAAACATGACCAAGACCTTGATCATTGCCGAGAAGCCCAGCGTGGCACAGGACATCGTGCGTGCGCTCACGCCGGTGGCCGGCAAGTTCGACAAGCAAGCCGACCACTTCGAAAACGACCGCTATGTGGTCACCTCCGCCGTGGGTCACCTGGTGGAGATCAAGGCGCCCGAGGAGTTCGACGTCAAGCGCGGCAAGTGGAGCTTTGCGCACCTGCCGGTGGTCCCGCCGTACTTCGATCTGGCGCCCATCGACAAGGCCAAGTCGCGGCTCGCCGCCGTGGTCAAGCTGGTCAAGCGCAAGGACGTGACCGCACTCATCAATGCGTGTGACGCGGGCCGCGAGGGCGAGCTGATCTTCCGGCTGATCATTCAGTACGCCGGCGTCAACGAGAAGAAGACCGTGGCGCCCAAGCCGATCCAGCGTCTGTGGCTGCAAAGCATGACGCCGCAGGCGATTCGCGACGGCTTCGACAAGCTGCGCAGCGACGCCGACATGCTCGGCCTGTCCGACGCCGCACGCAGCCGCAGCGAGGCCGACTGGCTGGTCGGCATCAACGGCACGCGCGCCATGACCGCGTTCAATTCGCGCGACGGCGGCTTCTTCCTGACCACCGTGGGCCGCGTGCAGACGCCCACGCTGAGCGTGGTCGTCGAGCGCGAGGAAAAGATCCGCAAGCACGTGTCACGCCCGTACTGGGAGATCAAGGCGAGCTTTGCCGCGGCGGCCGGTGAATACGAAGGCAAGTGGTTCGACACCGCCTGGAAGAAGAACCCCGACGACGCCGAGCAGCGCGCCGACCGCCTGTGGAACGAGGCCGACGCGCAGACCATCGCGCAGGCCGTGCGCGGCCAGCCCGCCAGCGTCACCGAAGAAGCCAAGCCCAGCACGCAAAGCGCGCCCACGCTGTACGACCTGACCACCTTGCAGCGCGAGGCCAATTCGCGCTTCGGCTTCAGCGCCAAGACCACGCTGTCCATCGCGCAGGCGCTGTACGAAAAGCACAAGGTGCTGACCTATCCGCGTACCGACAGCAAGGCGCTGCCCGAGGACTACCTGCCGGTGGTCAAGGAAACCATGGCCATGCTCGCCGACGAGGAGCTGCCCGGCCCGTTGCGCGCGCTGTCGGGCCACGCGCGCAAGGCGCTCACCGACGGGCTGGTCAAGCCCAACAAGCGCATCTTCGACAACGCCAAGGTGTCGGATCACTTCGCCATCATCCCGACGCTGCAGGCGCCCAAAAGCCTCACCGAGATCGAGGCCAAGCTCTACGACATGGTGGTCAAGCGCTTCCTGGCGGTGTTCTATCCGCCGGCCGAGTTCATGGTCACCACCCGCATCTCGACGGTGGCTGCGGCGGGCCAGAAATTCAGCTTCCAGACCAACGGCAAGGTGATGGTCAAGCCGGGCTGGCTCGCGGTGTACGGCCGCGAGGCGCAAGAAGACGACGCCAATCTGGTGGCCGTGCAACCCGGCGAGCTGGTGCAAACCGAAAGCGTCGACGTCAACCCGCTCAAGACCAAGCCGCCCGCGCGCTACACCGAGGCCACGTTGCTCAGCGCCATGGAAGGCGCAGGCAAGTTGATCGACGACGACGAGCTGCGCGAGGCGATGGCCGAAAAGGGCCTGGGCACGCCAGCCACCCGCGCGCAGACCATCGAAGGGCTGATCCTCGAGAAGTACATGGTGCGCGAGGGCCGCGAGCTGATCCCCACCGCCAAGGCCTTCCAGCTGATGACGCTGCTGCGCGGGTTGCAGGTTGAAGAGCTCACCAAGCCCGAGCTCACCGGCAACTGGGAGTTCCAGCTCGCCGAGATGGAAAAGGGCAAGTTGAGCCGCGAGACCTTCATGGCCGGCATCGCCGCCATGACCGAGCGCGTGGTGGCCAAGGCCAAGGAATACGACCGCGACACCATCCCCGGCGACTACGCCACGCTGGCCGTGCCGTGCCCCAACTGCGGCGGCGTCGTCAAGGAGAACTACCGCCGCTACACCTGCCTCGGCAAGGACGGCGCCGCACCGATGGACGCCGCCGAGCCGCACGGCTGCGGCTTCAGCATCGGCAAGATCCCCGGCAGCCGCAGCTTCGAGCTGGCCGAGGTCGAGGCCTTCATCGCCCACAAGAAGATCGGCCCGCTCGAGGGCTTTCGCTCGAAGGCCGGCTGGCCGTTCACCGCTGAGCTCAAGCTGGTGTTCGACGATGAAATCAAGAACTGGAAGCTCGAGTTCGACTTCGGCGAAGACGCCAAGGGCGAAGCCGGCGAGCCGGTTGACTTTTCAGAGCAGGAGTCGCTCGGGCGCTGCCCGAAGGACCAGGGCCAGGTGTTCGAGCACGGCACCAGCTACGTGTGCGAGCACGCCGTGGGCGCCAACATCACCTGCGACTTCAAGAGCGGCAAGATCATCTTGCAGCAGCCCGTGCCACGCGAGCAGATGACCAAACTGCTGCAAACCGGCAAGACCGACCAGCTCGAGAACTTCGTGTCCAACAAGACCCGGCGCAAGTTCAAGGCCCGCCTGGCGTTCGACGCCAAGGAAGGCAAGGTCAGTTTCGAGTTCGAGCCGCGTCCGGTGAAGGCGCCGGCGGCGAAGAAGGCGGCGGCCAAGAAGACGGCCTGACCGGTGGACGGCGCCTAAGGCTCGCCCGCGCTGCACGGGCGGGCGCAGCGCGCGCCGCGGCGGGTTCGCTCAGGTCGCCGGGGCCACCACCCTCAGCATCGAGCGCCCCACCGCTTCGGCCACCTCGATGCCATCGACCCCGGCCGACATGATCCCGCCGGCGTAGCCCGCGCCCTCACCGGCGGGGTACAGGCCGCGCACGTTGAGGCTTTGCCAGTCGCGCCCGCGGGTGATGCGCAGCGGCGATGAGGTGCGCGTCTCGACGCCGGTGAGCACCGCGTCGGGCATGTTGAAGCCCTTGATCTGCCGCTCGAAGGCGGGCAGCGCCTCGCGGATCGCATCGATGGCGTACAGCGGCAAGCTGGCGTGCTTGCGCCGGCCCAGATCGGTCAGGTGCACGCCCGGCTTGTAGGACGGCTCGACCGCGCCGAGCACGGCCGAGGCCTGGCCGCGGATGAAGTCACCCACCAGCTGGGCCGGCGCCACATAGGCGCCGCCACCCAGCTCGAACGCGCGCGACTCCCAGTGGCGCTGGAAGGCCATGCCGTCGAGCGGGCTGACCGGGCCTTCGGCGAGGCCGTCCTGCCGGTAATCCTGCGGGTTGATGCCCACCACGATGCCGGCGTTGGCGTTGCGCTCGTTGCGCGAGTACTGGCTCATGCCGTTGGTGACGACGCGGTTTTCCTCGGACGTGGCGGCCA
>CANFXR010000113.1 GCA_947451035.1 Burkholderiales bacterium
GCGGCGAAACGCCCGGCGTCGAGCGCCTCGCGGATTTCGCGCATCAGGTTCACGTAGTAGTGCAGGTTGTGGATGCTCGCGAGCATGGGCGCGAGCATCTCGCCGCAGCGCTCGAGGTGGTGCAAGTACGCGCGGCTGAAGCCGCCGGCGCAGGCCTGGCAGGCGCAGGTCTCGTCGACCGGACGCTCGTCGTTCTTGTAGCGCGAGTTGCGCAGCCGCAAGTCGCCAAAGCGGGTGAACAGGTGTCCGTTGCGCGCGTTGCGCGTGGGCATGACGCAGTCGAACATGTCGATGCCGGCGGACACGCCATCGACCAGATCCTCGGGCGTGCCCACGCCCATCAGGTAGCGCGGCTTGTGCGCGGGCAGCTTCGGTGCGGTGTGGTGCAGCACGCGCAGCATGTCTTCCTTGGGCTCGCCCACACTCAGACCGCCAATGGCGTAACCGGGCAGGTCGAGTTCGGCCAGGCTGGCGAGCGACTCGTCGCGCAGGCCTTCGAACATGCCGCCTTGCACGATGCCGAACAGCGCGTTGGGGTTCTCGCCGCGCACGAACTCATCGACGCAGCGGCGCGCCCAGCGCACGCTGAGCTCCATCGAGCGGCGCGCCTCGGACTCGGTGGTCAGCCGCCCGGCGGTGTCGTAAGGCGTGCACTCGTCGAACTGCATGACGATGTCGGAGTTGAGCGCGCGCTGGATCTGCATGCTCACTTCGGGTGTCATGAACAGCTTGTCGCCATTGACCGGTGACGAAAAGCGCACGCCTTCCTCGCTGATCTTGCGCGTGTCGCCCAGGCTCCAGACCTGAAAGCCGCCGCTGTCGGTGAGGATGGGGCGGTCCCAGCGCTCGAAGCGGTGCAGGCCGCCGAACTGCTCGAGCACGTCGAGCCCCGGGCGCATCCACAGGTGGAAGGTGTTGCCCAGGATGATCTGCGCGCCCATGGTCTCGAGCGCGCTGGGCATCACGCCCTTGACGGTGCCGTAGGTGCCCACGGGCATGAAGACCGGTGTCTCGACGACCCCGTGGTTGAGCGTCAGGCGGCCGCGGCGCGCCGGTCCCTCGGTGGTGAGCAACTCGAAATTCAGCATCCGGCGATTGTCGCGTGGCGCGTTGCCACAGGCGGCCAGCGGCATCGCGATGGACACAGGCGCGGCGTTATCCTCGGCGCCGGCCGGTCCCCCGAAGCGCGCTGTCGCGCCAGGGGCTGTCGCTGGTCACCTCCCCGAACCCATGCACCCATCGCCACCGGTCTTCCCCCCCACGGCAGCGATGTCGCCCTCGCTGCCACGCTGGCTGTGGGGCATCGGACTGAGCGCGCTGGCGCTGCGGCTGTGGATCTCGATCGCGCTGCCGATCAGCGGCGACGAGGCCTTCTTCTACTGGTGGGGCGTCTACCCGGCCTGGGGCTACTCGGACCACCCGCCGATGGTCGGCTGGCTGATCGCGGCGATGCGCTATTTGCTGGGCGACACGACCTGGGCCATCCGCCTGCCGGTGGTGCTGCTGCCCACAGCGATGGGCGCGATGCTGTGGTGGGCGTTTTCACCGGTGAACCGCACGCGTGCGGCCTGGGCGGTGCTGCTGTTCTGGCTGGCGCCGATCAACTGGCTGAGCGTGCTGATCACCACCGACACGCCGCTCATTTATTGGTCGATGGCCTCGGCGTGCTGCCTGCTGGTGGCCGAGCGGCGCGCCGCGCTCGACGCGCGCGCCTGGGGTCTGTACGCGCTGTCGGGCCTGTTTCTCGGCGCGGCGTTCCTGTCGAAGTACTTCGCGGTGGTGCTGGGGCTGGCGTATCTGGTGCACTTCGCGCTGTGGCGGCGCGAGCGGCTGCACGCCTTTGCGCTGATGCTGCTGTGCGCGCTGCCCGGCCCGCTGATCAACATCGCGTGGAACATGGACCACTGCTGGTCGAACATCATGTTCAACCTGATCAACCGCAACTCGGGCGAAAAATTCAGCTGGGCCAAGCCGGCCACTTTCGTCGGCATGATGGTCTACCTGATCTCGCCGGTGGCGGTGTGGGCAAGCTGGAAGCACCGCGCCGATGTGAGCGCGGCCCTCGCCTCGCAGCGCCTGCTTGGCTGCTTGGTGGGGGTGCCGCTGGGCTTCTTCGCGCTGCTGTCGGCGCTGAAGATCGTCGGGCTGCACTGGGTGCTGTCGTTCTATCCCTTCGGCTTTGCGCTGCTCGCGTTCGCGCTGCCGGCGCAGCGCCTGAAGGCCTGTGCGATCGGCCTGGCGGTGCTGACCGGGCTGCACCTGATCGTGGTGGCCGGCGTGGCGCTCACGCCGCTCGACCGCTGGCAGCACACCAAGTACTACGAAGGCCTGGTGCGCAGCGTGAAGACCGCCGAGATGCTCAAGCAGGTCGACGCGCCCGGCGTGGTGCTGATGGCCAACGCGTTCACGCCGGCATCGACCTACGGCTACGCGCTGCGCCGCTACGTGCCGGTGTTCGGCCCCGGGCGCCACCACTCGCGGCAAGACGATCAGTTGATCGACTTCAGCGTCTATCAGGGCCGCACGATCCGCATCGTCCACACCTCGAAGGTCAACCTCGAGACCTACAGGCCGTACTTCGATTCGATCGAGCTGCTGACCTACAAGCAAGACGCGCTCACGTTCTACGCGGTCGAAGGCAAGGGCTTTCGCTACGAGGCCTTCCGCGCCGGGGTGCTCGCCGAGATCAACCGCCGCTTCTACCGGATCCCGGCTTGGCTGCCGATGCCGCACTGCGCTTTTTGCGAGCGGCTGTGCGGCCAGGTGCGCTGCCCGGTGAGCGATGCGCCGGCGGGCGCGACGCCCCCGAAGGACACCGACGCGGAATGAACCCGCGGCCGGCGCCGGCTCAGCCGCGCGGCGCCAGTGCCTCGGGCATGGCCTGCAGCAGCATCGCGTCGCCGTAGCTGAAGAAACGGTAGCGCTGCTCGATCGCATGGCGGTACAGGCTCATCACATGAGCGTGTCCGGCCAGCGCGCTGACCAGCATCATCAGCGTGCTGCACGGCAGGTGAAAGTTGGTCACCAGCGCATCGACCACCCGGAAGCGAAAGCCCGGCGTGATGAAGATGTCGGTGTCGCCCGTGCCGGCGCGCAGCTCGCCGCTCAGCGCTGCGGATTCGAGCGCGCGCAAGCTGGTGGTGCCCACCGCCACCACGCGCCCACCCCGGGCACGGGTGCGCGCCACGGCCTCAAGTGCCTCGGGGCCGACCTCGAACCACTCGCTGTGCATGCGGTGCTCGGCCAGATTTTCGGTGCGCACCGGCTGGAACGTGCCCGCGCCCACGTGCAGCGTGACGCGGGCGTGGTCGATGCCGCGCAAGGCCAGCTCGGCGAGCAGCGCCACATCGAAATGCAGCGCGGCCGTGGGCGCGGCCACCGCCCCCGGGCGCGCAGCGAACACCGTCTGGTAGCGGCGTTCATCGTCAGCGTCGTCGGTGTGGGTGATGTACGGCGGCAACGGCACGTGGCCAAAGCGCTCGAGCAGCGCGTGCGGCTCAGACGGAAAACGCAGGTGAAACAGCGAGTCCTCGGGGCCGGCGCGGCCGAGGACTTCAGCCTCGAAGCTGTCGTCGCCAGCGGCCATGGCCGCGTCCACGCTGCGCGCGAAGCGCACGCGCTGGCCGCGCTTGGGCGACTTGCTCGCGCGCAGGTGCATCAGCACCTCGCCATTCGACAACACCCGCTCGACGAGCGCTTCGACCTGCCCGCCGGTGGCCTTGACGCCAAGCAGCCGCGCCTTGATCACGCGCGTGTCGTTGAACACCAGCAGGTCACCCGGATTGAGCAGATCGGGCAGATCGCAAAACACGCGGTCGACAGCCACGGGGCCCCGGCCATCGAGCAGCCGTGAGGCGCTGCGCTCGGCCGCGGGATGCTGCGCGATCAGCTCGGCGGGCAGCTCGAAGTCGAAGTCGGACAGCGTGTGCGCGGTGGTCACAGGGGTGTGGGAGATGGTGGTCACGGCAGGGGGGGAACAAGACGCTCGAGGCGGCAGCTCTCGACGCACGGCGCGTGCCGGATCGGCGCAGCCAGAGCGGCCGGATTGTTCCACGCAGGGCGTGCCGTCGGGCGGGGCCTGCGGTGAGAATGGCCCGATGCCCAGCCGCATGTCGCCCCCCACCGAGCACGCCGCCCCCGCCGCGGCGAAGGCCAAGGCGCCGTCGGGTCCGCAGCGCGCGATGGAAAAGCTCGGCCTGCGCCGCGACATCGACCTCGCGCTGCACCTGCCGCTGCGCTACGAGGACGAAACCCGGCTCACGCCGATCGCCGCCTTGCGCGACGGCGACACCGCGCAGGTCGAAGGCGTGGTGCAGCGCTGCGAGGTGCAACTGCGCGCGCGCCGCCAGCTGCTGGTCACGCTCGCCGACGACGCCGGCGACACGCTGATCCTGCGCTTCTTGCATTTCTATCCCGCGCACCAGAAGACGCTCGCCGAAGGGCAGCGCGTGCGCGTGCGCGGCGAATCGCGCGGCGGCTTTTTCGGGCGCGAGATGGTGCACCCGGTGTTCAAGGCGGTCGACGCCGAGGCACCGCTGGCCACCGCGTTGACACCGGTCTACCCGACCAGCGCGGCCTTGCCACAGGCCTATCTGCGGCGCGCGGTGAGCTCGGCGCTGCAACGCGCCGACCTGTCCGAAACCGTGCCCGCCGAGCTGCTGCCGCCCGCTCTGGCCACGCTGCGCGACGCCCTGCGGCTGCTGCACCAGCCACCGGCGCAGCTGCCGTTGTGCGAACTCGAAGACCCGCAGCACCCGGCGTGGCAGCGCCTGAAGTTCGAGGAACTGCTGGCGCAGCAGCTGTCGCGCCTGCAGGCCAAGCGCGCTCGCGACGAGCAGCGCGCGCCGCGCTTTGCGGTGGCCGCCGGCGGGCTGCACGAGCAGTTGCTGGCCGTGCTGCCGTTTGCGCTGACCGCCGCGCAGCGTCGGGTGGTCGAGGAAATCGCCGCCGACTTGCAGCGCGCCAGCGTGGACGGCGATGCCAACACCACCGTGCCGATGCACCGGCTGCTGCAAGGCGACGTCGGCTCGGGCAAGACGGTGGTGGCCGCACTGGCCGCGGCCATCGCCATCCACAACGGCTGGCAATGCGCGCTGATGGCGCCCACCGAGATCCTCGCCGAGCAGCACTTCGCCAAGCTCGTGGGCTGGCTGGCGCCGCTGGGCATCACCACCGCCTGGCTGAGCGGCAGCCGCAAGGGCCGCGTACGGCGCGAGATGCTTGAACGCATCGCCTCGGGCGAAGCCGGGCTGGTGGTCGGCACGCACGCGGTGATCCAGGACGACGTGCAGTTCGCGCGGCTCGGGCTGGCCATCGTCGACGAGCAGCACCGCTTCGGCGTGGCGCAGCGGCTGGCCCTGCGCCAGAAACTTGTCATTCAAGATGGGCCCTCCCACGTGAGGGGGAGGGGCGGGGAGGCGGGCGCCCATCACCATCATCAGGATGGGGTTCCAACCACGTTGGAACCCCACCTCCTCATGATGAGCGCCACCCCGATCCCGCGCACGCTGGCGATGACGGTCTACGCCGACCTCGACATCAGCACCATCGACGAGCTGCCACCCGGGCGCACGCCCATCGTCACCAAGCTGTTCGACCACGGCAAGCGCGACGCGGTGGTCTCGCGCATCCGCGACGCGGTGGCCGAAGGCCGGCAGGCGTACTGGGTGTGCCCGCTGATCGAGGAATCGACTGACGAGGGCGATGCCGCACCGTCGCGCCCCGGCGCCGCCGACAAGCTCGAGCTGCAAAACGTGATCGACACGCACCAGGCGCTGTCCGAAGCGCTGCCCGGCGTGGGCGTGGCGCTGCTGCACGGGCGCATGAAGCCGGCCGACAAGGCCGCCGCGATGGCGAAGTTCACCGCCGGCGAAACCTCGGTGCTGGTCAGCACCACGGTGATCGAAGTCGGCGTGGACGTGCCCAACGCCAGCCTGATGGTGATCGAGCACGCCGAGCGCTTCGGGCTGAGCCAGCTGCACCAGCTGCGCGGGCGGGTGGGGCGCGGCGCGGTGGCCAGCGTGTGCGTGCTGCTGTACGCCGCGCCGCTGTCGGACACCGGCAAGGCGCGCTTGAAGGCGATGGCCGAAACCACCGACGGCTTCGAGATCGCGCGGCGCGACCTCGAGATCCGCGGACCGGGCGAATTCCTCGGCGCGCGCCAGTCGGGCGCGGCGCTGCTGCGCTTTGCCGATCTCAACGATGATCTGCGCTTGCTGCACGCGGCGCGTGCGGCGGCGGCGGCGATGCTCGAGCGCTACCCGCAGGCGGCCGAACGCCATGTGCTGCGCTGGCTGGGCGCGCGGGCCGACTACCTCAAGGCCTGAGGGCAAACCCCAGCCACCGAGCGCGCGCGAAGGCTCGCGCTTTCGCTACATTGCGCTCGCACCACCCGCCCGATCCACTGCGCCCAGGAGCCCCGAACACCATGACACTGACCGAGCTCAGATACCTCGTAGCGGTGGCGCGCGAACGGCACTTTGGCAAAGCCGCCGAAGCGTGCTTCGTGTCGCAGCCCACGCTCAGCGTGGCGATCAAGAAGCTCGAGGAAGAGCTCGACGTCAAGCTGTTCGAGCGCGGCTCGAACGAGGTCACGGTGACGCCGCTGGGCATGGAAATCGTGCACCAGGCGCACCTGGTGCTCGAGCAGGCGGCCGGCATCAAGGCGCTCGCGCGCCACGGCAAGAACCCGCTGTCGGGCCCGCTGCGCCTGGGTGTGATCTACACCATCGCCCCGTACCTGATGCCCGATCTGGTGCGCCATTCGATCGAGCGCGTGCCGCAGATGCCGCTGATCCTGCAGGAGAACTTCACCGTCAAGCTGCTCGAGATGCTGCGCGCCGGCGAGATCGACGCGGCCGTGCTGGCCGAGCCGTTCCCGGATGCCGGTCTGGCCACCGCGGCGCTGTACGACGAGCCGTTCCAGATCGCCGTGCCCAAGAAGCACCCGCTGGCGCGCCGCAAGCGCATCAGCGCCGAGGAGCTGAAAAACGAGACCATGCTGCTGCTGGGCACCGGCCACTGCTTTCGCGACCACGTGCTCGAGGTGTGTCCCGAGTACGCCGGTTTTTCGAGCAACGCCGAAGGCATCCGCAAGAGCTTCGAGGGCTCGTCGCTCGAGACCATCAAGTACATGGTGGCCGCGGGCATGGGCGTGACGGTGGTGCCGCAACTCAGCGTGCCCGCCGAGCCCGAGCGCCACATCACCTACATCCGCTTCGCCGATCCGGTGCCCACACGGCGCATCGTGCTGGCCTGGCGGCGCAGCTACACGCGCTACGAGGCGATCGCCGAGGTGCGCAATGCGATCTATGCCTGCGCGCTGAACGGGGTGCAGCGGCTGTCGTGAGGCCGGTCGGGCCGCGAGCGCGGATGCCGCGATGGCCGCGCGTGGCATCGGGCCAGCCTCGATAATCACGGTTTTCACGAGCCGCAGGCCTCATCGCGCCTGCGCTGGCCCATGTCCACCGCCCCCCCATCGACCGTGCTCGACAAGGAAGTCCGGCGCCGCCGCACCTTCGCGATCATTTCCCACCCGGACGCCGGCAAGACCACGCTGACCGAAAAGCTGCTGCTGTTCTCGGGCGCGATCCAGATCGCCGGCAGCGTCAAGGCGCGCAAGGCCACGCGGCACGCCACCTCCGACTGGATGGAGATCGAAAAGCAGCGTGGCATTTCGGTGGCCTCGAGCGTGATGCAGATGGAATACCGCGACTGCGTGATCAACCTGCTCGACACACCCGGTCACCAGGACTTCTCCGAAGACACCTACCGCGTGCTGACCGCGGTGGACGCCGCGCTGATGGTGATCGACGCGGCCAACGGCGTCGAGCCGCAAACGCGCCGGCTGCTGCAGGTCTGCCGCGCGCGCAAC
>CANFXR010000114.1 GCA_947451035.1 Burkholderiales bacterium
ACGGATGCTTCGCGCAGAGTGTCTGCGCGTCGCCCCTTCGCTGGCACGCGCCCCGCGTGACGAGACGGGGCGGCGAGCAGACACTCTGAGAGAAGCGTGCGAACAGAGTGCCTTTGCACAACCCTGGCGATGCGCCAGGTGATCCTGATGAGTGTGGGGGAGGCCGGAAAACATGAATGTATGTTGACCGGGGGATGGCTCATGGGGTGAGCCAACGACCCAAATACTGGCTACTCGCTGCGAGAACTCTTAACCCACTTCAGCTCACATCTCAACAAGTCAAAGGGTCAGGCCAAGCACTCAAGATAACCGCGATCGACGGCCTCATAGGTGCCCCTCTTCAGCCATGCCCTTGCACCTACGTCTGCTGCGTTTTTATAGCCCCAATGAGCCACTGAAAGGCTGGTACTGGCATCTGCGATCCGACCTGCTTTCTGACCAATCTCTTTGATGTCTGCATCATGGTCATCGATGAATCGCACCCACCGCTCAAGGTGTGACCGCGCAGCCAGTGCGTCGGACTTGCTGCCGTTACATGTCTTGTGAGCCAGTACGAAGTTGTGAGCGAGGTCCCGTGGGTAAAGAGAAAAGGGGACGAAGTGATCCACCTCTGCTTCTCGTACCGTTCCGGCGCAGTAAAAACACTTGTTGTTAGTCAGGCCGCGCAAGCCGTTGCCAATGATCGTCAGGGCCTGTCTTGGTGTTTCAAACAGGAATGACTCAAGGTCATCTTGATTGCCAAGGATCGGGACGTTGCGCTTGTTGCCCTTGATGTGGGCGACCCAGTGGCTTCGAGCAAGTTGCTGCACCAGTGGCTGGAACCGTCGAAGGCAATAGGCCACGCCGGGCTTGAGAACAATGGCACGGCGCTCTCGTTCGTACAAGAACGGATCGGTGGCTCTGCCGAGGTTTTGCAGGAACTCCACGGGCTGTTTGCGAACAGTCTCCGCGACCTTCGTGATCAGTTCCCGATAGCCCGTCAGGCTCGGTGCTGATTGCACCGTGGCAGATGGCTGGGCATTTCTGAATAAAACGATGTCGGAGATGACCTTAGTCGGCCCAGAGGGGTTTTGCTCCAGAACTGCTGGCTCGCCGCGGCCAGTGCCATAAGGCGCTGACTGTTGCCAGTACAGCTCGATGAATTTGGCTGCCAACGCTTGATGGGTCAAGCGGTCATCTGAGACCTCGATGGCGAGGTCTGCCATTGCTATCAGCAGGGCGTATTTGTAGGTCGCGGTGAAGTCGCCCTCAGCGAACAGCCGCTGCAATTTGGACAGGAACAACAGTTGATCTTTCGCTGATGGCATCACCGTTGGCTCCAGTAGTCGGCCATCTCGGGAATGACCCAACGCACACCGCCACGCGGATCTGCCTGATCTCCTTCGTATCGCGGGATCAAATGGATGTGAAGGTGAGGCACCGTCTGACCTGCCGCCGGGCCGTCATTGATGCCGATGTTGTAGCCCTGCGGCTTGAACTCAGCATCCACTGCTTTCTTGGCTGCATCAAGCAGCCCTAAGAGGTCTGCCCTTTCATCAGCGGACAGATCAAAGAACGATCCGGCATGGCGATGAGGAATAACCAATGTGTGGCCCGGCGAGATCGGAAAGCCATCGCGGATGACGACGCCGTGAGTGCCGCGAAGAACCATGCGTTCAGCAGGCAAGGTGCAGAAAGGGCAGATAGCCATCGCCGCACTATAGAAGCCACCGTGGGGGCGGTTCACTGCGCGTGTGACGCCGTTTTCACAGCGGCTCTCAATTGCGCAAGGCCGAACTTGATGCTGCTTTTGCTGGCGCTGGCCTTGTCCTCCAGGATGACGGTCGTGCGGTTGCCGGCCTCAAACACGCCATCCAGCTCACGGAATCGCACGAAAAATCGGTTTTGGATGTCTCGCTGCTCCCAGCGCAAGACCCGATAGTCGGTGGGCGACAGCTGCTGCGCGACTTCACCGCGCACGCGGTTCTCAACCAGCCGGCTGAGCGCCAGGTTGGGGTCGGCCACCGTTTCTGGCGCGTTCACCTTGTTGAGGAAAGTGTGATGCGCCGTGTGGCTGCGATAACTCTTTGCGCTGATGGGCCGCAGCATGACCCCTCTGATTGATGACATGGCGGCTCCGGTGGTTGGCAGGGTTGCCAGACGGATGCTGATTGGCGGGGGGCTCACCAGGTGAGCCCGCCACCAAAGGAAGGCCGAAGGATCGATCCGGCGTTGGCCGGACAGGGTTCAAGTTTGAGACCACCGCTAATACGAACATAAGATTGACTGAATAATGATCAATCGATAAACTTTATGCAATGTCTAAAGCATCCTCTGCGCTGGCTCAAATGCCGCCATCCACGATCGCTGCGCTGGGCCAGCTCGGGGCCGACCTCGCCGTGGCCCGGCTGCGACGCAAGGAATCGCTCAAGACCTGGGCCAAGCGCATCGGCGTGAGCGTGCCTACCCTGCTGCGACTGGAAGCCGGCGAGCCCAGCGTCAGCCTCGGGGTCCTGGCGACCGCGCTGTGGCTCATCGGCCGTGATGGCGCCCTAGCGACGCTGGCCACGCCCAGTGAAGATCGGGGAGCGCTTGAACTGGACGTGCGGGCCGCCGAGACGCTGGGCAAAGAGCGCGTTCGCGCCACGGCGCAGGCCAAGCTCATGCGGGCGTCGAAGCGTCAGGCTCAGCTCGATGACGCTGCCAACACCGATGCGCTGCGCAACCCCAAGACAGCTCCAAAAGCCCCAGGTACATGAGACACGACGAGTTGTTCCTCTGGTACCTCGCGGACCCGGCGGTGCCTCGTTGCGTTGGCCAGCTGCGCCTCGTCGACGCCGGCAAGGGCGTGTCTTTGCAGTACGACGCGGGCTGGCTCGCGCGCGGCTTTGCGCTCAGCGAAGACCTGCCGCTGGTCGACATCGAGCACTTGCCTCGCTGGAAGGGCCTGGCGGTGGGCGCCGTCGACGATGCCCGACCCGACCGCTGGGGCGAGCGAGTCATCCAGTACCTCGACAAGCCGGCCCGGCTTTCGATCATGGAGTACCTGTTCTACGCGGGCGACGACCGCTTCGGCGCTTTAGGCGTGTCGACTTCGGCCGAGGCCTACCTGCCCCGCAGCCAAAGCCCCGTGCCACGGCTGGAGCAGGCGCAGCAGCTCAGCGAGGTGGTCCACAAGGTCAGCGACAAGCAGCCGGTCACCGACATCGAACGTCGCATGCTGAGCTCCGGCGGAAGCTTCGGTGGCGCCAAACCCAAGGCCCTCATCGACATCGCGGGCGAGCAGTGGGTCATCAAGTTTTTCAACAACGAACCCATCGATGTGCCGCTCATCGAGCACGCGTCGATGACGCTGGCCAAGCTGGCCGGCATTGAGGCGGCCGAGACCCGGGTCGTGCCGCTCGCCGGTGAGAACGCGCTCGCAGTGCGTCGCTACGACCGCGATGGGGCACGGCGCATCCATTGCATCTCGGCGGGCACCGCACTGCGTGCGCAAGCAGTCAGCGGCCAGGAGCCGGAGCTGGGTTACCCGGGGCTGGCTCAGTTGCTGCGCCGCGCCGGGGTGGCCGACGACGATCTGAACCTGCGCGACATGCACGAGCTCTTTCGCCGCATGGTGTTCAACATCCTCATCGACAACACCGACGACCATGAGAAGAACCATGCGCTGAGGGTCATGGCTCCAACACGTCAGGGCAGGTACCGCCTGGCACCCGCCTACGACGTGCTGCCCACCAACTCAGGACAGGGACATCAGGAATTCATCGTCGGAACGGCTCTGCGGGAATCGACTCTGGCCAACGCGATGTCGCAATGCGAACTCTTCGGCCACACGCCCGCGCAAGCGGCCGCCGAGGTCATGCGGGTCATCCGGGTTGTTGACGGCTGGCGACAACACTTTGCAGCGTGCGGGGTCACGCAAGCTGACCTCGACAGCCTGGCCGAGCGCATCGACGCCGAGCCCTTGCTGAGCCAACGTCGCACGTTCAATCCCGCCGACCATGCAACGCCGACGCGCTCGCCACGGCGGCGCTCGCCGTTCACCCGCTGAGCGCAACTCGAGGACGCTGCCGCCACGTGGCTCAGCGCAACGCCTCCAAAGAAGCCTCTGGCGCCTTGTCCAGCACCCTCAGCAAAGCCCTGGCCGCACCAGTTGGGCTGCGTTTGCCCTGCTCCCAGTTGCGTATGGTGTCGAGCGACACGTCGATGCGACGCGAAAACTCGAGTTGCGTCAGCCCCAGACGCTTTCGGACACGCTGCGCAAACGCAGCCGCGTCATGGGCTGAGGCTGCATCGTCGAGTCGTTGTTGCGCTTCGAGGTCGGCCTCTGAGGTGTCCTTGAGTTTGCTCACGTTCACCCGTCCTGCCGGCAGGGGCTGGACGGCAGGGTCAAGCTTGAAACGCACCATTTTCATAGTCATTCACCTCGCGAAGGCAAAGCCCCGGTGCTCAAAGCACTGGCTGCTTTTGGCTTCGTCCCACTCGAACTCCATGACATTGAGTGTAGTTCAATGGACTACAAAACACGGTGGCCGGCGCTCCGCTCACATGCCCGCCATCGCATCCAGCAGCCGGCGGAATCTCGAAGACCTCTGCCCTGAATGGCCGGGACTGCCGAGCTTGTCGTCAAAGATGGCATCGGCAGCGCTGATCACCTGCGGGTCGATGGCAGCCAGGGCGGCTTGAAGCGCCGAGTTGATGGCGGCTGGGTCGTCCGTGCCGGTGTGGGCGTTGACCCAGTGGGCCAGCAGCAACCAGGCCTGGGCCTGGTCGATGCCGGAGGCGACGACCTCATCGAGCGCCTCACGCTCGTCGGGGCGCAAGACCAGTGCGGCGCAACGTTCGTTCAGGCCCTGCACGTCACCGCCGCCCGCCAGGTGATCGGCCACGGTTTGCGCGATGACGCGCAGCGATTTCGTGGCGGCCTTGGCGCCGGTCACGGTGGTCTGCGAGTCGTCACTGGAAGAGGCCTGAATGCCGAATTTGATGCCCGACTTGGGCGCCATGCGGCTGGGCGCAGCGGGCGACGAACGGGTACGCCACACATTGGGGGTGCTCATGCTTCTGAAGTCGGCACCGCTGGGGACAGACATGGCCTGCATGCTCATACCCATGCTGCAGCTCAAGACGGCCTCGTGGTCCCCCACTGAGCTCGTCGCCCCCCATCCGGCCGCCAGCATGGCCTCCACGCGGTGCAGTTCGGCGGCTTCTTGCGGCTTGTCGGCCTCGGCGCGCTGGTGCACCAGGATGCAGTTGGTCTGCGCTCCCATCAGTTGGTAGGCAAGCGCGAGCGGCAATGACTCTTTCTTGCCGAGTGTCTTGATCCGCTCGGCCGCGGCCATGCGCGGCAAGGTGTTGCCCGGGCACGCAGCGCTGGCTTCGCCACGGGCCAGCGTGGTTTGTTCGCCTTTGTCGTTCAGCGCCGTCAGTTGCACCGCAGTCGTCTGGGCGTTGGCAGACAGGCCGGCAAAGGCGATCACCGTGTCGCCCCCGAACACGCTCAGCGGCACTGACGTTTGCCACTGGGGCTGGCTGCCCCAGTCGATACGGGCCTCGCGCCAAAGCGGCTGGCGCATCCTGAAGATCATGCGTGCGGCTGCGGCCTCGAGCGCCTCGCCGGGGGTGGCGAACTCGCACGCGCCACCGGTTTCTTCGGCCAGTGAGCGCACGACGCTGTGAGCCGGTGCAGAACCCACGCCGATCACGAAGATGCGGTGGCCGCTTTTCCTGGCGGCTTCGATCGTTTCTTCGACTTTCCAGATCTCGCCATCGGTCAGCAGCAGCACATCGGCGTTGCCCATGCCTCGGGCCGCCGGAAGCTTGAACACCGACGCCAGGGCGGCGTGCATTTCGGTGCCGCCCAGATCGGCATCGATGGCATCGATGAGCGAGCCCAGTTGAGCGAGCGCCTTAGGCGCGCAGGCGGTGGGTTTGAGGCGATGCTCGAACGTTGAGCCAAAGCAAGTCAGGCTGACATAGTCGCCCTCACCCAGCCCTTGCACGACACCGGTCAATGCCGCGCGAGCTGACTCGATGCTGTCGCCGCCCATGGAACCTGAGCAGTCCACCAGCAGCTTGAGCGCGATGGGGCCGCGCGACGCGCTTGCCTGAGGCTGGAACGCGGCCATCACCACCACCGGTGCGGCGTTGGCGACGCTGTCGTGGGCCTGGATCACCAGCGACGGGGATGGCTCCACGGGCTTGAGCAAGATGACCACATCGCGGTCGAGCCACGCGCCTTCGGCCAGATCAAGCTGCACGCCGCCTTCCACCGTGGACCGGGTGAACCGATGCGTGGGGCACTCCAGCGCACCTGAGGCGAGTGAGCCTGACACGGTGATCGACAGAGCGAGCGGGTATTCGGCGAACAGGGATGCGGTGGGTTCTTGCTGGGGCTGCAAGCCCGAATCAGCGGGGTTGCCGTAGCGCGGGGCGATGGTGCCGGGGATGGCCAGGCGCACGCGGCCCTGCTCGAACATGAGGCACTGGGCAAAGCGCACCTCGAGCACCATCTCGTCGCCGGGCTGGAGGTTGCCGACGTTGGCGGTGTGGATGCCTCCGCCCGAAGCCTCGAGCATCACAGGCGCGTCGCCTTCGGCCAGGGCCACCTCGTACTCGCGCTCGGCTTCGCGTTTGGAGGTGATGGTGCCGACCTTGCGCGCGCCGTTGAGCTCGCTCGCAAAACCCAGCAGCACGGCCTGATCGGGCAGCGGGAAGGTGTAGATCACCTCGAGGTTCTTGCGCCCGGCGTTGCGGTAGGTCTGGCGCAGCGTGAGCTCGAACAGCACGCCATCAAGACGGCCGACAGCTTGCACGCCAGCCAGCACGGGCGGCGCCTGGTCTTCGTCTCGGCATGACAGGGCAAAGGCTTGTTGTTCATGGGACATGGGGTCTCCCTCGGGTTGGGGTTTGGGTTCAGGGCGGTTGGGCCCGACGCGCGTCTTGCGTCTTACTTAGGCCTTGCGGGCCTGCTGATCAGTTCGCACCTGCCGGTACAAGTCGGTGATGCCACGCACCAGCGCGCGCACTTGCTCTGGCGACAAGCCAGCGCGGCCGGGTTCGACATGAACCTCGAGCCCGTCTGCAAGCGTCACGCGGCTCCACACCTCGACCGAACCGGGCTGCACCCGGCGTGGTGGCGGGTCTTCGGGTGCCCCGGCGGTCAACTCCTTGATGCGATCCAGACTGAGCCCGGCTTCGGTCCAGCGGCGAATGAGCAACAACTGCTCGAGGTGACGTTGCTCGTAGTACGCGCCGCGCTTGGCCCCAACGGGGCGATCGACCAGACCTTGCTGGATGTAGTAGCGGACGGTTCGAGCGGTCAACCCCGACAGGGTGGCCAGATCGTCGAGGGACAGCCGCTGCCCGGTAATGGGTGCTTCGTCTGATTCGGTAGGCGAGAACGAATTGATCATTCATCATTAACACACACCTGTTACGGACAGTCAAGTGTCTTAAATAGGCAAGCCACGGTTGGGGTGGCGTAGTTCTGCTCGAGGGCAGACAAGCAGCATCCGTGGCGAAAAGCTCATGGGGTGAGCCTCGCGCTGCTGCCGTGGAAATTTTTGGGAAGGAAGGCGAAGCGATCTATACCCAGATGTCATGGCGACAAATCGAAATTTGGAGCCTGACCTGTACGGCACACCTAAACACCCCCAGGGGGTCAGATGCGTTGGTCCCACCCCCACCCACCGGGGGGGGTCTATCGCGCCGGGCCAGGCAAGACCCGGAACACGTCCGCGCCATCAGGGTGATCAACTCTCTTTAAGGCACCGGGCATGCGACACCCCACCGTTCAACAAGCGCTCGAGCTTCT
>CANFXR010000115.1 GCA_947451035.1 Burkholderiales bacterium
CCCACCAGGTACACCGCCAGCAGCATCGCAAAGGTGTAGACGGTGTCTTCGGCCACCTGGCTGAGCACGCGCACCACCAGCACCTCGTAGCCGATGCCCAGCAGACCGGTCCACGCCAGCAGCGCAAGCGGGCCGCGCGCTCGGGTCGCCGCGGGCTGCTGCGGCTCGATGGGCGTGTGCGGCGCGAGCCGCCACGCACACGCCGCGCACAGCACGTTGAGCACCGCACACACCAGCGCGGTGCGCACGAGCCCGAGTTCGGGAATCAGCCAGAACGCGGTGGCCAGCACGCCGACCATGGCGCCCAGCGTGTTGCACGCGTACAGCGCGCCGATCGACGCACCGGCGCGGTGGATCTGCGCCGTGACCCGCTCCATCGCCGGCAGCGTGGCACCCATGGCCGCCGTGGCCGGCAGCAGCAGGAAGAACGCGCCGAAGAACGCCACCGTCCACTGCCACACGGGAGTGGGCTGCGCGCCGGTGAGATCTAGCATCACCGAGCTGATCGGCGCCATCAGCAGGGCCAGCGCCACGCTCCACAGCGCGATCACGATTTCGCAGCCGGCGTACCAGCGCGCAGGGCGCTCGCTGCGGTCGATGCGCGGGCCCAGCGCCAGCGCGCCGAGGCCCAGCCCGCCAAAGAAGGCGGCCACGACCGCGAGCACCGCCGCCGATTCGTGGCCCAGCCACAAGGCGCATTGCTGCGTCCAGACGATCTGATAGCCCAGGCCGGCGAAGCCCGAGGCGACCATCACGATCAGCGCGGCGTGCCGCGCGCGATCAGCCGGCGAACGAGATGCCATAGCCCCAGGACTCGAGCCGGCTCGGAATGGCGTTGAGCGCCATGGTGATGCGCCGCTCGCCCGGGTTGGGCGGCACGGCATGCATCAGGTAGCTGGGAAACAGCACCAGGTCGCCGGGCTCGGGCGCCGGGCTGATCCACTTGTCGGCGCTGTACGGGCCGGGCGCGGTGCGGGCATGGTCGTTCTTGAAGGCGAAGTCGTGACCGCCGGGCGACTTCATGAACACCGTTCGCGAATCGGGGTGGGTGGGCGTGAGGTAGACCACGCCCGACACGAAGCTGTTGGCGTGGTTGTGCATGGCCTGCCGCCCGCCGGTGTCGAGAAAGTTGACCCACATTTCCTTGACCGACCAGCCCAGGCGCTCGCCGAACAGCAGCGCGCCGAAGTCGACCAGCTTGGGCGTGATCAACGCGGCCGCTTCGATGAACAAGGCGCTGTCGCCGGGCTTGAGCACGGCGGTGTGCGACAGGTTGGCCGACGAGTTGTTTTCGCGGATGGCCATGGCGCTGAAATGCTGAACCAGGCCTTGGACCAGCGCGCCGGGCAATGCGCCGGGCACGCGCATGAACGGCGTGGGAAACAGACCGATGACTTCGTCCATCGCGGGAGATCTCGTGGGGGGGAATCGGGGCAGCGATCGAGTGCGCAGCAAAGGGTGGATCTCACCACGCGGTTGTTACCGCTTCACGACGGGCCGACCACAAGTGGCTCATGCACTCGCGTGTCGGGGCAAGGGCCTCAGTGCCGGTGACCGTGCTGGCGCCAGCCCGCCTGCACATCGAGCGCTTCGGCCGCGCGCACCGCCGGGTCGTAGGCCATGTCGCCGAAGTCGGCCGCGTCGATGTGCGGGTAATCGGCGCTGCGCGAGCCGGGCAGCACCCAGCCGGCGGGCGCTGTGGTTGCCCAATCCAGCAAGTCGATGCGAACCTGCGTGTGGCCGTTGATGCGCTGCGTGATGTGCTCGGGCAGCTGCAGCGCGTCGTTCCAGTCGGTGCTTGCAGCGGGTTCGGGACTGGCCAGGCGCGACAGTGCCGCCCAGTCCACCTCGACGTGCAGCGCGGCCAGCTCGCCGGCGCTGTAGTCGATGACGCGCTGCTGCCGGTGCAGCACCCGCTGCAGCGTGACGCCGCCGTGGGGCAGTCGTTGCCAGATTTCCTCGCTGTCGCCCTTGTTCACCGCCACCCGGTCGGGTGCTCGAACGAACACCCACTGCTGCTCGTGTGGCGCGCTGCCGGGGGCATTCCAGCCGGTGTCCACGCTGACGCGGTAGCGCGCTGCCAGGCTGGGGAATTCAGCACCGGGCGAAGGTTGCGCGAACGCGGCGCTGCACGCCAGCCACGCTGCGCTCAGCGCCGCGCGCCGCGCTTCACAAGCCCAGCGCACGGCGCATGACATGGAAGATCCAGTTCTGCTCCATCGAGCCATGAACCCGATGCGATCCCGGGCCGCGCGCGTAGATGGCAACGTCTTCGCCGGCGTGGGTTTCGGTGCCCAGCGGCACGGTGGCTTCCTGCAGGAAATCGAGGCCGGTGGTGTCGACGCGGGTCAGGTCGGGACGCCCGCCCGCGCGGTAGCCCGGCCCGTTCGCGTAGCCCAGGGTGGTGTAGGGCAGGCCGTTGGCGTCCTGCGCAGGCGCGAGCGCAGCGCCATCGGTGGCCGGCACCTCGCGCACCAGCCCGAGGATGTTGTTGCCGCGGCTGGGCTGGCCGGCGATGGTGAAGGTGTGGCTGTGGTCGGCGGTGACGATGATCAGCGTGTCTCTCTCGTCCGTGTGGTCCATGGCGTAGCGAACGGCTTTGGCGAACTCGATGGTCTCGAGCAGTGCGCGCTGGGCATTGCCCGCGTGGTGGCCGTGGTCGATGCGTCCGCCTTCCACGTGCAGGAAGTAGCCCTTGCGGTCCTTGCCGAGCAGCTGCAGCGCCTTGGCGGTCATGTCGCTCAGCGAGGGCTCGCCCGCGCCATCGCGCGAGCGGTCGGCCTCGTACTGCATGTGCGACGGCTCGAACAAGCCCAGCAGGTGCGACGTGTGCGCGGCGTCGACGGCGGCCAGCTGCGATTGATTCCAGACATAGGCCGCAGCGGGCCCGCGCGAGGTCAGCCATTCGGCGGTCAAGTCGCGGCCATCGGCGCGGCGCCCGCGCGTGGCGGGGTACTCGGGGTCGAAGACGGCGGCGCCGCCCTGCGTGGCCGGCAAAAAGTAGCTGCGCCCGCCACCCATGGCCACCTTGAGGCTGCGGCGCACCGCGGGCGACGCCTCGATCAGCTGCCGGGCGATGTCCTTGACGCCGCCCTCGGCGCCGCGGCAGGGCGTGCCGTTGCTGGATTCGGGCTGGTTCGAGTCGGCCTCCCAGTCGCGAAACGCGATGTGCGCGTACAGCGCCGCGGGCGTCGCGTGGGTGAGCCGCGCGGTGGTCACGATGCCGGTGGAGCGGCCCGATTCGGCCGCTTGCTCCAGGATCGTCTTCAGCGCATGCGCCTGCGTGACGGCCGCGCTGCATTCGCCGCGCGCGCTCAGGTGATCGACCGACAACATGCCTTCACGCGCCTTGTAGCCCGTGGCCATGGCGGTCATGGTGGGCGCCGAATCGGGCGTTTGCTGGTCCCACGAGTAGGTCTTGGACAGCGCCACGTTCGGGAACGTCTCGAACGACAGGCGGTTTTCCTCGCCGGGGTGGCCGGCGAGCTGGCCTTCGAGAATGCGCGCCGCCGTCAGCGTGGAAATACCCATGCCATCACCGACGAACAAGATCACGTTCTTGGCCGCACGGCGGGTGTCCGGCAGACGCCCCGTGTCCTCGATGAACCGGTTGCCCGAGGCGTACCAGTCGGCCACCGATTCCGGCCCCTGGACCACCGGCTCGAGTGCGAGGACCGGTGCCAGCCACACGCTGCCCAGCACCAGCACGACCCGCGTGCGCGAGCGGATCGTGGCCACCATGCGGGTGCTTGCAGTCACGGCCGGTGCTCAGCGTTTGGGTGCGGCCGGTGCTGCCTCAGGGCTGCCGAAGCAGTCGACGAACGTGAAGTACAGCGACGCGTAGAAAACGGTCGAGAACATCAGGCCGGCGGGCAGCGCGGCCATCGGCACGAGCTGCGGCGAGTCCAGCAGCAGCGCGAACAGGGTGTTGAGCAGCACACCCAGCACCACGATCACCATCAGCCAGCTGATGCCGAACACGGCAAACGCGCCTTTGTTGCGCCAGCAGCCCACGGTGCTCGAAAACAGCGACTGCGCCACGCCCTGGCCGTCCCAGTGGATGAGCGCCGGCGCGTGCCAGAACGGCACCGACAGCACGCTCGCCAGCGTCAGCCGCAGCAGCAAGCCGCCCAGCAGCATCGGGTCTTGCAGCAAAAACGAGATGCGCGCGGGGTCCGGGGTTTCTTCGGCCATGGCCTGCTGCAAGATCTCGAAGCGCCCGCCATCGGCCGCGCTGCAGATCCACATGATCACGAAGCTGCACGCGCCGTAGATGAGCCCGATCTTGAGCATGTCGATGGCCCGCGAGCGTGGCCCGCGCAGCGGCAAGGTGAACACCTCGGGCATCGGCATGCCCCCGGCCAGCGCTTGCTGCGTGCCGAGCATGAAGCCTTGCGACACCAGCGGCAGCACGATCAGCACGAGCAGCGGGCCGATGCTGGGCACCAGCAGCAAGAACATGGCCGCCAGGATGAACGACGCGAACAGCGCGGCAAAACCCAGTGGCTTGCTGAAGAAGATGCGAAAGCCGCTGCGCACCCACACGGCCCCGCGGCTGGCTGGAACGGTGAGCAGTTTCATGCGGTGCGGGGCGATGCGGCAGCCGAATCGGCGAGCGCCGGGTGCCAGGGGGTTTCAACGCGCTGGCGAAGCACGCGTTCGAAGTGGGTCGGGTCGTGGGGGGTGAGCATGGAGGCATCGCGCGGCAAGTGCCAATCCCACAGCCGCGAGATCCAGAAACGCAGGGCGCCCGCGCGCAGCATCGCCGGCAGCAGCCGCTGCTCGTCGGCGCTCAGCGCGCGCACCGCGTGATAGGCGCCGACCAGCGCTGTCGCGCGGTCTTCTTCGAGCCGGCCCGAGGCCAGATCGATGCACCAGTCGTTGAGGCACACCGCGATGTCGAACAAGAAGGTGTCGACGCCGGCGAAGTAGAAGTCGAACAGCCCGCTCAGGCGGTCGCCGTCGGGTCCGTCATCGAACATCACGTTGTCGCGGAACAGGTCGGCGTGGATCGGGCCGCGCGGCAGCCCAGCGTAGGCGGGCGATGCCCCCACGTGCTGGGCAAAGGCCAGCTCGGATTCGATCAGCGTGCGCTGCGGCTCGCTCAGGTGGGGCAGCACCACCGGCACGGTTTCGGTCCACCACGCCAGGCCGCGCAAGTTGGGCTGGTGCAACTCGAAGTCACGGCCGGCCAGGTGCATGCGCGCGAGCATGTCGCCCAGTTGCGCGCAGTGCTCGGCATCGGGCGCCAGACGGTTGCCGCCGCGCAGCCGGTTGACCACCGCGGCGGGCTTGCCGCACAGCGTGTGCAAGATCTCGCCACGCGCGTCGGCCTGCGGGTCGGGCACCGGGATGCCGCGCGCGGCCAGGTGCTGCATCAGCCGCAGGTAGAACGGCAGTTGCTCGGCGCTCAGGCGCTCGAACAGCGTGAGCACGTAGCGCGCCCGTGTGGTGTCGGCGAAGTAGTTGGTGTTCTCGATGCCGCCCTTGCAGCCTTCGAGTTCGGTGAGCTCACCGATGTTCAGGCGCGTGAGCAGTTCGGCAGCCGCCTCGAACGGCACGGCGGTGTAGACAGCCATGACGTCAGCCCGCCAGCGTTTGCGCTGAGGGCCTGCGGGTTTGCACGCTGGCGGCGGCGTCCATGCGGCTCAAAACGACAACACCGGCCACACCCGCTTGCCCACCGCGCCGTTGAAGCCGTTGGGGCCTTCGGTGTGGTCGTGCGCGCCCTTGTCGGTGATGATCTCGTAGGGCTTGCCGCCCCGCTTGGGCGTCACGGTGATGCGCTTGGACTGGCCGCGCACCTTCAACTCGTCGATGCGTGCGCCATCGTCTTCGATCACGGTCTCGCGCACGGAGGGCTCGCCCGGGTCGGCCTTGCCGGACTCGGCCGCTTCGGGCCTGGCCGTGGCTGCGGTCGCAGCCGATGCCGCCTTGGCGGGTGCGGCGACCTCGGCACACACATGGGCTTGCAGCCCGAGCGTCAGGCACAGGCCGCCGAGCACGCGTAGCCACCGCAGTTGGATGTTCATGGGTCGATTTTAGGCGCCGCAGCCGTCGCAGCCGGGGGCATTTGCTGCGCTGCGCCACAAATCAGACGCCCGCGGCGGCCGCGCACAATGGCCCGATGAACCCCAAGTCCCTGCCCGTGATGCTGCTGGTTGACGGCTCCAGCTACCTCTACCGCGCCTACCACGCGCTGCCCGATCTGCGCGGCCCCGACGGCGCGCCCACCGGCGCCTTGCACGGCATGGTGGCGATGCTGCAGCGCGCGCTCAAGGACGTGAAGCCCGAGCACGCGGTGTGCGTGTTCGACGCGCACGGCCCGACCTTTCGCGACGAGTGGTACGCCGACTACAAGGCGCACCGCAGCCCGATGCCCGAGCCGCTGGTGCAGCAGATCGAGCCGATCCACGAGGTCGTCAAGCTGCTGGGCTGGCCGGTGCTGATGGTGCCGGGCATCGAGGCCGACGACGCCATCGGCACGCTCGCGCGCGTGGCCGCCGCGGCCGGTCACCGGGTGATCATCTCGACCGGCGACAAGGACCTGGCGCAGTTGGTCAATGAACGCGTGACGCTGATCAACACCATGAGCAACGAGCGGCTCGACGTGGCCGGCGTGGCCGCCAAGTTCGGCGTGCCGCCCGAGCGCATCGTCGACTACCTCACGCTGGTGGGTGATGTGGTCGACAACGTGCCCGGCGTCGAGAAGGTGGGCCCGAAGACCGCGGCCAAGTGGATCGCCGAGCACGGGTCGCTGCAAGGCGTGATCGCCGCGGCCGACGCCATCAAGGGCAGCGCCGGCGAGAACCTGCGCCGCGCACTCGACTGGCTGCCGCAGGCGCAGCGGCTGGTCACGGTGCGGCTGGACTGCGATCTGGCCGCTCACGTGCCGGGCTGGCCCCACCTCGATGCGCTGGCGCTGCGAGCGCCCGACCTGCCGGCGCTGCATGGTTTTTATGCGCGCCACGGCTTCAAGACCTGGCTGCGCGAGGTCGACTCGGCGCTCAAGCCGGCCGCCCCACCGCCTGCGCCCAAGCCGCACTCGGACGGCCCGCTGTTCGATGTGCCCGACGCCACGCCGGCCCACGCCGACGACGCCAACCTGCACTGCGAGAGCGTGCTCAGCCGCGAATCGCTCGCCGAGTGGGTGGCCAAGATCGAAGCCGCCGCGCGTGCCGGCGCGGTGGTGGCGATCGACACTGAAACCGATTCGCTCGACGCCATGGTCGCGCAGCTGGTGGGCATTTCGCTCAGCGTGCTGCCCGGTGCGGCTGCCTACATCCCGCTGCGCCACGACTACACCGGCGCTCCTGCCCAGCTGCCGGTCGACGAGGTGCTGGCCGCGCTGCGCCCGTGGCTGGAAGATGCCGCAGCGCCCAAGCTCGGCCAGAACATCAAGTACGACACCCACGTGCTGCAAAACGCCGGCATCACCGTGCGCGGCTATGTGCACGACACCATGCTGCAAAGCTACGTGCTCGAGGCGCACAAGCCGCACGGCCTCGAGAGCCTCGCGCAGCGCCACCTGGGGCGCAGCGGCCTGAGCTACGAAGACCTGTGCGGCAAGGGCGTGCACCAGATCCCGTTCGGCCAGGTCGACGTGGA
>CANFXR010000116.1 GCA_947451035.1 Burkholderiales bacterium
ATTTTCGAAGTTTGCGCACACACAAGCGCATGCCGTGGCAGCGTCCACCGACACCGCGCCCGCTCACTGAGGGCTCATGGCTTCCATTCTTGTTGTTGATGATGAGCTCGGCATCCGAGCATTGCTTTCCGAGATCCTGACCGACGAAGGTCACACCGTCGAGCTGGCCGAAAACGCGGGCCAGGCGCGTGCCGCGCGTGAGCGCGCTCGCCCCGATCTGGTGTTGCTCGACATCTGGATGCCCGACGTTGACGGGATCACGCTGCTCAAGGAGTGGGGCTCCGGCGCCTTGCTCACCATGCCCGTGATCATGATGAGCGGCCACGGCACCATCGACACCGCGGTCGAGGCCACCCGCAACGGAGCGGTCGCCTTCCTGGAAAAGCCGATCACCCTGCAAAAGCTGCTCAGCGCGGTCGCGCAGGGACTCGCGCGCCCCGTGCCCCGCGTGGCGACGATCCTGACCGTGGACAGCAGCGGTTCCGATCCGGTGGTGGCCGCCGACGTGGTCACGGTCATGCCGCCGCTCGCCATGGTGATCGGCCCGCAGTCCGAGCAGACCTTCGATCTCAACCGCCCGCTGCGCGAAGCGCGCGACGTGTTCGAGAAAAGCTACTTCGAATTTCATCTGGCGCAGGAAAGCGGCAGCATGACCCGCGTGGCCGAGAAAACCGGCCTCGAGCGCACCCACCTTTATCGCAAGCTCAAGCAGCTCGGCGTGGACCTGTCTCGCAGCAAACGCGGCGGACTGTGAGCGGCCCGCCGCTGGTTCGTCTGCGCGTGCGCCGCAGTCCGGGGCCTTGGGTCGTCACGCCGTCGATCGGGTGGGCTGGTTGACCACCGTGACCTTGTCGTTCGACAGCAGGATAGAAAACACGAAGCCCGCGCCCAGGAAAATCACGCCCGTGAGAAAACAGTAGATCACGGCCCGGTCGGGGTAGTTGTCCTCCCACGACGCCATGATCAAAGGACCGGCGATGCCTGCACACGCCCAGGCGGTCAGGATCGTTCCGTAGAGGGCCGCGGACCTTCGCTCGCCAAAAACGTCAAGCACAAAGGCCGGCATGATGCCAAAGCCGCCGCCAAAGCACAGCAGCACGTAGCAAACGAGCGCGCAAAAGACCCACGGGTTGTGCACCGTCATCAGCACCCCGAAGACAACCATCTGGCTGGCCAGCAGGACCCGGAAACTTTCCGCGCGACCAAAGCGATCCGAAGCCATCCCCCACGCCAGCCGGCCAACGCCGTTGAAAAGCGAACTCACCGCGATCAGGGTCGCGCCGTAGCCCGCAATGACCACCGGCTCGAGTTCGGGGTGCTCGCGCGCCCAGATGCCCTGCAAGAGCGAGGACTGAAAACTGATGACCGCAATGCCTGCCCCAATGTTGAAAAAGAAGGCGATCCACATGAACCAGAACTGGGCCGACACCACGCAAGGCCAGACAGCACCTGACGCAGCGGTGTCAGCAGGAGCGGCACGTGCAACATCCACGGGCGGGTTGCGAAGCACCAGGGCGGCGGGCAGCAGCACCGCGGCAAAAATCACGCCCATCCAAAAGAACGCGCGTGGCAGGCTGGCGACCGGGCCGGCCAGCAGCCACGGCGCCAGCAGCTTGCTCATGACAAAGGCCCCCAGCCCGAAGCCCATGGTCACGATGCCGGTGGCCAGACCTGTTTTTTTGGGGAACCACTTTGCAACCGTTGCGACCGGGGTCACATATCCAAGGCCGATACCTATGCCGCCGACGATGCTGTAACCCACATAAAACAAAGGAATGCTTTTTATGTTCAGCGCCGCCGCCCCCAGGAGATAGCTCAGGCTGAACAGAATTCCACCGGCCACCGCGAGTTTTCTGGGGCCGATCCGGGCCAGATTGAACCCCGCCAGGGGCGCCGAAGTGCCGATGCTGAATATGACGAGACCAAAGGCCCATGCGGTTTCGGTATGGGACCATCTGTAGTCGGTGACCAGCAATGACTGGAAGTAACTCCACGCGTATACCGTGCCTAGGCACATCTGCACCACGGTGGCCCCCGTGAGTATCACCCACCGGTTGACATGGCAGCCCTTGAGTATTTCCATTACTTGGGTGGTTCTGGCGGTGTTTCACTCGGACAGCGCGATACCAGGCGTGCGATCTCGCCGACCTCATCGAGCCGTGACATCAGCCGCTCCAGTTCTTGACGGTCGGGCTCAGGCCGATCCTCTGACCCTGAAATTCCACGCGCATAACTTGCCAGCTGCATGAGCGGCCTGCCTGCGCGGCTGAGCAGCACGAAGGAAATCATGATGCTGAGGACAAACAGGATCGAAACAAGATAGACCTGCCGACCCACAGCCGTTTGAATCTTGAATGCGATCAGGCTTTCTTCCATGCCCACGTGCACGGTGCCGGCACGTCCCATGAGAATGGGCATGGATGATTCAATGAAATTACCGAATCCAGGAATAATTCGGCGCGATGACCCGATGATGTTTTTATCAAGCGACTGAATCTCTTGCGGTATTCCGGGGACGAAGGTGTGCGCGATGATTTGCCCGTGCTCATCGGCGACATAAATATACTCGACGCCATTTATCTTTCGGAATTGCTCCAGCATCGACTGGAGTACCGAAAGATCGCGGTTGAGGATGCTGTCTTCAGCGGCATTGGCGATGGAGGTTGCGATCGCTATGTTGTTTTCTATGTATTCATTGGACAACTGCTTGTCGACAGTATTGATGCACAGTGCGGAAGTCAGGAAGGCCATCAATCCGAAAAGCATGGAGATGCCGAACAGGGCGCCTCGAAAAAGTTTGATGGATTTCATTTTTGCCACTGACTCCAGTTATCCAGCGGCACGACGGTGCCCTTGACCACCGTGCTGAAATAGACAACGTCAGACCCTTGGTTGCGGGTTGGCGAAAAGGAAATCGGCGCGCCCAGCCCGATGTCGAAACCATCGATGCTCCGGATGGCGCCGGCCACGTTCGCACGGGTCGGGCGCGTCCCCAGCCTGCGCAAGGACTCCACCAGCAGTTTGGCGTTGAGAAAGCCCTCGAGGGCCACGCTGTTGTACGGGCTCGCCCGGTAGCCCTGGGCGGTCAGTTCACTGGGATAGCTCGGGTGGTGCTTGTCGATCAGGGTCCGGTATTCGCGCACGGCAGCGAGATCCAGGCTCTGGTAGCTGGGCACTACCTCTGAGTGGATGAGACGGCTCGTGTAGTCCGTGCCGTCGTGGTTGTCGGCCGCCACGAGCAGGGCGAGCAGCGTGCCGCTCGCCGCGAACGAGACATTGGCAATGGGAACGTCCACCCGCGCTTTCCTGGCGTCTCGAATGAAGCCGGCACCCGCGGCTGAAGTGCAGATGCACACGATCGCGTCGGGGTTGGCTCTTTGCAGGATGGCCACCTGCCGGTCAAAACTTTGCGCGAACCGGGCTCCCCGTGTGTAGGTGGCCTCGGCCACCATGGCCAACTGTTTCTGGGCCAACGCGTCACGCACGCCCACCCAGCCGCTGCGGCCATATGCATCGGACTGGTAGACGACGGCGATCCGCGAACGCCGCACGGCGAGCAGCTGCTCGACGAGTCGCGAAGTCTCCTGCCGATATGACGCGCGCAGATTGAACGCCTGGCGGTCGTAGGGCGGCACGCGCGAGGCCTCGGCACCACTGAACGGAAACAACAGCAGGAAATCCTGTGCCGCATACTTTTTCAGCAGCGGAAGTTGCCGGGTGATCGACGCCGTCCCCACGTAGTTGAACAACACGAAAACCTGGTCCTGCTCAATCAGGCGCAGCGTGTTCTGGACGGCGACTTCCGGGTCATAGCCATCGTCGTAGGCGCGAACCGTGATCGTTCGACCATGCACGCCACCGGAGGCATTCACCTCCATCAGGTAGGCCATCGCGCCGCGGTAAAGCTCATTGCCCAAATCGCGTGACGCGCCCGAAAACGGCGCCGACATCCCAACGACGATTTCCTTGTCGGTGACCCCCGAGGCAGAGGCGGTCGCCGTTGCCGTCTGTGCGGCCCGCGGCTGACCACAAACACCTGTCAACAAGCAGGCGAGCAGAAATGCCCAACACCCAGTTCTGGCGAGGCGGTTCGGATGAGCGTTCATGCGCGGCAATGCCTTGGCTGTGGGAACCCACTTTGAGCATCTTGCACCAGAACCGCGCGGTGCTGTGCCGCTGCCGGTGGAGGCTCCGCGCAGCACCTGTGTCTCGTGCGCAAATGACTTACCCCCACATCACAATCCAGACCATGAAAAAATCCCCCGATACCCGTTGCGGAAGTGTTTCCATCGGCATCGCCGGCTTCGGAACTTATGCCCCCGAAAAAGTGGTTTCAGCAGAAACCCTCGCGCGAGAAGCCAATATCCCCGTAGAAAAACTCACCATCGGCATCGGCATGAAGCACATTCATGTGGCCAACGATGACGAGCACCCGTTCACGATGGGTTTGAGCGCCGCCAAAGACGCCCTGGCGGATGCCGGCATCAAGGGCGAAGACCTCGATCTGGTGATCTTTGTTTCTGGCGGGGACTACGACTACAGAAACTGGTGTCCCTCGAGCGCCGTGGCCCACGCATTGGGCTGCAGCCACGCCTATGCCTTTGAAGTCAGGAACGGCTGCGCAGGCGGCAATCTGGCTTGCAACATCGCGGGCGGGCTGATGGACCGGGACGCCTCGATCGTCCATGCTCTGGTGATCTGCGCAGACACCCTCAGCCGGATCGTGTCCACCAAGCTGAAAGAGTGCCACCCGCTGCTTTATTTCGGTGATGGCGCTGCCGCGGTCGTGCTCAAGCGCGACCACCCCCGCTACCAGTTTCTGAGCTTTGCCGAGCACACCGATGGCGCGCTGGGTGACCTGCTGAAAATCGAGGCCGGTGGCACGCGGTTGCCGATCACGCCTGATTTCAACGACTGGGACAAGTGCTACGCCAAGGTCGACCCCGAGAAATTTGCGGATCTCATCAACCGGGTTTATCTCAAGGAATATGTCGACGTCATCAAGCTGGCGGTCAGCCGCTCCGGGCACGAGATGAAAGACATGGACTACATCTTGATGAACCAGGTCAAGAACTCCTTGCGGGCCCACATCCTCGACGGCATCGAGATGCCCCAGGACCACACCTACGTGTCCTTGATCGAATTCGGCCACATCGGCCCGGCAGACTCGCTGTTCACCATGGCCATGGCCCACCGCGAAGGGCTGCTGCCCGAAGGCAACCTGGCCATCCTGGCCACCAGCGGCATGGGGTTTTCGTGGGCGGCGAGCATCATTCGTTGCTGAGCGGGTGTGACGCGGAATCAAACCGCTGTGCCAACAACTGGTGCTGATTCGCGAAGCGATCGGCGCTGACCTTTTGCAATTTGGCCAGGTTCTCCAGTTTCCATTGGATCGCAGGCAGTTCGCGCAGGTGCGGCATGGGCATCAGCTCCCAAGCGGGATCGCCCCGCACCAGCGAAAGAAGAAAGTCTCGATGCGTCCGCGTCAATTGCTGCGGCAGTTCGTGGAGCAGGCGTGCTTGCATGTGAACGAGCGCGCTCAACTCGATCGCCTCGCGGGGCATGCCGGCGAACTCGTTCGTGAACGCGGGCTCCAGAGGTTTGGTCTTCGGGAACAGCACCTCGTGGACCGGACGGTTGTGACCGGCCAGGTAAACCACGAAGCAGTCGATGAACGCAGGCTGCCAGCCAAAGCGCTGCAGCATGTGCATCACGTCGAAGATGTCGCGCGGATGCTGACGATCCATCGCCGCGACGAGCTTGCTGCCATAGAGCTCCGCCGTTGCCAGCACAGGCACGGCGAGGCCCGTCGTGAACAGGTTCTGGGCGCTGTCGACAAGCGAGTGATGTTCGGCTGGAAGCGCGGTGCCACGAAACACGACGTTCACCTCGACCTTGACCTGCGCAGCGCCGTTGCTGACCACGAGCTTGACGTCATCGCCCTGTGCCGTGGCGGGCAGGTGGGCGCGGTATCCCTGGCGCGTGAGCTTTGCTTGGACAGCGGCCAGCTCCGAGGCAATGACTTGCAATGCCGCCTCGCGGTCCAAGCGATGGTCGACAAACACAAGGTCTATGTCGACCGACAAGCGTGGCATCTCCTGCACGAAGAGATTCAGCGCGGTGCCGCCTTTCATCGCGAACCGGCTTGACGCGAAGACCGTCGGTGCTATGGCCAGCAGCAACCGGACGGTATCAATGTAGTTCTGGTTCATACCCGCCTCAGATCGATCCGCTCGCCGGTGCGGCCGACGGCAACCCAGCGTGAGCCGCCACCGATTCGTTCGCTGTGTTGGCTGGCGAGCGCAGCCCACGGCAGCCTCATGCCGGATGCAAGCATGGCTGCCATGCGAACGACCTTGATGCGCGTCGTGTGTCGCAGCAACTCATCCAGAACCTTCTCGCGCAGGCTGCTCAGGCCCTCAACCAGTTCGCGCGCCTCGGCCAGCGACTGCCCCTTGCCGACATCGCTGAGCAACTCCAGCATCGCCCGCTCCGGGACCGACACCAGAACCCGTGGATCGCCAGCAGGCAGTGGCTGCAAGCCGAACCCGACGGGCAAGGCGTCATCGAACAGTTGCGTGGACTGGTAGCTCGCCGCGAAAGCCTGGGTGAACCACTCGGGCAGGCGCCGGGGCGTGTCGCCCCACAGGCTGAGGTGCTCTCGGAAAGCGATGTTCTGGCTCACGCCCCGCCAGGCCAGCGCCGTCTTGCCGCCGACGTGAAGACCTGGCAGCTGCGCAGACAGGAAAGCCAGGCAGCCGTCGCGCGTGAGCGTGTCGCCAGGCAGCATGTAGGCGCCACGCGCCAAGTGCACCAGCCAGCCGCTGCGCGCCAGCGCCGAGCCGCGAAACGCACTAAGGCCGCGTGCCTCCAAGGCAGCAGTGCTCAGCGGCTCACCCCGGGGCCAGCTCGCCAGCAAGGAATTGAATGAAATGGTCTTTAAAGTTGACTCCACAGATCAACTGTAAAAACTATTTCATTCAAACGCAAGTCAACATGAGCGCCGCACTACCTGGTCATTGACGAGGTGCACAACCTCACCAAATCGGCTCAGCAAAGTCTCAAGTCAGCGCTGAACACCCGACATGCCGTGTTCGTGCTGACCACCAATCACGTGAGCCAGCTGGACAGAGGCAGACCCACAGCGCTGTGCCCACGCTGCGTAGTTCAGTTGTGTGCCGCTCACGCCCTGTCGCACGCCCGCCCCGCTGTGCCACGCCCGTGCCATGTGGCCGTGTACTTGGTCGCTGGTGATGTACAGGTGGCCAGGCAGTCGTCATTTAGGGCACCCGCATGGGCCGTCTGCGGGCCACCCGCTGTTATAGTCCCGCTCCTCGTGGCCTGGTAGCTCAGTTGGTAGAGCAGCGGATTGAAAATCCGCGTGTCGGTGGTTCGATTCCGCCCCAGGC
>CANFXR010000117.1 GCA_947451035.1 Burkholderiales bacterium
AGCTTGGCGCGGTAGAACGGATCGCCGCTGGCTTGCTGGTCTAGCGAAATGCGGGCCATGCGGGCCCAGAAGTAGGCAAACACCAGGTGGCCCACGACGCGCAGGTAATCGACCGCGGCCGCGCCCACCTCGTCGGGGTTGCCCATGGCCTTCATGCCGAGTTCGGTGGTGAGCTTGGTGACCTTGTCGCCCAGATCGGCCAGCGGGTTGATGAACTCGGCCATCGCCTCATTGACGCCTTCGTCTTCGATCAGCTGGCGCACCAGCGCGCCGAACTTCTTGAGCTTGGCGCCGTTGTCGGCCAGCACCTTGCGCCCCAGCAGGTCGAGCGACTGGATGGTGTTGGTGCCCTCGTAGATCATGTTGATGCGCGCATCGCGCACGAACTGCTCCATGCCCCACTCGCGCACATAGCCGTGGCCGCCGAACACCTGCAGGCAGTGCGAGGTGGAAATCCAGGCGTTGTCGGTGATGAACGCCTTGACGATGGGCGTGAGCAGCGCCACCAGATCGGCGGCGTCTTTTTTGACGGTCTCGTCGGTCGACGACAGTTCCTGATCAAGCAGCAGCGCGGTGTACACGCCCAGCGCGCGGCCGCCTTCGGCATAGGCGCGCGCGGTGAGCAGCATCTTGCGCACATCGGGGTGCACGATGATCGGATCGGCCGCCTTGTCGGGCGCCTTGGCGCCGGTCAGCGAGCGCATCTGGATGCGGTCCTTGGCGTAGGCCACGGCGTTCTGGTACGCCACCTCGGTCAGGCCCAGCGACTGCATGCCCACGCCCAGCCGCGCGGCGTTCATCATCACGAACATCGCGTTCAGGCCCTTGTGCGGCTGGCCCACCAGCGAGCCACGCGCGCCGTCGAGGTTGAGCTGACAGGTGGCGTTGCCGTGAATGCCCATCTTGTGCTCGAGCGCGCCGCAAAAGATCGGGTTGCGCGCACCCGGCGAGCCGTCGGCATTGACCAGGAATTTGGGCACCACGAACAGCGAGATGCCCTTGCTTCCGGCCGGCGCATCGGGCAGCCGGGCGAGCACCAGGTGCACGATGTTGGCGGCCATGTCGTGGTCGCCCGCGCTGATGAAGATCTTGTTGCCGGTGATGACAAAGCTGCCATCGGCCTGCGGTTCGGCCTTGGTGCGCAGCAGGCCCAGGTCGGTGCCGCAGTGCGATTCGGTCAGGCACATGGTGCCGGTCCACTCGCCGCTGGTGAGTTTGGGCAAATAGGTCTGCTGCTGCTCGGGCGTGCCGTGGGCGTGCAGGCATTCGTAGGCGCCGTGCGTGAGGCCGGGGTACATCGTCCAGGCCTGGTTGGCGCTGTTGAGCATCTCGTACAGGCACTGGTTGAGCGTGACGGGCAGCCCTTGCCCGCCGTAGGCCGGATCGCAACCCAGCGACGGCCAGCCGCCCTCGACAAACTGGTCGTAGGCGGCCTTGAAGCCGGCGGGCGTGCGCACCTCGTGCGTGGCCGCGTCGAGGCGGCAGCCCTCGGCGTCGCCGCTGGCGTTGAGCGGCGCGAGCACTTCGCTGGCGAACTTGCCGCCCTCTTCAAGCACGGCATTGATGGTGTCAACGTCCACCTCCGCGTGCGCTGGCAGCGTCTTGAAGGTGTCGGTGACCCGAAGCAGTTCGTGCAACACGAAGTGCATGTCGCGCAATGGGGGCGTGTACTGGGCCATGAGTGATCCTTCTACAGGGATGGGCGCACCAAAGACAGGCGGTTTCATTCTGCACAAAGCGCGCAGCCCCAGCCCCGGGCCGGCGGGTTTATTTGCCAGCGCGCTGAGCAGCCTCTGGCCCGCTGGAAAAACGGGCCCCGGCCTCCATGCGAACATCTGCCTGTCATCTGCGTTCAATAGGCTTTGTCTCTCTCGGGAGGATGGACCTTGGAAGTTCTGCAACTCGACGTGTCTGGACGGCCGCAGGCCTGGCTATCGGCCAAGGAAGCGGCGGTGCTCTACGCCAGCGACGCCGTCGCCTGGACGCTGGGCGACGCGTTCCACGTGCTGCGCGGCGGCGTGCAGCGCCGCACGGGCGTGCAGTCGCGCATCGAGTTGCACCCCATCATCGCCGTGCGCGGGGCCATTCCCTCACGCGCCTGGCGGCAAAGTCCGGCGCTGTCCAACCCCAAGCTGTTTGTTCGCGACCGGTGTGTGTGCGCCTACTGCGGCGGGCACTTCCCCGACGAGGACCTGACGCGCGAACACATCATCCCGACATCGCGCGGCGGCGAAGACAGCTGGATGAACTGCATCACCGCGTGCCGCACCTGCAACGGCAACAAGGGCAACCGGCTGCCCGAAGAAGCGCGCATGACGCTGATGTACCTGCCCTACACGCCCAGCCTGCACGAGGACATGATCCTGCGCGGCCGGCGCATCCTGGCCGACCAGATGGAGTTCTTGCTGGCCAGCGTGCCGCGGCACAGCCGGCTGCGGGGGTGACTCGCAGGCCACGAACGGCCGGCCGTCTCTCAGCCCGGCGGCCGATCAATCAGCAGGCACAAGGCCTGCACCGATTGGTCGATAGAACAAGCACCGCTGTCGATCACCAAGTCTGGCTTTGTCGGGGCCTCGTACGGGCTGTCGATGCCGGTCATGTGCCGCAGCTCGCCGGTACGGGCCTTCCTGTAAAGCCCCTTCGAATCACGCGCTTCACACTCGGCCAAAGGCGTGTCCACGAACACCTCGAGGAACTTTGGGGGGCCGATCAACTCCCTAGCCAGGTCGCGGTCAGCCTTGAAGGGAGAGATAAATGCCGTCATGACAATGACTCCCGCGTCCAACATCAGCTTGGCCACCTCGGCCACGCGTCTGATGTTTTCCACCCGGCCCTCGTCGGTGAACGGCAGGTCCTTGTTGAGCCCTTGGCGCAGGTTGTCGCCGTCGAGTACATAGGTGCGCTTGCCTCTGGCGAAGAGTTCCACTTCAAGCGCGTTGGCAAGTGTCGATTTGCCAGCACCACTCAGGCCCGTGAACCAAACCACCCTGCCCGGATGCCCGCCAAGTCGCTCTCGGTCAGCGCGGGTGATTAAAAACTCCTGCTTGTGAAGGTTTCGCATCAATAGGTACCGACCAAACCATCTCGTTAGGCACAACAATTTTCTATTTTCACCCCCAGCGGGCTTTCAAACCGTGCCCACGTCAACCCCACACAAGCGGGGGGCGTTCCTAGATCTCTACGAAGGACAACTTAACCCATGAACAAGTTCATTTTCTCGCTTTGCCTTTTGGCTGCCTTGGCCGGTTGCAGCACCACGAGCCCCGACGTGGTTCAACGCGGTGACGCCCAGCGGCTTGCGCAGGTTCAAGACGGCACCGTGCTGTCAGTGCGTGCGGTGACGGTTGACGGCAGCCAAACCGGCATGGGGGCTGCGACGGGCGCTGTCGTGGGCGGGGTCGCCGGCTCCCAGGTGGGCGGCAACAAGACGGGTGCCGTGGTCGGCGTTCTGGCCGCCGTGGCAGGCGCGGTGGCGGGCAACGCCGTCGAACGCATGTCGACCAAGGAAGACGCGGTCGAGATCCTGATTCAGTTGCGCAACGGCGAGCGCCGCGCCATCGTCCAGGCCAAGGGCAGCGAAGTGCTGCAAGCCGGCGATGCGGTCATTTTGGTGACCAACGGCGGCAAGACCCGCGTGATGAAGGCCCCGGCGGTGGTGCCGGCGGCAGCATCAGGCGGTTGATTCGAGGGGCACTCCGCCCCCTGAATGCCCATCAGGGTGATCTGCGACCCGGCAAGTGACCGGGTCGTCTCGTTTGCGTGATTGATTTGCGCACGGGTGGCCTTCAGCACGTGCGGATTCGAGCGCGGGCAGCGTCAGTTCGGCACCGTGGCAGCGCCTTCCCTGCCGGCTGTGGCCATAGCCCCAGCCAATGCCCCTCATTCTGTCAATTCATCCCCGTCACGGGCATGCCCCCGTAGCATTCGTGCCGGTGCTTGAGCCACCCACGACAAACCCTACTGGAGATACACATGTCTTTGATCAACACGCAAATCAAGCCTTTCAAGGCCACCGCCTATCACGACGGCAAGTTCGTCGACATCACCGAACAGAACCTGATGGGCAAGTGGTCTGCCATCGTTTTCTACCCGGCTGACTTCACCTTCGTGTGCCCGACCGAGCTGGAAGACCTGGCCGACAACTACGCCCACTTCCAGAAGATCGGCGTCGAGATCTACGCCGTGTCGACCGACACCCACTTCGTGCACAAGGGCTGGGCTGATGCTTCGCCTGCGATCAAGAAGGTCAAGTACCCACTGGTGGGCGACCCGACCGGCACCTTGTCGCGCAACTTCGAAGTGATGATCGAAGAAGCCGGCCTCGCGCTGCGCGGCACCTTCGTGATCAACCCGGCCGGCCAGATCAAGGTTCTGGAAGTGCTGGACCTGGGCATCGGCCGTGACGCTCAAGAGCTGCTGCGCAAGATCAAGGCTGCTCAGTACGTCGAATCGCACCCAGGCGAGGTGTGCCCAGCCGCCTGGAAGGAAGGCTCCAAGAGCATGACGCCTTCGATCGACCTCGTCGGCAAGATCTGATTCACCCCTGAAAGCGCCCGCACACCCGCGGGCTGTTCGGCCCGCCACGATCCCACAAGGTTCGCGGCGGGTTCAAGCCCTGAAGCACACCTCACCTGGGAGCATCACCATGCTTGATTCCAACCTCAAGTCACAACTCAAGAGCTACCTCGAACGGGTCACGCTGCCCTTCGAAATCGTCGCGTCGGTCGATGCCACCGAAGCCTCGCAAGAAATGCTCGGCCTGCTCAACGACATCGTCGAGCTGTGCGACAAGATCACCCTGAAGACCGATGGCAACGATGCCCGCCGGCCTTCATTCACCCTGAGCCGCATCGGCGAGGCGCCGCGCATTCGATTTGCCGCGACCCCGATGGGCCATGAATTCACATCCCTGGTGCTGGCCCTGCTGCAAGTCGGCGGGCACCCGCCCAAGCTCGAAGCCGAACTGGCGCAGCAGGTGCGCAACCTCGACGGCGACTACCGCTTCGAGGTATTCATGTCGCTGGGCTGCCACAACTGCCCGGACGTGGTGCAAGCCCTCAACCTGATGGCGGTGCTCAACCCGCGCATCCAGTCGACCATCATCGACGGCGCGTTGTATCAAGACGAAGTGGCGCGGCGCGAGATCCTCGCCGTGCCGATGATCTTCCTGAACGGCGAGCACTTCGGCCAGGGCCGCATGGGCGTGGAAGAAATCCTCGCCAAGGTCGACACGGGTGCCGCCTCACGCGATGCCGTCAAGCTCAGCGCCAAGCAGCCGTTTGACGTGCTGATCGTCGGCGGAGGCCCGGCCGGGGCGGCTGCCGCGGTGTACGCGGCGCGCAAGGGCATACGCACCGGCGTGGTGGCCGAGCGCTTCGGCGGTCAGACGCTCGACACGCTGGGCATCGAGAACTTCATCTCGGTGCTCGAGACCGACGGCCCCAAGTTTGCGATGGCGCTCGAGCAGCATGCCAAGCAGTACGGCGTCGAGATCATGAACCTGCAGCGCGCCGAAAAGCTGATTCCAGCCGGCCCGGGCAGCGACCTGATCGAAGTGCAACTGGCCAACGGCGGCTCGCTCAAGAGCAAGACGGTGATCCTGTCGACCGGTGCGCGCTGGCGCGAGGTCAACGTGCCCGGTGAGGCGCAATACCGCAACCACGGCGTGGCGTACTGCCCGCACTGTGACGGCCCGCTGTTCAAGGGCAAGCGCGTGGCGGTGATCGGCGGCGGCAACTCGGGCGTCGAGGCGGCCATCGATCTGGCCGGCATCGTGGGCGCCGTGACGCTGATCGAATACGGCGACAAGCTGCGTGCCGACGCGGTGCTGGTCAACAAGCTCAAGAGCCTGTCCAACGTGACCATCCACACCCAGGCGCAAACGACCGAGATCACCGGCGACGGCGCCAAGGTCAACGGCCTGACCTACACCGATCGGGCCTCGGGCGAGTCGCACCACGTCGAGCTCGAAGGCGTGTTCGTGCAGATCGGCCTGGTGCCCAACTCCGAGTGGCTGCAAGGCACGCTCGAACTCACGCGCCACGGCGAGATCGTCGTCGACTCGCGCGGCCAGACCTCGCTGCCCGGCGTATTCGCCGCCGGCGACGTGACCACGGTGCCGTTCAAGCAGATCATCATCGCCACCGGCGACGGGGCCAAGGCGGCGCTCGGGGCGTTTGATCACCTGATCCGAGCATCCGCCCCGGCGCCTGCGGCACCCAAGGTGGTTGAGGCAGTCACGGCCTGACGCCGCGGCGGTGCGAGCCGCCGGCCAGACAGCAAAAAGCCGGCATTGCCGGCTTTTTGCTTGGTGCAGCCAACTCAAGCTCGAAGTCGATCCGCCTCAGTCTTTTGTGGCCGACCGCGCCAACACCCCGCGCAGCGCCACCCCGGTGTGCGAGCCGCTGGCCACCACCTGCTCGGGCGTGCCGGTGGCCACCACCTGGCCGCCCTGGGTGCCGCCTTCGGGGCCGAGGTCGATGACCCAGTCGGCTTCGGCGATCACGTCCAGGTCGTGCTCGATCACCAGCACGCTGTGGCCGGCGTCGACCAGGCGGTGCAGCACGCGGATGAGCTTTTCGACATCGGCCATGTGCAGGCCAACCGTGGGCTCGTCGAGCACGTACAGCGTGTGCGGCGCCTTGTTGCCGCGCTTGCCGACGTCGTCACGCACCTTGGTGAGTTCGGTCACCAACTTCATGCGCTGCGCCTCGCCACCGCTCAGCGTGGGGGACGGCTGGCCCAGCGTGAGGTAGCCCAGACCCATGTCCTTCAACAGTTGCAGCGGGTGGCTCACCGTGGGCATGGTGGCGAAGAAGCCGACCGCCTCGTCGATCTCCATGCGCAGCACGTCGCCGATGTTCTTGCCGCGCCAGGTCACCGCCAACGTCTCGGGGTTGAAGCGCTGGCCGCGGCACTGGTCGCACAGCACCTTCACGTCAGGCAGGAAGCTCATCTCGATGGTGCGCAGGCCCTGGCCTTCGCAGCCCGGGCAGCGGCCCTCGCCGGTGTTGAAGCTGAAGCGGTTGGGCGCGTAGCCGCGAGCGCGCGACTCGAGCGTGTCGGCAAACAGCTTGCGGATCGTGTCCCAAAAGCCGATGTAGGTGGCCGGGCAGCTGCGCGGCGTCTTGCCGATGGGCGTTTGATCGACTTCGAGCACGCGGTCGATGAAGCCCCAGCCGTCGATCTGCTCGCAGCCGCGCCA
>CANFXR010000118.1 GCA_947451035.1 Burkholderiales bacterium
TCAACCTGTTCGGCCGCGATGCAAGCTTCGAGCGCAGCGCGCAGCGCATCGCCGCGGCGTTCGGCGCTGACTGCGTGCTGAGCTTGCGGCCCACGCGCGAAGGCAACACCGTGGTCGTGGCCTGGAAGGGCGTGTCGTGGCCCGACGCCGCCACGCTGGCCGAGCGCGCGGCGCACATCGAGCAGACCGGTCAGTTGCCGGCGCGAAAATGGTTGAAGATGCTGCGTGCCCTGCCCGAAGGGGTTGTTCCGGCTGCAACGGCTTGAAATTTCGTTGGTCCCGTCCCGTCCACCTGCGAGTCACCCGCCATGAACGTTTCCACCCGCCCGCCCGAACCGCCGCCCACCGGCAAGCTCAACTGGCGCCAGCTGCTGGGCTGGCTGCGCGACGACGGCATGATCGAACCCGACGAGGCCGACAAGACCATGAAGCGCTTCGGCTCCACGCAAAGCGCACAGCACCCGCTGGTGCGGCTGGCCGCGGCCGGGCTGCAGCGCAAGGGGCCGGGCACCGCGGCCGCCAAGACGCTGGACATCGAGGCGCTCACGGCGTGGCTGGCGCAGCGCTGCGGCATGCCCTATCTGCGCATCGACCCGCTGAAGGTCGACGTGGGCCGGGTGGCCGATGTGATGTCGATCACCTACGCCGAGCGGCGCCTGGCGCTGCCGCTGCAAGTGGTGCTGACCGAGATCACGGTGGCCACCTGCGAGCCGTTCGACATCGGCTGGGTGCTGGAGATCGAGGCGCACACCCGCAAGTCGATCAAGCTGGTGCTGGTCAGCCCGCTCGAGCTGCAGAAGTACACGACCGAGTTCTACACGCTGGCGCGCTCGGTGCGCTCGGCCGCGAAGAAGGGCGAGATCGCGTCCATCGCGAGCTTCGAGCAGTTGGTGGAGCTCGGGCGCAGCAACCGCCAGCTCGACGCCAACGACCAGGGCGTGGTGCAGGTGGTCGACTGGCTGTGGCAGTACGCGTTCGACCAGCGCGCCTCGGACATCCACCTCGAGCCGCGGCGCGACCTGAGCGCGATCCGATTCCGCATCGACGGCGTGATGCACACCGTCTACCAGCTGCCGCAAGGCGTGATGAGCGCCATGATCGCGCGCATCAAGCTGCTCGGGCGCATGGACGTGATCGAAAAGCGCCGTCCGCTCGACGGGCGCATCAAGACGCGCAACCCCGACGGCGACGAGGTCGAGATGCGCTTGTCGACGCTGCCCACGGCCTTCGGCGAGAAGATGGTCATGCGCATCTTCGACCCCGACACCACCGTCAAGACGCTCGACGGGCTGGGCTTCGGCAACCACGATGCCAAGCGCTGGCAGGACCTGGTGGGCCGTCCCAACGGCATCATCCTGGTGACCGGGCCGACCGGATCGGGCAAGACCAGCACGCTGTATTCGACCCTGCGGCGCATCGCCACCGACGAGGTCAACGTGTGCACGATCGAAGACCCGATCGAGATGATCCAGCCCGCGTTCAACCAGACGCAGGTGCAGCCGGCGCTCGACTTCAGCTTTGCCGAAGGCGTGCGCGCCCTCATGCGCCAGGACCCGGACATCATCATGGTGGGCGAGATTCGCGACCTCGAGACCGCCGAGATGGCGATCCAGGCCGCGCTCACCGGCCACCTGGTGTTCAGCACCTTGCACACCAACGACGCGGCCTCGGCCATCACCCGCCTGGTCGATCTGGGCGTGCCGCCGTACCTGATCGGCGCCACCGTCGTGGGCGTGCTCGCGCAGCGGCTGGTGCGCACCCTGTGCGTGGATTGCAAGCAGCCCGACCCCGATCTCACGACCGAGGCGCTGGCCGCGTTTGCCAAGCCGTGGCGGCTGACCGGCCAGCCCACGCCGTACCGCGCGGTGGGTTGCCTGGAATGCCGCATGAGCGGCTTTCGCGGACGCACCGGGCTGTTCGAGTTGCTGTCGGTGACGCCGGCGGCCGTGTCGTGCATCCAGCCGGTGCCCGATGCCACCCGTTTGCGCCAGCAAGCGCTGCAAGACGGCATGCGCCCGCTGCGGCTGGCCGGCGCGATGAAGGTGGGCGAGGGACTGACCACGCTGCAAGAAGTGCTGAGCGCCACCCCGGTCTGGGAGTGATCCGAGCGTGAGCATGAAGATCAAGAGCCAGCGCGACTTCGGCTCCGGGCTGCTGTTTCTGGTGCTCGGCGGCGTGTTCGCGATGGCCGCCGGCGACGACAGCCTGGGCACGCCGGCCGCGCCGGGCGCCGGGTTCTTTCCGCTGATCCTCGGCGTGGCGCTGATGGTGCTGGGCGCGCTGGTGCTGTTCAAGGCGCTCACGCTGGAGGCCGATGGCGGCCATCCGCTGGGGCCGATCGCCTGGCGGCCGCTCGCGCTGATCGTGCTGGCCGTCGGGCTGTTCGGCGTGGCGCTGCCGCGGCTGGGGCTGTTGCCCACGACCGCGCTGCTGGTCCTGATCGCCAGTCTGGCCAGCAAGGGAGGGCGCTGGCGCGGCGCGCTGCTGGCCGCGGTGGTGCTGACGGTGGGCGCTTGGACCGTCTTCGTCTGGGGCCTGAAACTCGACTGGCCGCTGTGGCCGGTCTGAGCGGGTCGCGCCGGCTCTGAGCGGACGGCCCATGGACGGGATCAATTCGCTGGCGACCGGCCTGGGCGTGGCGCTCACGGCACACAACCTGGCCTGCGCCTTCGCCGGCTGCCTGCTCGGCACCCTGAGCGGCGTGCTGCCGGGGCTGGGTGCGGCGGCGGCCATCGCGATGCTGCTGCCGTGGGTGCACGCGCTCGATGCCACGCCGGCGCTGATCGTGCTGGCGGGCGTGTTTTGCGGCGTGCAGCACGGCGGCGGGATCCGCGCCATCCTCGCCCAGGTGCCGGGTACCTCACCGTCGGCGGTGGCGGCCCTCGAGGGCCATCCGATGGCGCGCCAGGGCCGCGCCGGTGCCGCGCTGGCGGTGGCGGCGCTGGGCTCGTGGTTCGCCGGTTGCGTGGGCACCGCCGTCCTCGCCGGCGTGGCGCCGCTGCTGTCGAACCTGGCGCTCGGGTTCGCTCCGGCCGATCGCTTCGCGCTGATGGTGCTCGGCCTGATCGGCGCGGTGGTGATGGCTTCGGGTTCGCGGCTCAAGTCGCTGGCCATGACCGTGCTGGGTCTGCTGCTGTCGATGGTGGGCGCCGATGCGCTGTCGGGCACGCAGCGCCTGGCCCTCGGTGTGCCCGAGCTGTCGGGCGGCATCAGCTTCGTGGTGATCGCCGTGGGCCTGTTCGCCCTGAGCGACGTCATCGACCAGCTCGCCCATCCCGGCGGGCAGCACGAGGCCATCACCCGCGATGTCGGCGGCCTGTGGCCCGGGCGCAAGGATGCGCAGGAGGCCGCCCCTGCGGTGCTGCGCGGCACCGCGCTGGGCTTGCTGAGGGGGCTGCTGCCCGGGGTTGCCGCGCTGCGCGCGTCGTGGGCCAGCTACGCGATGGAAAAGCGGCTCGCCGGTGCGCATGGTCGGTTCGGCAAGGGCGACCTGCGCGGCGTGGCCGGGCCTGAATCGGCCCGCAGCGCGGGCGCGCAGACCTCGTTCATCCCGTTGCTGGCGCTGGGCATTCCGCTCAATGCGGTGATGGCGCTGGTGACGGGCGCCATGCTCATCAAGGGCGCTCAACCCGGGCCGCAGTGGATCGGCAGCCAGCCGTCCGTGTGGTGGGGACTGGTCGCCTCGATGGGGGTCGCCCAGGTGATGCTGCTGATGCTCAACGTGCCGCTGATCGGCGTGTGGTCCCGGCTGCTGGCGGTGCCGTACCGCCATGTGTTTGCCGCCGTCACGCTGCTGTGCTGCATTGGCGTGTACGCGCTACGCGGCAGCGCCTTCGACGTGGGCCTGATGGCGGGGTTTGCCGCCGCGGGATACGTCTTGCGCCAGCTCGGCTGCGATCTCGTGCCGCTGCTGCTGGGGTTCGTGCTCGGGCCGATGATGGAAGGCCAGTTGCGTGGCGCGCTGGCGCTGTCGCAAGGCGACTGGAGCACCTTCGTGAGCCGCCCGTTGTCAGCCGGCTTGCTGGCCGCCGCCGCGCTGCTGCTGGTGGCGGTGTTGCTGCCGTCAACCAGTCGCGAGCGCGACACGGCGTTTCACGACGCCGACTGAAGGCCCGGCCGCAGCGCAGCCGGGCGCATGCCAGATCAGGCGGCCGTTTTCGGGCGCCCCGGCTTGAGCGGTGTGACGCGCGCCAGCGCGGCTTGCAACTGCACATCGGACAGGCTGGCCAGCGCTTGCAGCCCGGCGCGCAGCAACTCGCCTTTCTTGGCCGAGTGGCGGAAGTTCAGCGCGCGCTGCTTGAGCACGTCGACCAGATCGAAGTCGGCCTGCGGCATGGTGAAGCTGTCGCGCACGAGCTTGGCCTTGGCGACCTTGCCGGGCTTGCGCTGCTTGGGCGCAGCCGGGACCGCGGTGGCGACTGGTACCGCCTTGGTGGCTGGCTTGGCGCTGGCCTTGACCGCCGCCGGTGCCGGAGCAGCTTTGGCCGCTGGCTTGGTTGCTGGTTTGACGCTGGTCTTGATGACCTTCTTCGGAGCGCTCTTGGCGACGGACGCAGCGGGTTTTTTGGCGGGCTTGGCCACGACCGGTGGCGAGACCTTGGCTGGCTTTGGCGCTGCCTTGCGCGGCTGGGCACTGGCCACTGGCTTGGCGGACTTCGGTGCCGCCTTGGCGGCTGGCTTGACCGTCTTGACGGGTTTGGCCGGTGCGGCGCTGGCCGGTGCGCTGGATGCGGCGGCCGGTGTGTGCGCGCTGGCCGACGGGGTGCTGTCGGCGATCGTGGCGGTGGTGATGGTAGTGGTGGTGTTCATTGCGTGATCCTCCTGGATGAAACATATCGTTTATACGATATGTTTCATTCTTTCGCAAGGATCAGTTCGAGCGCCGCACCCGCAGCAGTTCGTCGAGGATCAGGCAGGCCGCGCCCAGCGTGATGGCGCTGTCGGCGAGGTTGAAACTGGGAAAGTAGCCGCCGGCAAACAGCGGCGCGAGCCAGCCCCAGTGGAACTGCAGGAAGTCGATCACGTAGCCGTGCAGCAGCCGGTCGATCACGTTGCCCACCGCGCCACCGAGCACCATCGCCAGCGCAAAGCTGAACAGCCGCTGGCCGCCATGGCGCTTGAGCATCCACACGATGGCCCCCGCCGCGCCCAGCCCCAGGACGACGAAGAACCAGCGCTGCCAGCCCGAGGCCCCCGCCAGAAAGCTGAACGCCGCGCCGGTGTTGTGCACCCGCACGAGGTTGAAGAACGAGGTGACGGTGTGGCTGCCACCGAGCGAGAAACTGCCCAGGATCAGCGTCTTGCTGAGCTGATCGGCCAGCAGCACCAGCACCGCGAGGCCCAGCCACAGCCACAGGCTGCCGGCCCGTGAGGACGATGAAGACCTGCCGCGTGCCATGGCTCAGGCCACGCGGCGGACTTCGCCGTCGCCGTGCAGGTTGCTGGTGCAGCGCGAGCAGATGGTCGGGTGCGCCGCATCGTGGCCGACGTCGTCGCGGTAGTGCCAGCAGCGCTCGCACTTGGGCGCGCTTGACGGCGCCACCGCGATCGACAGCTCGGCGCCGGCCGCGAGCGTGGCCCCGGAGGTGATGGTCACGAATTTCAGCCCGTCGCCCAGCGAAGCGAGCAGCGCGTGGTCGGTCGCGTTGGCGGTGATGGCCAGCGTGGCCTGCAGCGACGAGCCCAGGTTTCCGGCCGCGCGCACCGATTCGATCTGCTTGTTGGCCAGGTCGCGGATCTCGCGGATGCGGCCCCACTTGGCCAGCAGATCGGCATCGGCCCAGGCATCGACCTCGCTGAAGGTCTCGATGAAGATCGACGGCGACTGGCCTGGCGCAAACACCTGCCAGGCTTCCTCGGCGGTGAAGCTCAGGAACGGCGCCATCCAGCGCAGCATGGCGTGCGTGAGGTGCCACAGCGCGGTTTGCGCGCTGCGCCGCGCGAGGCTCTTGGGCGCGGTGGTGTACAGCCGGTCCTTGAGCACGTCGAGGTAGAACGAGCCCAGGTCCTCGCTGCAATAGACCTGCAGCTTGGCGACCACCGGGTGGAATTCATAGACCTCGTAGTGCGCGAGCACCTCGGCCTGGAACTGCGCCGCACGCGCCAGCGCGTAGCGGTCGACTTCGAGCATCTCGGCCAGCGGCACCGCGTCTTTGGCGGCATCGAAGTCGCTGGTGTTGGCCAGCAAGAAGCGCAGCGTGTTGCGGATGCGCCGGTAGGCGTCGACCACGCGCGCCAGGATCTTGTCGTCGATGTTGAGGTCGCCCGAGTAGTCGGTGCTGGCCACCCACAGGCGCACGATCTCGGCGCCGAGCTTGTCGCTGACGGTTTGCGGCGCGACCACGTTGCCCAGGCTCTTGCTCATCTTGCGGCCCTGGCCGTCGGTGGCAAAGCCGTGCGTGAGCAAGCCGCGGTAAGGCGCGTGGCCTTCGATGGCGCAGGCGATCAGCAGCGACGAATGGAACCAGCCGCGGTGCTGGTCGTGGCCTTCCAGGTACAGGTCGGCCTCGGGCTCGCTGCCGTTGCCGTGTCCGGCACCGGCGTGGCTGCCATTCAGCACGTGCGAGAAGGTCGAGCCCGAGTCGAACCACACGTCGAGGATGTCGGTGCTCTTGGTGTAGTTGGCGGCTTCGTCGCCCAGCCAGTCGCGCGGGTCGAGCTGCGTCCAGGCCTCGATGCCACCTTGCTCGACGAGTGCGGCGGCGCGGTCCATCAGCGCGAGCGTGTCGGGGTGCAGCTCGGCGCTGTCCTTGTGCAGGAAGAACGGCAGCGGCACGCCCCAGTTGCGCTGGCGGCTGATGCACCAGTCAGGCCGGTTGGCGATCATGTCGCGCAGGCGGGCGCGGCCGTTTTCGGGA
>CANFXR010000119.1 GCA_947451035.1 Burkholderiales bacterium
CTGTTCGCGGCGTTCACCGGCGTGCTGCTGTTCGCCAGTTCGCTGATCGGCGGCTGGGTGGAAAACTGGTTCGTCTGGCACCGGCTCGACAGCGCCATCGCCTGGAACCCGCGCATCGTCACGCGTCTGGGGGCCGAGCGGGCGCACGGCTGGGCGCGGTTCTGGCGGGCCAACATCTCGGGGTTTGCCTCGAACATCTCGCTCGGGCTGCTGCTGGGCCTGGTGCCGGCGGTCGGGTTGTTCTTCGGGGTGCCGGTAGAAGTTCGTCACGTCACCTTGTCCACCGGACAGCTGGCCGCGGCAGCTGCGGCCGAAGGCCTGTCGGTGCTTGAGCACAGCGCGTTCTGGTGGTGCGTGGCGGGCATCGTGGTGACCGGCGTGCTCAACCTGGTGGTGAGTTTTTTCCTCGCCTTCAGGGTGGCGATGGGCTCGCGCGGCATCCGGCTGGCCGATCGCAGCCGCATCCGTCGCGCCATCTTGCGGCGGCTGGTCAGCCAGCCGATGTCGTTCGTGCTGCCGCCGAAGCACCTTGGCTGAGCTGCGAGTGAGGGCGGGTCCGTTCGACCCAGGGCGGGGGATTCAGTGCGGCGGCTCGGGCCTGTCCGCGGCCACCGGCTCCGCGACGGCGGACTTGAGCTCACCGCCGACGCGCCCCGAGAACATCGTCCACCAGACAATCAGGGTCAACAGCGCCACGGCGCCAAATGCTTCCACGACCAACAGCCACATGTCACGGTTCCTCGCCTTGGGGTTTTTCATTCTAGGAGCGCTGGCGGGCTGCTCCAGTTCGCCCATCGTCGCTCCGTCGCCCGGCGCACCGTCCGTGGTGCAGCCCGAGCCAGCACCGTCCGGCGAGGTGGTGGTGCGCGGTCGCGCGCGGTGGGTGCCGGCACGCTGGTCCGATCTGCCCGGCTGGGACGCCGATCGAACCGCCGAGGTCTGGCCGGCGCTGCTGCGCGGCTGCGAACGCCCGGCGGCGGGCTGGGCGGCCACGTGTGCCGAAGCCAGACGCAGCGCGCCTGCCGACGACGCTGCGGCACGCAGCTGGCTGCAAAGCCGCCTGCAGCCCTATCGCGTCGAGTCGCTGGAAGGGTTGGATCGTGGCTTGATCACCGGTTACTACGAGCCGCTGATCGAAGCCAGCCGCACCGCCCAGGGCCCCTTCCAGGTCCCTGTGTACGGAACTCCCGCCGATCTGGGCAGCCGCAAGCCCTACTGGACGCGCCAGCAGATCGACACCCTGCCCGCCGCGCAGGCCGCATTGCGCGGACGCGAGTTGGCCTGGCTGGCCGACCCGCTCAGCTTGCTCACGCTGCAGATTCAAGGCTCGGGGCGCTTGCAACTGACCGAGCCCGATGGGAGCCAGCGGCTGGTGCGCATGGCTTTTGCCGGCCACAACGACCAGCCCTACAAATCGGTGGGGCGCTGGCTGATCGAGCAGGGCGAGCTGCGCGCCGATCAGGCCTCGTGGCCGGGCATCCGCGCCTGGGTTCAACTCAATCCGCAACGCGTCAACGAGTTGCTGTGGGCCAACCCGCGGGTGGTGTTCTTCCGCGAAGAGCCGCTGTCCGATCCCACCGCCGGGCCGCGCGGCGCGCAGTCGGTGGCACTCACCCCGGGCCGCTCGGTGGCCATCGACCCGACCAGCATCCCGTACGGCAGCGCGCTGTGGCTGGACACCACCGAGCCGCTGTCGAGCACCGCCTTGCGCCGCATCGTGATGGCGCAAGACACCGGCAGCGCCATCACCGGCGCGGTACGCGTCGATTATTTCTGGGGCTGGGGCGAGGCGGCCGAGCAGCAAGCCGGCCGCATGAAGCAGCCGCTGCGCGCGTGGGTGCTGGTACCCAGGACCTGAGGATCGGCGCAACAGTCGATCAAACCCCGCTCAACAGCCCGACCGCCCAGGCCACGCACAGGCTGCCAACCAGCACCGAGCCCACACGCAAGGCGTAGGCGCTCCCGCCCGTCACCGCCGCCACGGTGCACCGCGTGAGCGTGTTCGTGGTCACCGCCACCAGCACGCCCAGCGCCACGCGATCCACCGGCAGGTTGCCCGCCGCATGCAGCGAGGCCAGCGAGGCCACCGGCGCGTGGGCATCCACCAGCGCAGCGATCGCGATGCTGACGTTGAGACCGACGTCGCCGAAGCGCGCCTGCGCATTGCCCACCAGCAGCGCCACCCCCCCGAGCAGCACGGCCGCGATCAGCGCCTCGCGCAGGCGCAGCGCGCTGCCATGGTGTGCGGCCGGGTCGTCGGGCGTCGCTCCGGTGTATCCGCGCTGCAAACACAACGCCAGTACAGCCGAGGTGAGTGCCGCAGCCAGCGCCATCGGCAAAAGCGCCCAGGCAGCGCGCGGCGACAGCGCCGCGCTGATCAGCAAGACCTGGGTCCAGGTGGCCGCGGACGACAGCGCCGCGCCGGCAGCGAACATGGCTGACTGCTCGGGGTGCGCTCGCGCCCGGCCGCCGAACGACGCGACGGTCGCGGTGCTCGAGACAAACCCCGCGGCAAAACCCGACAGCAGCAAGCCTTGCCGCGCCCCGAGCGCACGCAAGGCGACATGGCCCGCGGCCTGTATGACCAGGATCAGCAGCACCAGCGTGAACAGCGGGCGCGGCTGGATGCCGCCGAACCCATCGACCGGCCCGCGCGGGATCAGCGGCAACACGATCAGCGCCAGCGCGGCGAGCAACAGGCCGTCGTGCAATTCCTGCTCGGTCAGCCGCTGCGTGGCGAACTGATGCAGCCGCTCGCGCGACGCCAGCAACGCCGTCAGCACCGCCGCGCAGGCCGCCCCGAAGGCCGGCCACACCACGCACTGCACGCCGATCAGGCAGGTGGCAAACAGCGCCAGTTCGGTGGTCATGCCCGGATCGCTGGAGCGGCTGCGGTAGTGCGACACCACGGCCAGCAGCGCCACGAAGCCCGCCGCGCAAACCACCAGACCGGGCACCGGCAGCCACTGCGCCAGCGCGCCGAGCAGCGCTGCCACGGTGAAGCTGCGCACGCCGGCGGCTTGGCGGTCGGCGCCACTGCCCTTGCGGCGCTCGCGCTCGATGCCGATCAGTAGCCCCGAGCCCAGGGCCACGGCCAGACCGATGATGCCGTTCGGGGTCGCTTGCATGCTCAGCAGAGGGTTTTCAAGGGGGTCGCCATCCAGTTCCGACTCTGGCACAGACCGGGTCCTCGTGCGCGCGCTCAGGGCCGTTTCACCCCGAACGAGACCGGCGAACGGTGCCGCCGCCCCACAATCGCCCAAACCTTCCGGAACCCCGCATGCAAAAACCACCCACCCCCCACATCAACCGCGACCTGAGCGACGCCGAGTTTTCCGAGCTCGACGACCTGCTGGCGGCCACGCCCGCGCCGCTCGAGCCCGTCGATGTGGTGATGCTCGACGGCTTCCTGTGCGGCGTGCTGGTGCAACCCGTGCTGCTGGAAAGCGCCGTGTGGCTGCCGCACGTCTTTGACTTCGACGCCCAGCCGCTGCCCGACGACGTGGACGCGGCGTGGGCCGCACGCACCACCGCGCTGATCCTGCGCCGCCACGCCGCGCTCAACCACGCCATCGTTGAAAACGGCTGGTTCGAGCCACTGGTCCTCGAGTTCGACGAGGACAACCCGCCCGCGCCCCCGGCCGATGGCGGCCCCGATCCGCTGGCCGGTCTGCACCTGGTTTCACAGTCGCTGATGCCCTGGGTGGCCGGTTTCCAGCACGCGTGCGAATGCTTCCCCGATCTGGCCGAAATGTCCGATGACGCGGTGCTCTCGGCGCTGGCGCGGCTGTACCGGCACCTGCCGGCCGAAAGCGACGACGAACGCGAAGTGGTGGCCACGCTCGAGCGCGAGCACCCGCTCACCACGCTCGACGAGGGCATCGAAGACCTCATCGCTGCGGTGGCAGATCTGGCCGATCTGACGCGCAAGGCGCGCTACAAGGTCGAGACCGTCAAACGCGACGTGCCCAAGCCGGGTCGCAACGATCCGTGCACCTGCGGCAGCGGCAAGAAGTTCAAGCTGTGTCACGGCCAGTGATGCACCGAACGCGCCAGCCGGTCATCGCCTGATGCGCCTGCAGGTGCTGTCCGACCTGCACCTGGAAACCGAGGTCTTCGAGCCCCGGCCAGCGCCGGGTGCCGAGTTGCTGGTGCTCGCCGGCGACATCGACAGCACATGGCGCGAGCTTGAGCGCTTTGCCGAGTGGCCGGTGCCGGTGATCTTCGTGGCGGGTAACCACGAGTTCGATCAGCGCGAACTGAGCGTCGCCCAGCCCGCCTTGCGCGAGCGGTGCGAGGCGCTGGGCGTCACGCTGCTCGAGCGGCAAAGCTGCGTCCGGCTTGATGTGCAGGGCCGGCGCATCCGCTTCGTGGCGACCACCCGCTGGAGCGACTTCGACCTGCTCGGCCAGGCGCAGCGCGAGCGCGCCATGCGCGCGGCCACCTACTTCGTCGACGTCATGAAATCGACGCAGCACGGCGCGCCGTTCGACGCCGCCGCTGTGCGCATCGAGGCGCTGGCCTGCCGCGACTGGCTGGGTGCGGAGCTGGCGCGGGCGGGCGAATCTGCCGAAGCCGCCTGGGACGCCACCGTGGTCATCACCCATTACGGGCCGAGCGCGCGCAGCATCGACCGGCGCTATGGCAAGCAGCCGGGCAGCGCGAGTTTTTGCAATGCCGACGACGATTTGATGCCGGGGGTTGACCTGTGGATCCACGGGCACTTGCACTGCCGCCACGACTACCGCGTGACGCATGCACTGGGCCAGACCCGGGTGCTGTGCAATGCCCGGGGGCACAGCCGCAAGGGCGAGGCCGATGGCTATGACGGGATGCGCACCGTCGAGGTTTGAAGCGCTGCGATTGGCGCGCTGAACCCGTCGCCTGGACGGGTCAATAAATCAGAGTACCGAACGTGCGTTGAGCCGGTCGTTGAAGGTGCTGGCCGAATCGGCACCACCGCGCCGTGTTTCCGGCGACACGCGAATTTGCGGGTCGGACTGCAACCGGGCTTCGAGCGCCAGGTCGGTGCCCATGCCGCCCACATCATCAACATCACGCGCCACGCGGGGAGCGGTCCACCGACCACCCAAGGCACGCCACCACGAGACCCCCCGGACGTTTCGCATGTTCGCTCTCCTGTTGACCATCAACTGCCGCAATGGTCTCAGTCTGAGGTGTCTGGCGCGTGTCAAAGTGACAAAAAGCAACGTCTATCACTGGCAGTTACTGCCGCACAGTTCACGCTTGTCAGCGCCGTCGCATCGGCCGGTGGCCCCTTGGGGGGTTCGCGGGCGCAGCCGAGCGCAACGGGCGCGAGATGTCGGCCAGCAGCAAGGTGGCGCGAACCAGCTCCTCGACCGCATCCGCCAGCTCGACCGGGGGCTCCAGCGATTCGATCTCGACCAGCAGTTCTTCGGCGTCTTCCAGGTCATCGGGGTCGAGGTGGCGGTACAGCAGCGCGAGCGGCGCCGTCATCGCCTTGGCGTCGAGTCGCATCAGCTCGGGAAAGAACTCCTGCGCGGTGGCAAACCCGGCCACCCATGGATAGACCGCATCGGGGCCAGTGGACGCTTCGTCTTCTTCGTCGCCCTCCTCGTCGTGCATTTCGAACACCCAGGGATCGAACCATTCCCGCTCGGCGATGGCCTGATTCAGCTCGGCATGGCGGCGGCGCACCAGCGTGTGCACCTCGGACGCATCGAACGACGCGGGCAAGGCGCGTCCATCGGCATCGGTGATGTGCGCCAGCCAGCGCGCCTCGGGCACCGGCTGCGGCTGCAGCAGCACGCCGCACAGGAACCCGTCGATCATGCTCACGTCCAGCGGCTCGAGCGGCGCGGGCACCCGGTCGAGGGCGTCTTGCAGCGCGTCGATCTCGCGTTCGTCGAGCGGCGCGGCGCCCGACGGCTGGGGGGCGCTGACGGGAGGTGCAGCGTGCGTGCCGCCGGAGCGGGGTCGAAAGGAGGTGGCCATGCGAGGATTGTGGCCGCGCGCGCCCGCGCTGCCGCTGGTCCGAGGCCACGCACGAGACGGCGCGCGAATTGCATGCAACCGTTCATCACGCTGCGTGCCCTCCGGCAACAGCGCCTCCCGCCCGGTCCCACTGCGGCGCCGAACTGCCTAGACTGCAGCCACCCCACCTCACACCATCGCGCCATGAGCACCCACACCGCACCGGTTCCCGCCTTCACTTCAGCCGCCGACGTGGCGCATTTCATCAACGGCCGCGCAGTCGCCGGCAACAGCGGCCGCCATCAGGCGGTCTACAACCCCACGACCGGTGCCGTGGCGCGCCAGGTGGCGCTGGCCAGCGCCGATGAGGTGACCGCCGCGGTGGCCGCCGCGCAGGCGGCCTTCACCGGCTGGGCCGACACGCCGCCGATCCGTCGCGCCCGGGTGATGTTCAAGTTTCTCGAGCTGATGAACCTGCACCGCGACACGCTCGCCGCCATGATCACCGCCGAGCACGGCAAGGTGTTCACCGACGCGCAAGGCGAGGTCAGCCGCGGCATCGACATCGTCGAGTTCGCCTGCGGCATCCCTCAGCTGCTCAAGGGCGACTACACCGAGCAGGTTTCCACCGGCATCGACAACTGGACGCTGCGCCAGCCGCTGGGCGTGGTGGCCGGCATCACGCCGTTCAACTTTCCCGTGATGGTGCCGTGCTGGATGTTCCCGGTGGCCATCGCCGCGGGCAACACCTTCGTGCTCAAGCCCAGCGAGCGCGATCCCTCGGCCAGCGTCTTCATGGCCGAGCTGCTGCGTCAGGCCGGCCTGCCCGACGGCGTGTTCAACGTCGTGCAAGGCGACAAGCTGGCGGTCGACACGCTGCTCGA
>CANFXR010000120.1 GCA_947451035.1 Burkholderiales bacterium
GGCCAGAAGCAAAACCTCTCGGAGCTCGGCGCGGCACTGGCCACACACCCGGAACAAGCCGCCAGGTTCGCCGATCAGGGCAAGCGCTATCAGCTCGAAAAGACCGAGATCAAGCTGCAGGCCGAAGCGTTCGAGGCCAAGTCGAAAGAAGCCGATGAGGCCTCTGAAACGGCAATGCACCACCACCACCGCTGGGCACAGGGCACGACGCTGATTCAGGTCGCGATCGCCTTGTCAGCCATCGCATTGCTCACACGCAAGACCTGGCTGCAGTGGGGCGTTTACGGTGTGGGCACCGTGGCGCTGGGCATCGGCGCGGCGGCATGGCTGGGGCTTTGATCGGCCCGGCTGGCACGACCTCAAAGAAGTTTGAGCCTGAAGTAAACCGAATGGCCCCGGCTGGCGTTGTGGTCACAAGCCCGGCGAATACCGGGACTGCTCACCCGCTCGGAGCCAATGCGAGCACTGATTGAAATGGGATACAAATCATGAATAAGAACCTGCTTGTTGCCGCCGTCCTGACCGCCTTCGCCGCCGTTTCGTTTGCCGAGGCACCTGCTGCCGCCAAGCCTGCCGAGACCACAGCCGCTCCTGCAGCCGCTGCCGCTCCGGCTCCAGCCGCTTCCAAGCCAGCGCACAAGAAGCACGCCGCCAAGAAGCACGCAGCCAAGGAAGCCGCCCCAGCCGCATCTGCCGCCAAGTGATCTGACGCTGAAATGACAAAAGGGCCCTGAGGCAACTCAGGGCCCTTTTTCTTTGGGGGTGCGGCTCACACCGCGCCGGCGGATGTGGCGCTCACGGCAATGTCTGCAGGTAGACGGCCACGTCGGTCATGTCCTGCACGCTCAGGCCGTGCGAGACGATCTTCATCACCGCGCCGTCGGGTCGCTCGTCGGTGCGCTGAAACACCATGAGCTGCTTGAGCGTGTAGTCCGCGTGCTGGCCGGCCAGTCGCGGGAACGTCGCCATCCCCTGCGCCTTGTCGCCGTGGCAGCTGTGACAGGCCGGCACGCCCTTTTCCTCGAGTCCCGCTTCAAAGATCGCCTTGCCCGATGCCAGCCGGCCGGCATCACCCTCAGGCGGCTGACGCACGGGCATCTGGCTTGCAAAGTAAGCGGCCAGAGCATCGATCTGCTCATCGCTCAGGTGCCGGCTCAGACCCCACATGTACTGATAACCGGCCGGGTCATTTCGCCCCGGGCTCCTGAAGGCGCGCAACTGCGCGGACAGGTAAGGCTGCGTTTGCCCCGCCAGATTCGGGAAATTCGGAGACACCGAATTGCCGCTCAGACCGTGGCAGTTGGAGCACACGTGCTGGGCGATCGTCACGCCGGAGACCTTCGGGTCGCCCAGGTTGCGCGAGCGCTCGACTCCGGCACAGCCGGCCACCAATGCCGCGGCTGCCGCGACCGCGATCAGGGAAACGAGCTTCATGGGAATGGTGCCGTTGGAGGAATGCATCAGTACGCCACCCAGGTGTAGAGGAACAGTGTGTTGTTGTCGCGCGCGTTGCGCCCGAACCCGTCGTAGTTGTGTGTCGCGCCGTTGAAGCGGCCGTAGGCGGTGTACTGCGCGCCGATGCGCATGTACTGCATGGGCGTCCAGAAGCCTTCGACCGTCCAGCCGTTGGTGCCGGGGTTGCCCGACAGGTTGCTGCCCGCGCCGTCGGTGCGCGTGAGCACGCCGCCGATGTCGTAGCCGGCCGACTGGTTGGCGGTGTTGGTGCTGCCGGTCAGCCGGAAGGCCCCGAGGCTGGCGCCGTACCTGGCCTGGTAGACGTAGGTCAGCTTGGCGCGCAAGGTGTGAGTGGTGTCGCTGGCGTTGCCCGGGGCGAGCAGCACGCCGCCGCCGGGTTGATAGAACGGGGCATCCGCGTTGGCCCGGGCGTCGGCGGAGTAGCGGGTGTGGTTGCGCATGTAGGCGAACTGCGCGGTGACCGAGTGCGGATCGAGCAGGTACTGGTACTGCGCATCGACGCCCACATCCTTGAAACGGTGCACGGTGGACGCGCTTGAGGTGTCGAGCGGGTTGTCGTAGGCGTCGGCGACCATGCCGGAGGTGCCCACCATGAGGGCGTGCGGACCCCACTCGCGGTTCAGCGCCAGCCGCCAGTAGGGGTTGAGGCCTCGCAGCTGCGTGGTGTCTGCGGCATGCGTGCCGGCGCTCATGAACGACATGACACCCTTGGAGGTGCCGTAGCCGCCGAACTCGGCGTAGACCGATCGGTTCCAGAAGGCGTAGGCCGTCAGCCCGGCGATGTTGCCGCCGGCGCCGTAGCCGGTGTACGGGGCACTGCCGTCGATGAAACGGCTGCTCGTGGGGCTGGGCACGGGCACGTACTGCATCCATGCGGCAGCGGTGTTCCAGGGGTCGGACACGGACGGGTTGTTGTTGGCGCTCAGGCCGATGATCAGGTCTTGCTGCTCGCTGATGAAGCGGTCGGCGTAGCGGATGTCGACGTTGTCGACGTTGCTGTGGCCGCGAAAGTGCCCGTCACTGGACTGCGAGGCGTAGGGGTCGTAGGTGATCTGGGTGAACGCGCCGAGGTTGTCGGTGATCTTGCCGGCGAGAAACACGCTGCCCGTGGCGAAGATGACCTTGCGGTTCTTCTGGAAGTCGTCCTTGGGGGCATCGCTCTTGGAGGTGTTGGACACGTCGGAATACGTCGCCACGGCCATGGCCGAAATCGGCACGGTGCGCGTGCCCAGCGTGTAGCCCGTCAACTTGAACAGCCGGCCATACGGTGTCAGCTCGGGGAACTGTCCACCGGCGTGGCAGGCCACGCAGTTCTGTCCGGTCTGGCGGTTGAAGGTGGGCACGGCCTGCGCATCGCTGCAAAGCAGGGCTCCGCCCAGAACCACCATGGCGCCGAGGGCGTGAAGCATCGATCGGAGGTTGTGGCGCATGGGCAGCTTCTTGTGGTTGTTGCGGGAATTCTCTCTTGCAAAAACATTGAAAACTATCTTCTTCCTGTGGCTTAACTGCTTAAGGATTGATTAAGGTCAAGTCTTTACAAGACTCTTTGGCCCCGGTCGGATCCACCGCCGAAGGCATCGCTTGCGATGCGCTGCCTTGAGATCGAACCGACCTGCACATGAAGGGCAATCCGTGAATCAACGGCCAGCGCCACCAGCCCGAATTCCAGCCGGGATCTGGGTACTGGGCTTCGTCAGCATGCTGATGGACATCTCCTCCGAGCTGATCCACAGCCTGCTTCCGCTGTTCCTCGTCGGCGCGCTGGGTGCCAGCGCCTTGACCGTGGGGCTGATCGAGGGGCTGGCCGAATCCACGACGCTGATCGTCAAGGTCTTCTCGGGCGTGCTCAGCGACTACCTGGGCCGGCGCAAGGGCCTGGCCGTGGTCGGTTACGCCCTGGGTGCGTTGACCAAGCCGCTGTTCGCGATGGCATCAACCATCGGCATCGTGGTCGCCGCCCGGCTGCTCGACCGCATCGGCAAGGGCATCCGCGGGGCACCCCGCGATGCGCTGGTGGCCGACATGGCGCCCGCCCAGTTGCGCGGCGCGGCGTTCGGACTGCGCCAGGCGCTGGACACGGTGGGGGCCTTCGTCGGGCCGCTGCTGGCGGTGGGCCTGATGCTGCTGTGGGCCGATGACTTTCGCGCCGTGTTCTGGGTGGCGGTGATCCCGGCGGTGCTGTCGGTCGTGCTGCTGATCGTGGGCATCCGCGAGCCGAAAAGGCCATCCACAGAGCGGCGAACCAACCCGATTCGCAAGGACAACCTGAGCCGGCTGAGCCGCCGCTACTGGTGGGTGGTGTGCATCGGCGCGGCGTTCACGCTGGCTCGCTTCAGCGAGGCTTTTCTGGTGCTGCGCGCTCAGGGCGCCGGCATCCCGGTGGCGCTCGTGCCACTGGTGATGGTGGCCATGAATGTGGTCTACGCGGCATCGGCCTACCCGTTCGGGCAACTGTCCGACCGCATGAGTCACCGCTCGCTGTTGGCGCTGGGCCTGCTGGTGCTGGTGGCCGCCGATCTGGTGCTGGCCACGGGCGGTGGCTGGGTCACGGTGCTGGTGGGCGTGGCGCTTTGGGGCGTCCACATGGGCATGACGCAAGGCCTGCTCGCGACCATGGTGGCCGACACCGCACCGGCCGACCTGCGAGGAACCGCGTATGGATTTTTCAACCTGGTCAGCGGCGTGGCCATGCTGATTGCCAGCACGGTGGCCGGCTTGCTGTGGGACCGGCTCGGGGCGCCGGCCACGTTCCACGCCGGTGCCGGGTTTTGCGTCGTGGCGCTGATCGCCTTGTTCAGGGGGCCGGGCTCGCCAGTCACCGTTCAAAAGGACTCATTTCGTCCCTGACGGGAAATGCAGCTCCAGCCGGCACCCGAATGAGTCGACAACAAGGTACACAACTTCTGAACGGCCTGTATGTCCATCTCCAGCGTTTCATCTGCACCGGTCCAACAGACACCAGCCCCCCGCCCTGCCAACGTGGACGCCGATGGCGACAACGACGGCACCAGGGCCCCGACCGCCACGCCTGCGGTTCCGGTGTCCAAGCCCACCGCCACGCTGGGCAACAACATCGACGTGCACGCCTGACTTCGACCAGGCGCCCGGCTCCAGTCGCCGGGCCACAGCGCACCGGCTTCGTGTCTGTGCGCACCTCGATCCAGCCCGCCGCGTGCGGGCTTTTTTGCGCCACACACCCTGGGCGAGCGCCTGAGGCAGGCCTCTTAATCGCAGCTTCAGGCGACAAAAACATAATGCCTGCCGAAGCCACTTCCGCCCATCGACAGGCCAACCGACATGACCCCCAGCGATTGCGCGCCCACCTGGCGCAACAAGGTTCCCGAGATCACCCTGGGCTTTTGGATCGTCAAGATCATGTCGACGACCGTGGGCGAAACGCTTGCTGACTACCTGGACATGGATCTGGGTCTGGGCTCGCTGATCACGGGCGTGTCCATGGGCGGCTTGCTGCTTTTGGCCCTGACGGCGCAAATGCGATCGCGGCGCTTCACGCCGTGGATCTACTGGCTGACCGTGGTGCTGGTCAGCGTGGTGGGCACACAGATCACCGACGCCCTGACCGATGGGCTGGACGTGAGCCTGTACGTCAGCACGGCAGCCTTTTCAGCCGCTCTGGCTGCGGTCTTCGTGCTCTGGTACCGGCAAGAGGGCACGCTGTCGATCCAGGCGATCAACACGCCCCGACGGGAGGCGTTCTACTGGGTCGCCATCTTGTGCACCTTTGCGCTGGGCACCGCCGCAGGCGACCTCGCCACCGAAGCGCTCGGCCTGGGATTTCAGTGGGGCGTGGTCGTCTTTGGCGTGCTGATCGCGCTGATTGCACTGGCCGCCCACCGTGGCGCCAATGCGGTGCTGGCCTTTTGGGCCGCCTACATCCTGACGCGCCCGCTCGGGGCTGCGCTGGGTGACTGGCTCGCCCAAGCCAGAGCCGACGGCGGCCTGGGCCTGGGCGCCATGGGCACGAGCATCGTCTTTCTGGCGTGCATCGCGGCGTTGGTGCTCAAGGAGCAAAGGCGCGAGCGCTCGGCTGCATGAAGGCGTACGGTCGCCGTCCCACGGATGGGCGCGTGTTCACATGGAGTGGGTGGCGAACCACTGCGCCAGTTCGCCGATCAGCCGGGCAATCTCCGACTTCTGCTCGGCGGTGAACGTTTTTGCCTTGAGGTCCCACGCACTTTCGCCGCCGGCATCCGAAAAACCCTCGGTGCTCATGAGGCATTCCAGGGCGTAGATCCACGCGCGCGCGGACTGGTCGAGCTTCGATCGGTTCATGCGGTGCAAGCCCAGGCGGCACTCCTGAAACGCGGTGACCACGGCCACGTGATCGCCCCGGGCATGCGGCGGCACCAACGCCTGATGAGCGGTAGAGAACTTCTCGGCTGGGTACTCGTAACTCATCGACAACTCCGTTTTGGGAACCGGCGATTTTGGCTCACGGGTGTCACTGCGCCCTCGAGGTCGTGGCGCATTTCAGGCGGGCGTCCTAAGCGGAGCTTCATCGTGCAAAAACAGAATCGGTGTGGCTCACCCCCGCCCCCATGCAGCCGTGACGTGGCGATCAACTCTGATCGCCGCCGCCCACAGGCCTCACTTCCGGAGACACCCGCATGCAGATCCATTCCATCCCGAAAAAGCGCCCTGCCCTGACCGGGGCCATGAGCGCGCTGCTGGTGCTCCTGGCCGCGGGGTACTGGCAACACAGCCATGCCGAAGGCAGCAGCACCAGCGTGCCATCCACCGTGAGCCGCCCGATGGCGTCGGGGGGCTCTGCGCTGCCCGATGTCGCCAGCATCGCCGCGCTGCTCACGCCCACCGTGGTGAACATCAGCGTGAGCGGCACCCACAAGGTGTCGACCGGCGGCAACGACGCCGGCGGTGGTGGTGGTGACAGCGGGTCGGGTGACCCGTCGGGCTCACCCGAAAGCGATGAAATGCGCGACTTCCTGCACCGCTTTCAGCAGCGCTTCGGGGGGTTGCCGCCCGAATTGCACATGCCCATGCGCGGCGAGGGTTCGGGCGTCATCGTGCGCGCCGACGGCGTGATCCTCACCAACGCCCACGTGGTCAACGACGCCGATGAGGTGGTGGTCAAGCTCAACGACCGGCGCGAGTTCCGCGCCAAGGTGCTGGGCAGCGACAA
>CANFXR010000121.1 GCA_947451035.1 Burkholderiales bacterium
GCGCGGTGACCATCGCGCTGGACCGCCAGGAGCGCGCCACCGACGACGCCACCGAGTCGGCGGTGCAGTTCGTGCAGCAGCAACTCGGCTTGCCGGTGTGCGCCATCGCCACGCTGGCCGACTTGTTGGGCGTGCTGCAGTCGACCGAGGCTCCCACGCTCGCAGCGCACGCCGAGGCGGTGTCGCGCTATCGGGAACGCTACGGTGTCTGACCGCCTGATTCGCCGCTCGTGTCTTGCCTTGGCGTGCGCCCTGGCCGCGGCGGCGTGGGCTCTGGCCGCGCAGGCGTCACCGATCTACGCCTGTGTTGACGCCAACGGCAAGCACATCACGTCGGATCGCCCGATCGCCGAATGCCTGGCCCGCGAGCACCGTGTGCTCAATCCTGACGGGTCTACACGTGAAATCCGCAGCCCCGTCCTGACGGCCGATGAGCAGGCCGAGCAGGAGGCGCGCGAAAGGGCCAAGGCCATGCGCGCGGCCATCGAGGCCGACGCGGTGCGCAGCGACCGCAATTTGCGCAGCCGATACCCCAACGAAGCGGCCCACCAGCGAGCCCGTGCGGCGGCGCTCGACGATGTGCGCCGCACGTTGCAACTCTCGCAGCGCCGGCTTGACGATCTGGCGGCCGAACGCAAGCCGCTGCAAGACGAGGCCGAGTTCTATGTCGGCCGGACCATGCCGCCGTTGCTCAAGCAGCAACTCGATGGCAATGCGGTTGCGGCCGACGCCCAGCGCACGCTGATGACCAACCAGCGTGCCGAGACGCTGCGCATCAATGCAGCGTTTGATGCTGAACTGGCACGGCTGCGCGCTGTGTGGGCCGGTGCGCAGCCAGGGTCCTTGGGCCCAATGCCCAAGGCATCCGCGACCGCCGCGCCGAGTCCGGGCACGCCCGCATCAGCGAGCGTCAAGGCCAACCGCTAGCGTCGGCTCGGGCCCGCGCCGATTCAGCCGAGCTTTTTCTTCAGCAACTCGGTCACCTGCGCCGGGTTGGCCTTGCCCTTGGTGGCTTTCATGGCCTGACCGACCAGCGCATTGAAGGCCTTGTCCTTGCCGGCGCGGTATTCCTCGACCGACTTGGCGTTGGCCGCCAGCAGGTCGTCGATCAGGCGGTCGAGCTCGCCGGTGTCGTTGAGCTGGCGCAAGCCCTTGGACTCGATCAACGCATCGACATCGGTGGATTCCCCGACCCACAGCGCATCGAAGATCTGGCGCGCGCCGGTGTTCGAGATCGTGCCGTCACCGATGCGCCCGATCAGCGCGCCCAGCGTGGCCGCGCCCACCGGGCTGTTATCGATGGCCAGACCGTCGGCATTGAGCCGGCGCGCCAGCTCGCCCATCATCCAGTTGGCCACCAGCTTCGGGGCTCGGCACAGCGCCGTGGCCGCTTCGAAAAAGGCCGCATGCGCCTTGCTTTGCGTGGCCGCCAGCGCGTCGTACTCGGGCAGACCATGCTCACGCTGGAAGCGCTCGGCCATCGCGCGCGGCAGTTCGGGCATCGCGGCGCGCACCTGCTCGATCCACTCGGGGGCGATCACCAGCGGTGGCAGATCAGGGTCGGGGAAGTAGCGGTAGTCGTGCGCTTCTTCCTTGCTGCGCATGGCGCGCGTCTCGCCGCGCCCGCCGTTGCCGTTGGGGTTGAACAGCGCCGTGGCCTGCTGCACCGCGCCGCCGTCTTCGATCAGGTCGATCTGCCACTGGACTTCGCAGTCGATGGCCTGCTGCAAGAACTTGAAGCTGTTGAGGTTCTTGATCTCGCGGCGGGTGCCGTAGGGCGCACCGGGCTTGCGCACCGACACGTTGGCGTCGCAGCGGAAGCTGCCTTCTTGCATGTTGCCGTCGCAAATGCCCAGCCACACCACCAGCGCGTGCAGCGTCTTGGCGTATTCGGCCGCCTCGACGCTCGAGCGCATGTCGGGCTCGGTCACGATCTCGAGCAGCGGCGTGCCGGCGCGGTTGAGGTCGATGCCGGTCTGGCCTGCGTAATCTTCGTGCAGCGACTTGCCGGCGTCTTCCTCGAGGTGGGCGCGCGTGAGGTTGACGCGGTGCTGCACTTCGCCCACGAAGAACTCGACCACGCCGCCTTGCACCACCGGTGTCTCGTACTGGCTGATCTGATAGCCCTTGGGCAGATCGGGATAGAAGTAGTTCTTGCGCGCGAAGATCGACTGATGAGCCACCCGCGCGCCCACCGCCACGCCGAAGCGGATGGCGCGTTCGACCGCGCCGCGGTTCATCACCGGCAGCGTTCCGGGCAGCGCCAGATCGACCGGCGAAGCCTGCGTGTTGGGCGCCGCGCCGAACTGCGTCGATGAGCCGCTGAAGATCTTGCTGCGCGTGGACAGTTGCGCGTGGGTCTCGAGGCCGATCACGACCTCGTAGCCGCGGATCAATGGGCCGGTCAGCTTGGTCGTCATGCGCCCACTCCTTGAGGCGCGCGGCGGTGCCAGTCGGTGGCCTGCTGGAATGCGTGGGCGGCGTGCAGCAAGGCACCCTCCTGGAAGTAGTTGCCGATCAGCTGCAGGCCCACCGGCATGCCGGCGCCTTCGCCCGAAGCGGCAAAGCCCGCCGGCACGCTCATGCCGGGCAGCCCGGCCAGGCTGGCTGGCAGCGTGAAGATGTCGGCCAGATAGTTGGCCACCGGGTCGTCGTTCTGGCCGCCGAGTTTCCAGGCCACCGAAGGTGCCACCGGGCCGGCGATCACGTCGCACTCGGCAAAGCAGCGCTGGAAGTCGTCGGCGATCATGCGGCGCAGCTTTTGCGCTTGCAGGTAGTACGCGTCGTAGTAGCCGTGGCTGAGCACGTAGCTGCCGATCATGATGCGCCGCTTGACCTCGGGGCCGAACCCCTCGGCGCGCGTCTTCTTGTACATGTCGAGCAGGTCGGTGTACTTGGCCGCGCGGTGTCCGTAGCGCACGCCGTCGAAGCGGCTCAGGTTCGAGCTGGCCTCGGCCGGCGCGATGATGTAGTACACGGGAATCGACAGCTCGGTGCGCGGCAGACTCACGTCAACCAGCGTGGCGCCGAGTTTTTCCATCTCGGCCAGCGCTGCGCGCACCGCGTGATCCACGTCGGCCGACAGCGCCGCCGGAAAGAACTCCCGCGGCAACCCGACACGCAGGCCCTTGAGCGGCTGTGCGGCGGTGGCCCCGGGGCGAGGTGCGTGCATCAGCGCGGCATAGTCTTGCGGCGGGCGTTGCACGCTGGTCGAATCGCGCTCATCGAAGCCGCTCATGGCGCCCAGCAGCAGCGCGCAATCCTCGGCGCTGCGCGCCATCGGTCCGGCCTGATCGAGGCTGGACGCGAAGGCGATCATGCCGAAGCGTGAGCACACGCCGTACGTCGGCTTGATGCCGGTCACGCCACTGAAACTGGCCGGCTGACGGATCGAGCCGCCGGTGTCGGTGCCGGTGGCGGCCGGCACCAGCCTTGCGGCCACCGCCGCAGCCGAGCCGCCCGACGAGCCGCCCGGCACGCGGGTCAGATCCCAGGGGTTCTTGACCGGGCCCCAGGCCGAGTTCTCGTTGCCCGAGCCCATGGCGAATTCGTCGCAGCTGAGCTTGCCCAGCGTCACGGTGCCGGCTGCGGCGAGGCGCGCGACCACGGTGGCGTCGAACGGGCTGCGGTAGTTGGCGAGCATCTTCGAGCCCGCGGTGGTGGGCAGATCGCGGGTGACGAAGATGTCCTTGTGCGCCAGCGGCACGCCCAGCAGTGGCGATGCGTGGCCCTGCGCGCGCAACGCATCGGCGCTGCGGGCTTGCGCGAGTGCGGCGTCGGCGTCGATGCACAGCCAGGCGCCGAGGTGCGCGTGCGCGGCGGCGCGCTCCAGCAGATGAGCCGTGGCCTCGACGCTCGAGACCTGCTTGTCCGCGAAGGCCTGTGCCAGCTCGGCCACGCCCAGATCGTGCAGCGGGGCGCTCATTCGACCACCCTCGGCACAAGGAACAAGCCGTCTTCGACGGCCGGGGCGCTGCGTTGGTTGAGCTCGCGCTGGTCGGACTCGGTGACCACGTCGTCGCGCAGCCGCAAGGTCACGTCGCTGATGGCCGACAGCGGCGTGTGCAGCGGCTCGACGCCGCGGGTGTCGACGGCGCTCATTTGCTCGACGATCGAAAAGAAGGCGTTCAGCTGGCCGAGCATCGCCGCTTGTTCGGCGGGCTGGAACTCCAGCCGCGCCAGATGGGCGATCCGTGCGACGTCTTCGGGGGTCAAAGCCATGTGGAAATCAGTCCGTTGAGGGGTTGAAACGGGCCGTGAACCCAGGCCCATCGGGTATTATCCCCGCTGGTTGACAGCCCTCCGGACGCATAGCCAAAGCCTGTTTTTCGGGCCCGCAGCCTGACCGGCCCGAGGATCTGGCGCCGCCCCTGTCTCAGCCACCCGATTTGTCGGACCATGACCTGCGCGGCACCCAACTGGCCCCATTTTCGTTCCCCCTCACTCCATGGAACCGACGGGTTCAAGCGTGGAGCGCCGTTGTAGAGCGCACCGCTTTGAGCACCGCAAGCACATCATGTTCGAATCCTTTCGTCGCTACTTCTCGACGGACCTTGCCATCGACCTGGGTACCGCCAACACGCTGATCTACGTGCGTGGCAAGGGCATCGTGCTCGACGAGCCCTCGGTGGTCGCCATTCGTCACGAAGGCGGGCCCAACGGCAAGAAGACCATCCAGGCCGTGGGCGCCGAAGCCAAGGCGATGCTCGGCAAGGTGCCGGGCAACATCGAAGCCATCCGACCGATGAAAGACGGCGTCATTGCCGACTTCACCGTCACCGAGCAGATGCTCAAGCAGTTCATCCGCATGGTGCATCCGCGCTCGGTGCTGCGCCCGAGCCCGCGCATCATCATCTGCGTGCCGTGCGGCTCGACGCAAGTCGAGCGCCGCGCGATCCGCGAATCGGCGCTCGGCGCCGGTGCCAGCGAGGTCTACCTGATCGAAGAACCGATGGCCGCGGCCATCGGTGCCGGCTTGCCGGTGTCCGAAGCGTCGGGCTCGATGGTGGTCGACATCGGCGGCGGCACCACCGAGGTCGGCGTGATCTCGCTCGGCGGCATGGTCTACAAGGGCAGCATCCGCGTCGGTGGCGACAAGTTCGATGAATCCATCATCAACTACATCCGCCGCAACTACGGCATGCTGATCGGCGAGCCCACCGCCGAGATGATCAAGAAGAGCATCGGCAGCGCTTTCCCAGGCTCCGAGGTCAAAGAGATCGAGGTCAAGGGCCGCAACCTCAGCGAGGGTGTGCCGCGCAGCTTCACGATCAGCAGCAACGAGATCCTCGAAGCGCTCACCGATCCGCTCAACCAGATGGTGTCGGCGGTGAAGAACGCACTCGAGCAAACACCTCCCGAGCTGGGTGCTGACATCGCCGAGCGCGGCATGATGCTCACCGGTGGCGGCGCGCTGCTGCGCGACCTCGATCGTTTGCTGGCCGAGGAAACCGGCCTGCCGGTGCTGGTGGCCGAAGACCCGCTGACCTGCGTGGTGCGTGGTTGCGGCATGGCGCTCGAGCGCATGGAGCGTCTCGGCTCGATCTTCACCTCCGAGTGATGCCCCGGCGGGCAGTCCGGCGTGATGGCCGGCAAGCCCGCTGTGCAGCCTGACTGGCGTACCCACCCATGGCCTTAGGCACCATCGACCGGACGCCGCCGCCGTTTTTCCGCCAGGGCCTCTCGGCGCTGACCAAGCTGATGCTGTTTTCGGCGCTGGCGGTGTTCCTGATGGTGGCGGATTCGCGCTTCGCCCTGACCCAGCCGCTGCGCGCGGTGCTGGCCACCGCCTTGCATCCGGTGCAGCGCGGCTTGCTGGCCACGGTGTCGTTGTGGGAGCGCACCGACGACTACGCCGGCGGTCTGCAAGCGGCCCTGGCCGCCGAGGCGAAAGCGCGCCAGGCCTTGACGCTGCAAGCCGAGCGGGCCTCCCGGGTTGAACAACTGCTCAGCGAAAACGAGCGCCTGCGTGCGCTGCTCGATCTGCGTGGCTCGCTGTCGGTCAAGTCGCACGCCGCCGAGGTGCTGTACGAATCGACCGATCCGTATTCGCGCAAGGTGGTGATCGATCGTGGCCAGGCGCAAGGGCTGGTGGCCGGATCGCCCGTCATCACCGAGGCAGGGGTGATCGGGCAATTGACCCGCGTCTATCCACTGTCGTCAGAGGTGACCTTGCTCACCGACCGCGATGCCGCGGTGCCGGTGCTCAATGCGCGCTCGGGATCGCGCAGCGTGGCTTTCGGAACAGCGTCGGGGGAGTCGCTCGAGTTGCGCTTCATGGCGGGCAATGCCGACGTGCTGGTGGGTGACGTGCTGCAGACCTCGGGTCTCGACGGCGTGTACCCGCCGGGCCTGCCGGTGGCGCGCGTGGTGGCGATCGACCGCAAGGTGGACGCCGGCTTCGCCAAGATCCGCCTGCAACCGGTGGCGTCGCCGGATGCGGTGCGCCACGTGCTGGTGCTCGAGCCGATCGGGCTGCAGCAGCCGCCGCGCCCCGACGTTCCCGCCGAGGCCAGCCGCAGCGAGCCGCCACGCAAGGGCCCGCGACCATGATGAAGCGACCCGCGTCCGACC
>CANFXR010000122.1 GCA_947451035.1 Burkholderiales bacterium
AGACGATGCGCCGTGGCGGCGGTGTGGGTTACGACTTCTCGCGCATCCGCCCGAGCGGCGCGTGGGTCGGCAGCACCCAGAGCAGCGCGTCGGGGCCGGTGAGCTACATGCGGGTGTTCGATCGCTCGTGCGAGACGGTCGAGTCGGCCGGCGCGCGGCGCGGCGCGCAAATGGGCGTGCTGCGCTGCGACCACCCCGACATCGAGGCTTTCATCCGCGCCAAGGACTCGGGCGACCTCAAGAACTTCAACCTGTCGGTGGGCATCACCGATGCCTTCATGCGCGCCGTGCAGGCCGATGCCGACATCGAACTCGTGCACCGCGCCGAGCCCGGTGCGGCGCACAAGGAGGCCGGTGCGTACCAGCAAACACCCGCTGAGGGCGGCCTGTGGGTGTACCGCCGGCGCCCCGCGCGCGAGCTGTGGGACCAGATCATGCGATCGACCTACGACCACGCCGAGCCCGGGGTGCTGTTCCTCGATCACATCAACCGCGACAACAACCTGGCGTACTGCGAGCACATCGCCGCGACCAACCCGTGCGCCGAGCAACCGCTGCCGCCATACGGCTGCTGCTGCCTGGGCTCGATCGACCTGACGCGCTTCGTGCGCGAGCCGTTCGAAGACACCGCGAGCTTCGACGAGAGCGGCTTCGTGACGGTGGCGCAGGTGGCCGTGCGCATGCTCGACAACGTGCTCGACGTGACGGTGTGGCCGTTGCCGCAGCAGCGCGAAGAAGCGCGCCAGAAGCGCCGCGTCGGGCTGGGCTTCACGGGGCTGGGCGACGCGCTGGTGATGCTCAACCTGCGCTACGACAGCGCGCCGGCACGCGCCATGGCCACGCGCATTTCCGAACTCATGCGCGACGCGGCCTACGAGGCCTCGGTCGAGCTGGCGCGCGAGCGCGGTGCCTTTCCGTTGTTCGATGCCGACTTGTTCCTGGGCGGCAAGACCTTCGCCTCGCGGCTGCCGGCCGCACTGCGCGAGCGCATCCGCAGCCACGGCCTGCGCAATTCGCACCTGCTGTCGATCGCGCCCACCGGCACCATCAGCCTGGCGTTTGCCGACAACGCGAGCAACGGCATCGAGCCGGCCTTCAGCTGGAGCTACACGCGCAAGAAGCGCATGCCCGATGGCAGCTTGCGCGAGTACGCCGTCGAAGACCACGCCTGGCGGCTGTTTCGCCATCTGAAGGGCGAGACCGTCGCGCTCACGCCGGCGTTCGTCACCGCGCTTGAGATGAGCGCGCAGTCGCACGAGGCGATGGTCGCGGCGGTGGCGCCGTACATCGACACATCGATTTCCAAGACCGTCAACGTGCCGGCCGATTACCCGTACGCCGACTTCCAGCACCTGTACCTCGAGGCGTGGGAGTCAGGCTTGAAGGGCCTGGCCACCTACCGGCCCAACAGCGTGCTCGGCTCGGTGCTCAGCGTGACCACGCCGGCCCCCGCCGCGCCGGTCGCCTTGCAGATCGCCGACGCCAACCGGCGTCTGGCGCTCGAGCAACTGCCCGCGCCGGTGCTGTCGTCGCTGCGCTGGCCGGGGCGCCCCGAGTTGCCCACGGGCAACCTGGCCTGGACCTTCATGGTGCATCACCCGTTCGGTGACTTCGCGCTGTTCATCGGCGAATTCGCCGCGGGCGATGGCGCTGCGCCGCAGCCGTTCGAGGTGTGGGTCAACGGGGCCGAACAGCCGCGCGGCCTGGGCGCGCTGGCCAAGACGCTGTCGATGGACCTGCGCGCCAACGACCCGGCCTGGCTGCAGCTCAAGCTCGACGCGCTGGCCACCGTGGCCGAGGAGCGTTCTTTCGAAATGCCGTTCCCGCCGCACGGCGAGCGCCGGCTGTTTCCTGGAGTGGTGGCGGCCACCGCAGCGGTCATCCGCTGGCGCTGCGAGCAGCTGCACGCCTTGCCGGCGCCGGGCGGCAAGGCGCCCACGCCGGTGATGGACGCGATGTTCAGCGTGGCCGAGCCGCACACCGGCCCGTCGGGCACGCTGGCCTGGGCGGTCGATGTCGACAACCCGGCCACCGGCGAGGCGTTCACGCTCACGCTCAAGGAAGTCACGCTGCCGGGCTCGGCTGGCACCACCGTCACGCGGCCGTGCGCGGTCGGGTTTTCAGGCAACTACCCGCGCGCACTCGACGGGCTGGCGCGCTTGCTGTCGCTCGACATGCGTGTGATCGACCCGGCGTGGATCGGCATGAAGCTGCGCAAGCTGCTGAACTACGCCGAGCCGCTCGGGCACTTCATGGCCTTCGTGCCGGGGCTGCCGGGCGGTGAGCGCCGCCAGCAGACCTGGCCGTCGACGGTGGCCTATCTGGCGCGGCTGATCATCCACCGCTACGCGATGCTCGGCGTGCTCGATGAGCAGGGTTACCCGCTGCGCGACATGGGCGTGCTCGAGTCGTCGAGCGAACACCCCGAACGCGAGCCGGTGATGGCCGGCAAGCTGTGCCTCGAGTGCGGCAACGCCACCGTCATCCACAAGGACGGCTGCGACTTCTGCACCGCGTGCGGCGTGGTCGGGCAGTGCGGCTGAGGCACGGCGCTCAGGGAGCCGGCGGCCCCCTCTTTTCGGGGCTCTCGCGAGTCAGCGCCGTCGCGGGGTCCGGCTGGCAACCCATGGCGGTGCGCATGCCCTTGAGGAAGGCGCGCCGCACGCCGCCGGCGGCCAGGGCTGCGGCCACGCTCTTCGAGTAGCGCTCGGCGCCGCTGAGCTTGCGCACCCAGCTGCGAAACGGCAGCACGCCTTCGGCCGCGCCCTTGAAGGCGTTCATGGCGGCATCGCCCGCGAAGTCGGATCCGCGCTCGAGCATGTCGCGGCTGACCTTGTCGCGTGGCGCGTCGAAGTCGGGGCCGAGCAGTTCGTCGAGCTCGCCGATCTCCTCGGACACGCCGGCGCAGCCCGGATCGTTGGGTTCGCGGTAGGGGTGTTGGCGTGCCTTGAGCAACGGCTCGGGGATGGGCTCGGGCGCCACGTTGAGGTCGTTGAGCGGCGTCTCGGCCACGGTGGTCACGCGCTTGGTCTGTGGCGTGGAACAAGCCACCAGACCCAGCACGCACAGCGCAACGAGAGTTCGTTTCATGGGGCCCAAGCCGTAGTAACGTGATCCCAGTGGAGCACCGCAGCGCCCCTCGGGTTGGGCCAGTGTGAACCACGTTTGCCCCTCATTTGTGATTCTTTGTGGTTTCGCCATGCTGTTTGTCCTGTCCCCCGCCAAGTCGCTCGATTACGAGACGCCCTCGAGCGTCGCGCAGCCCACCACGCCGCAGTTCGTGGCGCGCTCGGCCGAGCTGATCGACATCCTGAAAACGCGCAGCCTGGTCGAGATCGCCGCACTGATGGACCTGTCGGACCCGCTGGCCGCGCTCAACGTGGGCCGCTACGGCGTGTGGAGCCCACGCTTCACCGACCGCAACAGCAAGCCGGCGGTGCTGGCTTTCAACGGCGATGTCTACGAAGGCCTCGACGCCGCATCGCTGGGCGATGCCGATTTGCAATGGGCGCAGCAGCACGTGCTGATCCTGTCGGGGCTGTACGGCGTGCTGCGTCCGCTCGATCGCATGCAGCCGTACCGGCTCGAGATGGGCACCGCGCTGGAGAACGCCCACGGCAAGAACCTCTACGCCTTCTGGGGCGACACGCTGGCGCGCCACATCAACGAGCGGCTGCAGTCCGACGCATCACCGGTGATCGTGAACCTGGCCTCGCAGGAGTACTTCAAGGCGGTGCGGCCCACGGCGGGCAGCCGCTGGCTGAACGCGCCGGTGGTCGAGTGCGTGTTCGAGGACTGGAAGGCCGGCCAATACAAGATCATCAGCTTTCACGCAAAGCGCGCGCGCGGGCTGATGGCACGCTATGCGATCACCCAGCGGGCGACCACGCCGCAGCAGTTGCGCGCGTTTGATGCCGAGGGCTACGGCCTGGCGGCCGAGGCCAGCGATGAACTCCGGCTGGTGTTTCGCCGCAAGCTCTGAGGAGACAAGCCATGTCCGACTCGCAAGTCACCCCCGACCTGCGCCGCTGGATTGCCGGACAGACGGCACTGGGCCACAAACCCGAGGCGCTGCTGGCGTCGATGCGCGCCAGTGGCTGGGCGGCGCGAGCGGCCGAACAGGCGCTTGACGAGGTGCTGCGCGGACGTCCGCTCGAAGTGGACCGCACCACGGAGCTGCCCGCGCCGGTGCCGGTGCCTGATTTGTCGGCCGATGCCGTTGGCGCGCAGGTGATCGCCACCATGCGCAACCCTCGCATCGTGATCCTGGGTGCGATGCTCAGCCACGACGAGTGCGATGAACTGGTGGCGCTGGCGCAGCCCAGACTGGCGCGCTCCGAAACGCTGGAACTCGCCACCGGCGGCAACGAGGTTCACGAGGCGCGAACCAGCCGGGGCATGTTTTTCGCCCGCGAGGAAAACCCGCTGTGCGCGCGCATCGAGCGGCGCATCGCCGAGTGGTTCGACTGGCCGCTCGAAAACGGCGAGGGGCTGCAGGTGCTGCATTACGGACCGGGCGCCGAATACAAGCCGCACTACGACTATTTCGACCCGGCGCAGCCGGGCACGGCGCCGGTGCTCAAGCGCGGTGGCCAGCGGGTGGCCAGCGTGGTGATGTACCTCAACACGCCCAGGCGCGGCGGGGGCACGGTGTTCCCCGATGTGCAGTTCGAGGTGGCGCCCATCAAGGGCAACGCGGTGTTCTTCAGCTATGACCGGCCGCATCCGGCCACGCATTCGCTGCACGGCGGCTCGCCGGTCATCGAAGGCGAGAAATGGGTGGCCACCAAGTGGCTGCGCGAGCGGCGATTCGAGTGAGCCGCTCGCACGCAGCGCCCTGAGAGCGCTGCGCCTGGGTGCCGGATCAGCGCTTGGGCGGACCCGAGCGCGGGCCTGACGACGGACCGCCGCGTCCGCCACCGGAGCCGGCACGCGGAGGGCCACCACGGCCGCCGCCACCACCGCCGCCACCGCCTGGACGACCACCGCCGCCACCACCGGGCCGACCGCCACCGCCGCCGCCAGGTCGACCGCCGCCACCGCTCGGGCGAAAGCCGCGACCGGCGCCTTCACCGATCACCATGCGGCCGAGCACGATGGGCTCGGGCTTCTCGCCCGCGGGGGGCGCAAAGCCTTCGATGATTTCCTTCGGGATCTCGTGCTTGATGAGCCGTTCGATGTCGCGCAGGAAGCCGTTTTCGTCCACGCACACCAGCGAGATCGCCTCGCCGGTCGAGCCGGCGCGGCCGGTGCGGCCGATGCGGTGCACGTAGTCTTCAGGCACGTTGGGCATCTCGAAATTGACCACGTGCGGCAGCTGGTCGATGTCGATGCCGCGTGCGGCGATGTCGGTGGCCACCAGCACCGTGAGGTCGCCGGTCTTGAACTCGGCCAGCGCCTTGGTGCGCGCCGCCTGGCTCTTGTTGCCGTGGATGGCCATCGCGCTGATGCCTTGCTTTTCAAGGAACTCGACCAGCTTGTTGGCGCCGCTCTTCATGCGGGTGAACACCAGCACCTGGTCCCAGTCGTTGGACTTGATCAGGTGCGCGAGCAGGTCCTTCTTCATCTCGCGTCCGACCGGATGGATCTTCTGCACGATGCTGTCGTTGGTCTGGTTGCGCCGCGCCACTTCGATCAGCGCAGGCTTGTTGAGCAAGCGGTCGGCCAGCGCCTTGATCTCGTCGCTGAAAGTCGCTGAAAACAGCAGGCTCTGCTTTTGCGCCGGCACGATGGCCAGCACCTTCTTGATGTCGTGGATGAAGCCCATGTCGAGCATGCGGTCGGCTTCGTCGAGCACAAAGATCTCGATGTGGCTCAGGTCCAGCGTGCGCTGCTGGTGGTGGTCGAGCAGACGGCCCGGTGTGGCCACCAGGATGTCGACACCCTTGCGCAGGCGGTCGATCTGCGGCTGCATGCCCACGCCGCCGAACATCACCATGCTGGTGAGCTTGCTGTACTTGCCGTAGGTGCGAACGCTTTCTTCGACCTGTGCGGCGAGCTCGCGGGTGGGCGTGAGGATCAGCGCGCGGATCGGCAGACGGCCCTTGATGTCGCGCACGGCGGGCTTTTCCATCAGGCGGTGCAGCATGGGCAGCGTGAAGCCGGCCGTCTTGCCGGTGCCGGTCTGGGCGCCGCCCAGCAGGTCGCCGCCGGCGAGCACGACCGGAATCGCCTGCGCCTGGATGGGTGTGGGGACGGTGTAGCCGTATTCGGTGACGGCACGCAACAACGGCTCGGCGAGGCCGAGATCAGAAAAATTCATGTGGGAAGTGAGCCCTCGGGCTTGCGCCAGCCGGGCTGTGGTTCGCGGCCTGCGGTTGCCCGTGAGGGGCACACCAGTCGGAAGGCGCGAGGGGTTCAGGGTGTCGGAGTCGACAGCGACGCGATGACTGGATCCGCGGCGCTGGGGTGGAGTGTAAGGGTTCCACCTGATACGACAGGGCCTGAATGGGGCCAAAAGCCACCCTGATCCGGCGATGC
>CANFXR010000123.1 GCA_947451035.1 Burkholderiales bacterium
GCAGCACGGTGTACCAGTACCTGAACTTCGACAAGATCGAGGAGTTCACCGAGGCCAGCGAGAAGACCACGGCCTGAGGCCACTCGGCACTCAGTCTGAAGCCCCGCTGTGTCACCGCAGCGGGGCTTTTTTCATGTCTTTGGGATGCGAGCCATGACCCCTGAATCGATCGCTGTCGCCGGCACGGCGCAACGGCCACGAGCCCCCTTGAACCGACTCGCACGGTCGCTTCTCGGCTGGGCCATCGCCTGCCCGCTGGCGTGGACCGCACTGGGTGCGGCAGCCGAGTCCGACGCCGTGCCAACCTGGGCGTTCACGCCGCCGCGTGACGAGTTCAGCGCCGACTCGCTGCTCGACCTGCGCTCGCTCAACGAGCGCACGGCAGGCGAGACCGGCTTCGTGCGCATCGATGCGCGGGGCGATTTCATCCGTGGCGACGGCCAGCCGATCCGCTTCTGGGCGGTCAACAGCGACGTGGCGCGCGAGCCTTTCGTGGCCAAGCCGCGGGGGCCGAAGACCGTGCCCGACCTGGCGCGCCACGCGCGGTTTCTGGCCAAGCGCGGCGTCAATCTGGTGCGCCAGCACCGGCAGATCAGCCCGCCAACCAGCGCACCGATCGACGACATCAACCGCGCCGAGCGCGACGCGATCTGGCGCATGGTGGCGGCGATGCGCACCGAGGGCATCTACAGCGTGATCTCCCCCTACTGGGCCGGCCCGATGAAGTTCGCGAAGGACTGGGCGGTGGCCGGTGGTGCCGATCAATCGGCCTTCGGGCTGCTGTTTTTCGACCCCACGCTGCAAGCCGCCTACAAGTCGTGGCTCAAGCAACTGTTCACCGAGAAGAACCCGTACAGCGGCGTGCCGCTGGCGCGCGATGCGAGCGTGGCGCTGGTGCAGATCCAGAACGAAGACAGCTTGCTGTTCTGGACGGTGGGCGGCATCAAGGGGCCGCAACGCGCCGCGCTCGAAACCCGCTTCGCGCAATTCGCCGACGGCAAGCACGGCTCGGTGGCCAAGGCGCTGGCCGCCTGGGGCGGGGATGCGGTGGCCGGCGATGCGCCCGACGAAGGCCGCCTGGCGCTGATCAACCTGTGGGAGCTCACGCAGCCCGTACGCGGCACGCGTGCACTTCGGCTGGCCGAGCAGACCGAGTTCTACGCCCGCACCATGTGGGACTTCAACCGCATGATCGTGAGCTACCTGCGCGACGAACTGGGCGTCAGTTCGCTGATCAACGCGGGCAACTGGCGGACCGCCAGCGCAGTGCGCCTGGGCGATGTCGAGCGCTGGTCCTACACGGCCGCCGATGTCGACGCGGCCAACGTCTACACCGCTGGCCTGCACGAAGGGTCGAATCGCGGCTGGGCCGTGATGCCCGGCGACCGCTACACGAGCGAGAGCGTGCTGCGCAACCCCAAGCTGCTGCCGATCAACCTGAAGCAAACGCTCGGCCGGCCGATGCTGGTGACCGAAGGCGCCTGGGTGATGCCCAACGCCTACGCAGCCGAAGGCCCGTTCCTCATCTCGGCCTATGCGTCGCTCACCGGCATCGACGGCTATGTCTGGTTCAGCACGGGCGACGAGGGCTGGTCACCGCCGCAATCGGCCAACGGCTATCTGGCCAGCCAGCAGAAATGGACCTTCGCCACGCCCGAGATGCTGGGCAGCTTTCCTGCGGCCGCCCTCGCCTACCGGCGCGGCGATGTGCAGCAAGGCGCGCCCGTGGTGGTCGAGAACCGCGCACTCGCCGACCTGTGGGCGCGCAAGACGCCGGTGATTGCCGAAGAGGCGAGCTACGACCCCAACCGCGACAGCGGCGACATCGCCGAGCGCTCGAGCATCCAGACCGGCGTGCCCGGAGAGGCCTTCCTGACGGGCCCGGTGCAAATCGCCTTCGACGCCGATCCGGCCAAGTCCAAGCTGGCCCCGCTGGCCAAGTTGATCAGCGCCGATGCGCTGCGCTCGAACACGGGCGAGATCGTCATGTCACCCAAGTTGGGCCGCTGCACCGTCGACGCACCGCGGGTTCAAGGCGTGGCCGCCCATTTCGACACGGCCACGTCCACCACCCGGCTGACCGATGTGCAGTTCACCTCGCGCAACACCTATGGCGCGGCCATGGCGATCTCGCTCGATGACGAGCCTTTGCGTCGCTCACATCGCGTGCTGGTGCAGTACGCCACGCAAAGCCGGCCCACCGGCTGGACCGAGCGGCCCGCCACCTGGACGACCGGCGGCAAACCGCCGGCCAGCGGGATGGAAATCACCTCGATCGGCGGCGCCCCGTGGCGGGTCGTCTCGGCGCAGCTCGACGTGGCCATCGACAACCCGGCGCTCACCACCGCCACCGCGCTCGACATGAACGGCATGTCGCTCAAGGACGTGCCGCTGCGCCGCAATGCGCGGCGGGTGGAGTTCAGCTTCCCCGATTCAGCGATGTACGTCGTGCTGCGCTGAACGGGGTTCGCCGACCCGGCGCATCACCAGTTGGACTCGCGCTCCGGTGTGGCGCCGATGCGGTGGATCGACAGGTCGGCGCCTTCGAACTCCTCCTCGAGCGTCAGGCGCAGCGAGGTCACCGACTTGATGCCGCCGTACACCGCCAGGCCCGACAGCAGCGCCCAGAGCACGCCCAGCAGCGTGCCCGCGAGCTGCGCGACGACGCTCACGCCACCCACGCCACCGAGTGCCGTCTGGCCAAAGATGCCGCAGGCGATGCCGCCCCAGGCGCCGCACAGCCCGTGCAGCGGCCACACGCCGAGCACGTCGTCGATCTTCCAGCGGTTCTGGGTCAGGGTGAACATGGACACGAAGATCGCGCTGGCCACACCCCCGACCACCAGCGCGCCGGCTGGGTGCATCACGTCGGAGCCCGCACACACGGCCACCAGTCCGGCCAGCGGGCCGTTGTAGACAAAGCCCGGGTCGTTGCGACCCAGCACCACCGCCACCAGCGTGCCCCCGGCCATCGCCATCAGCGAGTTGACGGCCACCAGCCCGGAAATCTTGTCGAGCGCCTGCGCGCTCATCACGTTGAAGCCGAACCAACCCACGGCCAGCACCCACGCGCCCAGCGCCAGGAAGGGGATGTTCGACGGCGGGTGCGCGCTGATGCCGCCGTCCTTGCGGTAGCGGTTGCTGCGAGCGCCCAGCAGCACCACCGCCACGAGTCCGACCCAGCCGCCAAACGCATGCACCACCACGCTGCCGGCAAAGTCATGGAAGGCCGCACCGGTCAGGCGGGTGATCGTCTCCTGGAGGCCGAACTTGTTGCCCCACACCACCCCTTCGAGCAGCGGGTAGGCCACACCCACCAGCACGGCGGTGGCCACGAGTTGCGGACCGAACCGCGCACGCTCGGCGATGCCGCCCGACACGATGGCCGGGATGGCCGCGGCAAAGGTCAGCAAAAAGAAGAAGCGCATCAGCTCGACGCCGTTCTTTTGCATCAGCGACTCGGCGCCGGTGAAAAAGCTGATGCCGTAGGCCACGCTGTAGCCGATGAAAAAGTAGACGACGGTCGACACCGAGAAGTCGACCAGGATCTTCACCAGCGCGTTGACCTGGTTCTTCTTGCGTACCGTGCCGAGTTCGAGAAAGGCAAAGCCCGCGTGCATCGCCAGCACCATGACGGCGCCCAACAAAAGAAAAAGGGCGTCGCTGCCCTGCTTGACCTGATCCATGAATGCCTCCGTAGGGTGCTGGTGAGCGGCGTCTGGTGCGCCGTTGTTCAAAACTCGCGCACCACGGAAGCAAAAAACGTTCCCGATTTGGTGCGTACTCAGGCACCAAATCGAGACATTTCCGGCATCAGCCGCTCATATCGGCGCCAATCGCCCACAAGGATGCACTACCGCAGGGCATCACGGGGTGCCGCCCGCCTCAGTCCAGGTCCGGGGCGATCGCCGTGGCGTGGTCGACCAGCGCCCCCAGAATGTCCTGCGCGCGCTCGTCGGCGTCTTCGCCGAGTTCGTCGATGCGATCGAAGAACGCCTGCAACGTTCGGGCACCGCCCGCCCCTTCATGCAGCCGGTGCACGCGGTGCTCGTTCCAGCGCTGCTGCTCGTCCTCGGTGAGCGTTTCAGGAAAGTTGCGCGCCCGGTAGCGAAACAGCAACTCACCCAGCCGCGGGTCGGCAAAGTCGGGCCGCTGCCCGGCGAGCGCCGCCGGAGCGAGCCCGCGCAGCCGCTGCAGCAAGCGGCGGTCGTCGTTGCCGACGAAGCCGCCGTACAGGTCTTCGTCGACGTCGGGCGTGGCCGCCGCCGGGCGCTCGAACACCTCGGGCCACAGGCCGGCCAGCAGCGCGGTGTGCTGCGCGGCCAGATCGGCATGCACCAGCGCTTGCGCCACATCGATGCCCCAGCGCCCGGCCATCTCGGCGCTCAGCGTCTTCAGGTTGCCGATGACCACGGGCGACTTGTTGAGGTGAATCGTCTTGATCGGCAAGCGCGTCACGCCTTCGGGCAGCGCATCGGCGCGGCTGAACATGCGCTGGCGCAGCGTCGCCGCGTCCAGGTCGCGCAGCACGCGCGGGTCTTCGGCGAGGTCCCACACGATGACCTCGTTCTTGTTGGTCGGGTGCGGCGCCAACGGCCACACCAGCGCGATGCAGCCGCGATCGGCGGGGTACATGCCCGACACGTGCAAGAACGGCTTGCCCGCGGCCTGCGCCGTGGCCATCTCGCGGATGACTTCGTCTTTCTTGCGCAGGCGCAGGCAGAAGTCCCAGAGCTTGGGGTTCGCGTGGCGGATGAGCCGCGCCAGCGCCAGCGTGGCGCGCACGTCCGACAGCGCATCGTGCGCCGCCTCGTGCGCCAGCCCATTGGCCGCGCTCAGGTGCTCGAGCTTGAATGACGGGCGCCCGTCGTCGTGGCGCGGCCAGTGGATGCCGTTCGGGCGCAGCGCGTAGCAGCAGCGCACCACGTCCATCAGGTCCCAGCGGCCGCACTGGTTTTGCCATTCGCGCGCGTAAGGCTCGATCAGGTTGCGCCAGAACAGGTGCCGAGTGACCTCGTCGTCGAAGCGGATCGAGTTGTAGCCCACGCCCACGGTGCCGGGACGCGCGAGCTGCGCCTCGATCGCCGCGGCGAACGCGTGCTCGGGTACGCCGCGTTCCAGGCAGACCTGCGGCGTGATGCCGGTGAGCAGGCAACTCTCGGGGTCGGGCAGGCTGTCGTCGGCCGGCTGGCAATACAGCGTGAGCGGCTCGTCGATCTCGTTGAGTTCGGCATCGGTGCGCACACCGGCGAACTGCGAGGGCCGGTCGCGGCGGGGCACCACGCCGAAGGTTTCGTAGTCGTGCCAGAAGAAGGTCAGCTCATCCATGGGGCACAACATACCGCACTTGGTGGCGGGGCTGGGTGCGGCGTGCGGGCGCGCTGACTCAGGCCAGCGAGCGGCCCCACTCGTTGGCATCGAAGCCGACCAGCACGCCGCACGGATACTCGACCACCGGGCGGCGGATGACGCTAGGCTGCGCGACCATCAAATCGCGCGCGCTGGCCGCGTCGTGGACGGCGGCTTGCCGTTCGGCATCCAGCTTGCGCCAGGTGGTGCCCTTGCGGTTGAGCAGCGCCTCCCAGCCCAGCTGCTGCATCCAGTCATCGAGCTGGGCCAGCGGCACGCCTTGCTTCTTGTAGTCGTGAAATGCATAGGCGATGCCGTGATCGGCCAGCCAGGCGCGGGCCTTCTTGACGGTGTCGCAGTGGGGGATGCCGTAAACGGTGATGTTCATCGCAACAATCTCGTGAGGGTCAACGGCCACAGACCAAAGGCAAAGCCATGGAATCAACGACTGAATTTTCAACCGCACTCGCGCATGGCGTGTGGGCGATCGACACCGGCTACCAGCGGGCGAACTTCGACGCGGCCTACCTCGTCGTCGAACGCGGCCGCGCAGCCTTCATCGACACCGGCACAGGCCACTCGGTGACTCGTCTGCTCGCGGTGCTCGAGGCCGCCGGGGTGGCGCGCGATGCGGTCGACTGGGTGATCCCCACGCACGTGCACCTCGACCACGCGGGCGGCTCGGGTGCGCTGATGGCCGCGCTGCCCAAAGCCCGGCTGGTGGTGCACCCGCTGGGCGCGCGTCACCTGATCGATCCGTCCAGGCTGATCGCCGGTGCCAGTGCGGTCTACGGCGCCGACGAAGTGCAGCGCTCGATCGGCACGGTGCTGCCGGTGCCGGCCGGGCGCGTGCTCGAAAGCGCCGACGGCATGGAGATCGACCTGGCCGGCCGGTCCCTGCGGCTGCTCGACACACCCGGCCACGCCCGCCACCACCACTGCGTGTGGGACGAGCGCAGCCGCGGCCTCTTCACGGGCGACACCTTCGGTCTGTCGTACCGCGAGTTCGACACGCCGCGAGGAAGCTGGCTGCTGCCCAGCACCACGCCCGTGCAGTTCGACCCGCCAGCACTGCGCCACTCGTTCGAGCGGCTGCTCGCGCTGCGCCCCGACTGCGTGTACCTCAC
>CANFXR010000124.1 GCA_947451035.1 Burkholderiales bacterium
CTCGCTCAGGCGCTGCGCGATCTTCAGCCGGTCGACCGAATGCACCCAGTCGAAGTGCTCGGCCACGGCGCGGGTCTTGTTGGCTTGCAACGGGCCGATAAGGTGCCACTCGATGCGATCGCGCAAATCGGCGAGCACGCTGATCTTGTCGAGCGCTTCGGCCACGTAGTTCTCGCCGAAGCAGCGCGCACCAGCCTCGAAGGCGGCGCGCAGATCGGCCGCCGGAAATGTCTTGCCAACCACCAGCAGCGTGACGCTTTGCTCGGGGCGCGCAGCCGCCGCGCACGCGCTGGCGATGCGCCGGCGCACTTCGTGCAGGTTGTGTTCGATCGTCGCCATAATCGACTCGAGTATCCGCCACCGAACAAAGCCCACAGCACTCCGGCGCCGTGGTGACTGAGTCGCACACGCACCCTGAGCGAGCCCCCATGGACATCTCCCAACTGCTGGCGTTTTCGGTCAAGAACAAGGCCTCGGACCTGCACCTGTCAGCCGGTCTGCCGCCGATGATCCGGGTGCATGGCGATGTGCGCCGCATCAACGTCGAGCCGCTCGAGCACAAGGATGTGCACGACATGGTGTACGACATCATGAGCGACTCGCAGCGCAAGGCCTACGAGGAACTGCTCGAGTGCGACTTCTCGTTCGAGATCCAGGGGCTGGCGCGCTTTCGCGTCAACGCCTTCAACCACAACCGCGGCGCCGGCGCGGTGTTCCGCACGATTCCCTCGAAGATCCTCACGCTCGAGCAGCTCAACGCGCCCAAGGTGTTCGCCGAACTCGCGCTGCGCCCGCGCGGTCTGGTGCTGGTGACCGGCCCGACCGGCTCGGGCAAGTCGACCACGCTGGCGGCGATGGTCAACCACCTCAACGAAAACGAATACGGCCACGTGCTCACGGTCGAAGACCCGATCGAGTTCGTGCACGAGTCCAAGAAGTGCCTGATCAACCAGCGCGAGGTGGGTCCGCACACGCTGAGTTTTTCGAACGCGCTGCGCTCGGCGCTGCGTGAAGACCCTGACGCCATCCTGGTGGGCGAAATGCGCGACCTCGAGACCATCCGGCTCGCGCTGACCGCCGCCGAGACCGGCCACCTGGTGTTCGGCACGCTGCACACCTCGAGCGCGGCCAAGACCATCGACCGCATCGTCGACGTCTTTCCGGCCGCCGAAAAAGACATGGTGCGCGCGATGCTGTCCGAGTCGCTGGTCGGCGTGATCTCGCAAACGCTGTGCAAGACCAAGGACGGCAGCGGGCGCGTCGCCGCCCACGAAATCATGCTGGGCACACCCGCCATCCGCAACCTGATCCGCGAAAGCAAGATCGCGCAGATGTATTCGTCCATCCAGACCGGCAACAGCATGGGCATGCAAACGCTCGACCAGAACCTGGCCGACCTGGTGCGACGCAACGTCGTCGCGTCCGTCGAGGCACGCACCAAGGCCAAGTTCCCCGAGAATTTCCCGGGCTGATCGCGCCCCCCCCCTGAAGTCGCCGGGCGACGGCACAGTCAAAGGAAAAAACGCACATGGAACGCGACCAGGCCTCGAAATTCATCAACGACTTGCTGCGCCTGATGGTGTCGCGCGGCGGCTCGGACCTGTTTCTGACCTGCGACTTTCCGCCGGCCATCAAGGTCGATGGCAAGGTGACCAAGGTGTCGCCGCAGCCGCTGACGGGCCTGCACACGGTGGCGCTGGCGCGCGCGGTGATGAACGACAAGCAAGCCGGCGAGTTCGAGCGCACCAAGGAGTGCAACTTCGCGATCTCGCCGCAAGGCATCGGGCGCTTTCGCATCAACGCCTTCGTGCAGCAAGGCAGCGTGGGTCTGGTGCTGCGAACCATCCCCAAGGACCTGCCCACGCTCGACGGGCTGCACCTGCCCGAAGTGCTCAAGGAAGTGGCACTGACCAAGCGCGGTCTGGTGATCTTCGTGGGCGCCACCGGCTCGGGCAAGAGCACCTCGCTGGCGGCGATGGTCAACCACCGCAACGAGAACTCGTACGGCCACATCATCACCATCGAAGACCCGGTCGAGTTCGTGCACCCGCACAAGAACTGCATCGTCACGCAGCGTGAAGTGGGCCTCGACACCGACGACTGGGGCATCGCGCTGAAGAACACGCTGCGCCAGGCGCCCGACGTGATCCTGATGGGCGAGATCCGCGACCGCGAGACCATGGAACACGCGGTGGCCTTCGCCGAGACGGGCCACCTGTGCATGGCCACGCTGCACGCGAGCAGCGCCAACCAGGCGCTCGACCGCATCATCAATTTCTTCCCTGAGGAGCGGCGCTCGCAGCTGCTGATGGACTTGTCGCTCAACCTCAAGGGGCTGGTGTCGCAGCGCTTGATGCCGCGCCAGGAAGGCACCGGCCGCGTGGCCGCCATCGAGATCTTGCTCAATTCGCCACTGATTTCCGACCTGATCTTCAAGGGCGAGGTGGCCGAGATCAAGGAAGTCATGAAGCGCTCGCGCGAGCAGGGCATGCAGACCTTCGACCAAAGCCTGTTCGACCTCTACGAGAGCCATTCGATCACCTACCAGGACGCCATCCGCAACGCCGATTCGGTCAACGACCTGCGCCTGCAGATCAAGCTCAACAGCCAGCGCGCCCAAAGCACCGACCTGGCCGCCGGCACCGAACACTTCCGGATCGTCTGACGACGTGAGCACCCACTGCGTGGGCGAGCGCCCGTACGTCAGGGTGGATTCCGAGCGCGTGGCCTTCATCGGTCTGGGCGTGATGGGCCACCCGATGGCCGCCCACCTCGCGCGCGCCGGCCACCGCGTCACGGTCCACAACCGCAACCCTGCCAAGGCCCAAGCCTGGGTGGCCGCGCATGGCGGCGCGCTGGCGGCCACCGCGCGCGAGGCGGCCGCGGGCGCGGCCTTCGTGTTCGCCTGCGTGGGCAACGACCGCGACCTGCGCGAGGTGACCGTGGGCGCCGATGGCGCCTTCGCCAGCATGGCCCGTGGCGCGGTGTTCGTCGACCACACCACGGCATCGGCCTCGCTGGCGCGTGAGTTGAGTGCCGCAGCCGTGACGCGCGGGCTGCACTTCATCGACGCGCCGGTGTCCGGCGGCAACCTCGGCGCGCTCAATGGTTCGCTCACCGTCATGTGCGGCGGCGACGTCGAAGCGTTCGAGCGGGCGCGGCCGATCGCGCTGGCCTACGCCAAGGCGATGACGCTGCTGGGTGCGAGCGGCTGCGGCCAGCTGGCCAAGATGGTCAACCAGATCGCCATTGCCGGGTTGCTGCAAGGCCTGTCCGAAGCGATCGCCTTTGGTGACCGGGCCGGGCTCGACATGAAGGCGGTGCTCGGTGTTCTGGGCCAGGGTGCGGCGCAAAGCTGGCAGATGGACCAGCGCGGCCCCACCATGGTCGAGGGCGCCTTTGACTTCGGCTTCGCGGTCGACTGGATGCGCAAGGACCTGGGACTGGTGCTGCAAGAAGCGCAACTCAACGGCGCACCACTGCCGGTGACCGAACTGGTCGACCGTTTCTACGCCGAGGTGCAGGCCGCCGGCGGCGGGCGCTGCGACACCTCGAGCCTGATCACGCGGCTGCGCTGAGCCGCGCCGGGCTCACTTCGGGGGGGACCCGGACTTCAGCGCGGACAGATCGGCCTCGCTGATGATCTCGAACACGCGCACCACCTTTTGCACGCCGCTCACGCCGCGCACGGATTCGACGGCCGTGAGCGCCTCGCGCTCGGTCAGGCGGCCCATCAGGTAGACGGTGCCGCGCTCGGACACCACCTTCACGACGTTGGCCAGCGGATCCTTGGAGTCGACCAGCGCCGCCTTCACGCGGCTGGTCAGCAGCGTTTCGGAGCCCAGGGTCGAAGACGACAGCGCAGCCACCACCGACACCTCGTTGACGATCGAACGCACCTTTTCGACGTGCGAGACCGTCTGCTCGACCAGTTGCCGGTCGGCATCGCTGGTCACCTCGCCGGTGACGAGCACCAACTGGTTGTAGCTGGTCACGCTGATATGGCCGCGAGCGGGTGCCAGGACGTCATGCAGGCGATTGGCGGCCTTGAGCTCGATGCCCTCGTCCTCGACTTGCGAGCCGGTGGTGCGCCGGTCGGTCAGCACCACGGTGCCGCCGACCACCGCCCCGCCCAGCATCAGCGGAAAGCACGCGGTGAGCGAGCCCGCCGCCGCCAGGGACAGCAGCAGCACGCTGCACAGCCGGGTCAATCGATGGGTCTGGGGGGTCATTCTTGGTCTCCGAGAAGCTGGAAATCGACCGCATCGCAAAGGCAATGCAGCGCCAGCAAGTGAACTTCCTGGATGCGCGCCGTGCGGTCGTGGGGCACCGCAATGTGCACATCGGTGTCAGTGAGCAGCTCGACGAGGCGCCCGCCGGTGCGGCCGGTGAGCGCCACCACGGTCATGTCCTTCGCGTGCGCCGCTTGGGCCGCGGCCAGCACGTTGGCCGAGTTGCCGCTGGTGCTGATGGCGATCAGCACGTCGCCGGGCTGGCCGATGGCTTGCACCTGCTTCGAGTAGATCGAGGCAAAGTCGTAGTCGTTGCCGATCGCCGTGAGGATGGAGCTGTCGGTGGTCAGCGCGATGGCCGCCAGACCCGGGCGCTCGCGCTCGAAGCGGCCCACCAGTTCGGCGGCGAAATGCTGGGCGTCGGCGGCCGAGCCGCCATTGCCGCAGGCCAATACCTTGCCGCCGGCCGTGATGCTGCCCAGTACCGCCTCGACCGCCTCGGCGATCGATTTGCTCAGGGGCTCGGCGGCGGCGTATTTGAGGTCGGCGCTGTCAAAAAACTGTTGTTGGATGCGTTGTTCAAGCATGGTCAGGGATCATAGGCCAAGGGTTTGCCCCAGCAGGCCACTCAGGCCGCATCGAAGGCGCCGCGCAGCCACTCGAGACGCTCGCCCTCGATGGCCACCACATCGAAGCGGCACGCCGGCGGCGACGCAAAGCCCCGCAAGTAGCAGCGCGCCGCAAAGATCACGCGGCGCTGCTTGGCCGTGCTGACGCTGGCCGCCGCGCCGCCGTAGCGTCCGGTCTGGCGCGACTTGACCTCGACGAAGACCAGCGTGCCGTCGCGCTCGCGCACGATCAGGTCGATTTCGCCGCCGCGCGCGTGCGGCCCGGCGGCGACCCGATAATTGCGCTGCACGAGCGTGAGTCCCTGGCTCAGAAGGTGCGCCAACGCACGGGACTCGCCGTCCTCCCCCACCGCCTTCGTCGTGACCACCACTCCCACCTCCGCCTTGCTCCTGGCCGCCGCTGCGGCAGCCGGTCATCAACAGTATCCCGCCAGCGCGCTGTACGTGGTGGCCACGCCCATCGGCAATCTGGCCGACCTGACGCTGCGCGCCATTCATGTGCTGTCGCTGGTGGACGCGGTGGCCTGCGAAGACACCCGCCACACCGCGCCGCTGCTGCGCCACCTCGGCCTGGACAAGCCCTTGATGGCCGTGCACCAGCACAACGAGCAGTCGTCGGCGGGCGACGTGATCGCGCGGCTGATCCGTGGCGAGCGGGTGGCCTACGTCAGCGACGCCGGCACCCCGGCCGTCAGCGACCCCGGCGCAGCGCTGGTCGCCGCGGTGAGTGCTGCCGGCCATCGGGTGGTGGCCGTGCCGGGCGTGAGCAGCGCGATCACCGCCGTCAGCGTGGCCGGTGACACGGTGGGTGCCGGCTTTCGCTTCATCGGCTTTTTGCCGGCCAAGGGCGGCGAACGCACGCTGGCCTTGCAATCGCTGGCCGCCAGCCTCGACACGCAAGTGCTGTTCGAGGCCCCGCACCGCATCGAATCGCTGCTGCGCTCGCTGGGCGAGTGCTGCGGCACGCGCGCCGTCACGGTGTGCCGCGAGCTGACCAAGCAGTTCGAAAGCGTCGTCACGCGGCCCGCGACCGAGCTGGCCGGCTGGGCCGCCGAAGACGCCAACCGCCTGCGCGGCGAGTTCGTGCTGGTGGTGCACGCGATGGCGCCGTCGACTTCAGCCGACGAGTCGGCGCAGCACGACAGCGTGTTGCGCACGCTGCTGGGCGAATTGCCGCTCAAGCAGGCGGTGTCGCTGGCGGCCACGCTCACCGGCGCGCCGCGCAACGCGCTGTACGCCCGCGCGCTCGAGCTCAAGGACGCCGGCGCCGCGCCTTGAGGGGGCTCAGCGCCGCATCGCCGGCCGGCCACAAGCGGGGTTGGCTGCGGTGGCCCACTCCTACAATGAAATTCGAGTCTTGAAGGATTGACCATGATCTCCCGCGAACCCACCATCGAGCGCCTTGCCGTGGCGCAGCAGCTGCTGCTCGAGCCGTTCGGGCTCACCGAAGCGTCGCTCGCGCAGGCCCTGCAGGCGATCGCCACGCACCGCATCGAATCGCTGCTGCGCTCGCTGGGCGAGTGCTGCGGCACGCGCGCCGTCACGGTGTGCCGCGAGCTGACCAAGCAGTTCGAAAGCGTCGTCACGCGGCC
>CANFXR010000125.1 GCA_947451035.1 Burkholderiales bacterium
GACCACCCGATCCGCGACCTGCACGGCAGCACGATGGGCATCGTGGGCGCGGGCTCGCTGGGTCTAGCCACGGCGGCGCTGGCGCGCGCTTTTGGCATGCGCGTGCTGTTCGCCGAGCACGCCACATCGGCCGCAGCCGAGCTGGATTGCGTGCCGCTGAAGCGGCTGCTGGCCGAGTCGGATGTGGTGTCGCTGCATTGCCCGCTGACGGCGCTCACGCGCAACCTCATCGGCCCGGATCAGTTGCGCCAGATGAAGCCCGGCGCGATCCTGATCAACACGGCGCGCGGCGGGTTGGTCGACGAGGCGGCGCTGGTGACGGCCCTGCAGCAAGGGCTGATCGCCGGCGCGGGCTTCGATGTGCTGAGCACTGAGCCGCCCACCGCCGGCAACCCGTTGCTCGAGCTGCGGCTGCCCCACTTCATCCTCACGCCGCATGTGGCGTGGGCGTCTGACGGCGCGATGCAGTGCCTGGCCGATCAGCTGATCGACAACATCGAGTGTTTTGTGCGTGGCGAGCCGCAGCATCTGCTGAACTGATGCGCGCCGCGTGAATCTGATTCCATTGCGAGGACCCCACATGAAAAAGCTTTTGTTCCAGTTCGACACCGACCCGATCCCGTCCGTCTTCGACACCGTGGTGGCCTATGACGGTGGCGCCGACCATGTGGTGCCTCACGGCGGCATCAACACCGCGAACGTCGGCGCGCTGGTCGAAGGCGCCATCTTCACGCGCGCGCCCAAGGACAAGAAGTCCACGGCACTGTTCGTTGGCGGCAGCAACCTGGCCGCGGGCGAGGCGCTGTTCAAGGCGGTGCGCGGCAAGTTCTTCTCGAACTTTCGCGTGTCGGTGATGCTCGACAGCAATGGCTCGAACACCACTGCGGCGGCCGGCGTGGCCTGCTTGTTCAAGAGTGCGGGCGGGCAACTCGCCGGTTTGAGCGCGGTCATCCTGGCTGGCACCGGTCCGGTCGGCCAGCGCGCCGCAGTGATGCTGGCCAAGGAAGGCGTGTCGGTGGCGATCACCTCGCGCACGCTGGCCAACGCGCAAAAGGCGTGCGACCGCCTCAAGGCGGGCTTCGGCATCGATGTGCAGGCCATCGAGGCGCCCGACTGCGATTCGCGTGCGCGCGCCTGTGAAGGCGCTCACATCGTGTTCGCCACCGGTGCGGCGAGCAGCGTGCTGCTGCGCGAAGACGACTGGAAAAACAACCCGACGCTCCGCTACCTGGCCGATTCGAACGCGACGCCGCCTTTGGGCATCGAGGGCATCGACATGATGGACCGCGGAGTCGACCGCCACGGCCGTGCCTGCTGGGGCGCGCTCGGCTTTGGCGCGCTCAAGCTGGCCGTGCACCGGGCCTGTGTCGCGCAACTGTTCGAGGCCTCCGACCGGGTGCTCGACGCCGAAGAAATCTATGCCACCGCCAAGGCCATGGCGCTGGCCTGAACTGGAGACACCGACATGATCATTGAACAGCCCGTCACCCGATTCCTCGACGAACTCGCCAGCAGTGCGGCCACCCCGGGTGGCGGCAGCGGTGCGGCCATCATGGGTGCGCTGGGCGCCGCCCTGGTCAGCATGGTGTGCAACCTGACCATCGGCAAGAAGAATTACGCCGAAGTCGAACCCGAGATGCGCTCGGTGCTGCACGACGCCGAAGGCCTGCGCCAGCGTCTGGCCGACATGGTGGCCGAAGACATCGCCGCCTTCAACGGTCTGATGGCCGCCTACGGACTGCCCAAGCTGACCGACGAAGACAAGACCTTGCGCGGCGCCGCCATCCAGCATGCGTTGCGCGCAGCGACCGAAGCGCCGCTGGCGTGCGCCCGTGCGAGCGCCGACGTGATCGCGCTGTCGATGCGTGCTGCCGAGGTCGGCAACCGCAATGTGATCAGTGACGCCGGCGTGGGAGCGCTCGCTGCGCAAGCCGCCCTGCGCAGCGCGGCGCTCAACGTGGACATCAACGTGCCCAGCCTGCACGACGCCGCATTTGCGCAGACCTGTCGCGACGAGATTGCCGCGCTGCTGGCCAGCGCGGTACCGCTGTCAGAGCGGGCGATCGCGCTGGTCAAGTCGAAGCTGTGATCGCCTGAGCTCAGTCGAGGTCCACCGTGCCCGACATCGCATGGCTGAAGCCGCCGTCGACGTAGGTGATCTCGGAGGTGACGCCCGAGGCCAGATCCGACAACAAGAAGGCCGCGACGTTGCCGACGTCTTCGATGGTGACGTTGCGGCGCAGCGGCGCATTGGCAGCGACCACCTCGAGGATCTTGCCGAAGTCCTTGATGCCTGTCGCCGCCAGCGTCTTGATCGGGCCGGCCGAAATGCCGTTGACGCGCACGCCGCGCGGTCCGAGGCTGGCCGCGAGATAGCGCACGCTGGCCTCGAGTGAGGCCTTGGCCAGGCCCATGGTGTTGTAGTTGGGCACGGCGCGTTCGGAGCCCAGATAGGTCAGCGTGAGCAGCGCTGCACGAGGGCGCAGTCGGCTCGCCGCGGCCTTGGCCATGGCTGGAAAGCTGTAGCTCGAGATGTCGTGTGCGATGCGGAAGCCCTCGCGCGACAGGCCGTCGAGAAAGTCCCCGGTGATCGACTCGCGCGTGGCAAAGCCGATGGAGTGGACGAAACCGTCGAATTCTGGCCAGGACTCGCCCAGTTGGTTGAACATCGCGTCGATCTGGGCGTCGTCGGCCACGTCGCAATCAAACAGCAGCGTCGAATTGAATTCGGCCGCGAATTCGGCCACGCGACCCTTGAAGCGCTCACCCACGTAGCTGAAGGCCAGCTCTGCGCCCTCTCGGTGGCAGGCCCGTGCGATCCCGTAGGCGATCGACCGGTTGGAAAGAACACCGGTGATCAAAAGCCGCTTGCCAGTCAAAAAACCCATTCTTTTTCCCCAGATGACATTGCGACGATTTTTGCATGGGCCACGGTGCAACCGGAACGGATGCGCGCTGCCTCGCCTGCCATCGGGGGCGCCGGGCCCGGCCAACCACGCCTGACTTGACAGTTTTCTGTGTTGCCGGTAGCACTGCCGCGGGCTACAATCCTCGTTTTGCGAGAAGCTAGAAAATGCTCAATGGGCGGATTCTTCCAGCCCATTTTTTTTTCTTGAACGTGTTTCTCGATAGGCGTGGCAATCGTGGTTTGCACCTAGGTGCACTCAGGGATCAAGACGGGGAATCGATCGTTAATGAACTGGCAACTCGCCATTGAAAAGACCGTGACGGGACTGGGCTACGACCTGGTGGACGTCGAGCGCACGCCGAAAGGCCTGCTGCGGGTCTACATCGACAAACTGCCGGCGGCATCGCCAGCGGCGGTGGGCGTCAGCGAGTTCATCAATGTCGAGGACTGTGAGCGCGTGACGCGTCAGTTGCAGCACGTGCTCGAGGTCGAGGGTTGTGCCTACGAGCGCCTGGAGGTGTCTTCGCCGGGGCTCGATCGCCCCCTGAAGAAGCCGGCCGATTTCCTGCGGTTCAGTGGCCAGCGCGTGGATGTGTCGCTGAAGCTGGCCTTCAAGGGACGCAAGCATTACCAAGGCGTGCTCGAGCCGCTGGGCGAGGGTTGGCGCGTGGTGTTCGGCGATGCCGGCAGCGAGCAGGCGCTGGACTTCACGTTTGACGAAGTACGCGAGGCCCGGTTGGTGCCCGTGGTGGATTTCAAGGGGCGCCGGTTTGCTGCGCCCCCGGTGGTGCCGGTCGACGCAGTCGAGACGGCCCGTATTGAAGTAGATGGAGACCTCAAGCCATGAATCGCGAACTGTTGATGCTGGTTGATGCCATTTCGCGCGAGAAGAGCGTTGACCTTGAGGTGGTGTTTGCCGCAGTCGAGGCAGCGTTGGCTTCGGCGTCGAAAAAACTGCAAGGCGGCGAGGTCGATATGCGGGTCACGGTCGACCGCGAAACCGGCGAATACGAAACCTTCAGGCGCTGGCACGTGGTGGCCGATGAGGCGGGGCTGCAACTGCCTGACTCGGAAATCCTGCACTTCGAAGCACTCGAGCAGATCGCCGACATCGAGGTCGATGACTACATCGAGGAGCCGGTCGATTCCGTGTCCATCGGTCGCATCGGCGCACAGGCTGCCAAGCAGGTCATTTTGCAAAAGATCCGTGATGCCGAGCGCGAGCAGTTGCTCAGCGACTTCCTCTCGCGCGGCGAGAAGATCTTCGTCGGCACCGTCAAGCGGCTCGACAAGGGCGACATCGTGGTCGAGTCGGGTCGCGTTGAAGGCCGCCTGCGCCGCAACGAAATGATCCCGAAGGAAAACCTGCGCATCGGTGACCGGGTTCGCGCCTACATCGCCGAGGTCGATGCCACCTTGCGCGGTCCGCAGATCATCCTGTCGCGCAGCGCACCCGGTTTCATGGTCGAGTTGTTCGCTCAGGAAGTGCCCGAAATCGAGCAGGGCCTGCTCGAGATCAAGTCGTGTGCCCGTGACCCGGGATCGCGCGCCAAGATCGCGGTGCAGTCGCACGACAAGCGGGTCGATCCGATCGGCACGTGCGTCGGCGTTCGCGGCTCACGGGTCAACGGCGTCACCAACGAGTTGGCCGGCGAGCGCGTGGACATCGTGCTGTGGTCGGAAGACCCCGCGCAGTTCGTCATCGGCGCCCTGGCTCCGGCCAACGTGCAGTCGATCGTGGTCGACGAGGAGCGCCATGCGATGGACGTCGTGGTCGACGAGGAAAACCTCGCGATCGCCATTGGCCGTGGCGGCCAGAACGTTCGTCTGGCTTCCGAGATGACCGGCTGGCGCATCAACATCATGACGGCCGAGGAATCGTCCGCCAAGCAAGCCGTTGAAAGCGACTCGGTGCGCAAGCTCTTCGTCGACAAGCTCGACGTCGACGTCGAGGTGGCCGACATCCTGATCGCCGAGGGCTTTGCCAGCCTCGAGGAAGTGGCCTACGTACCGATGCAGGAAATGCTCGAGATCGAAGGCTTCGACGAAGACACGGTCAACGAGTTGCGCACCCGTGCCAAGGACGCCTTGCTGACCATGGAGATCGCCCACGAGGAAAACGTCAACGATGTGTCGCAGGACTTGCGTGACCTCGAAGGACTCGACGCCGACCTGATTTCCAAGCTGGCTGACGGTGGCGTGCACACACGTGACGATCTGGCCGATTTGGCGGTGGACGAACTCGTCGAGATCTCGGGCATTGATGATGAAAAGGCAAAGACCTTGATCATGAAAGCGCGTGAACACTGGTTCACCACCTGACGCCTGCGCCAAAGAACGCTACCCCGCAAGACCTGCCAGACCCGCTAGACCTGTTTCAAGGATTCCACAATGGCTGTGACTACCGTCGCCCAACTCGCTGTCGAGCTGAACCGTCCCGCCGCTGCGCTGCTAGAGCAACTGCAGTCGGCCGGGGTCAGCAAGGCATCGACGGACGATGCCCTGACCGACTCCGACAAGGAGCGGTTGCTCGACTACCTGCGTTCCACGCACGGTACGGCGGGAGCCGAACGCAAGAAGATCACGTTGACCCGCAAGTCGACCAGTGAAATCAAGCAGGCTGATTCGAGCGGCAAGGCACGCACCATTCAGGTCGAGGTTCGCAAGAAGCGCACTTTCGTGAAGCGAGACGATGTTCCGGGTACACCGGAAGCCGCTCCCGAAGTCGAGATTGACGCCCAGGAACTTGTCCGACTCGAGCAGGAAGCCCAAGCCCAGGCTGAGTTGCTGCGCCAGCAGGAGGCTGAACTCGCCGAGCGGCAGCGTGTGCGTGAAGAAACAGAGCGAGCCGAACGTGAGGCTGCTGAGGCCCACGCCCGCGCTGAGGCCGAAAAAGCTGCCGCAGCGGCGGCTGTCGCTGCGCAGGCCGCAGCCGAAGAGGCTGCTCGCCAGGTCGCGTCGGGCGAGCCTGCTGCGCCCGTGGTCGAGCCCGCGCCTGCGGCGGCTGCCGCAGAGCCGGCCAAGCCCTTGCTGCGTGTGATCAAGGCTGCGGATTTTGTCGACGAAGACAAGCAGCGCGCCATCGATCTGGCCAAGCGCCGCAAGGCAGCTGAAGACGAGGCATCGGCCATTCGCGCCATGATGGCCGCGCCGAAAAAGGCTGCCATGGTGGCCAAGCCACCGGCCGAGCCGCCCAAGCCGGAAGCCGGCAAGGAAGGCATCAAGGGAACGATTCAC
>CANFXR010000126.1 GCA_947451035.1 Burkholderiales bacterium
AAGGGCATGGGGGGCGATGACTTCAACCCCGACAAGCTGCGTTACCACCGCATCATCATCATGACCGACGCTGACGTGGACGGCGCGCACATCCGCACGCTGCTGCTCACGTTCTTGTTCCGCCAGATGCCCGAGCTGGTCGAGCGCGGCCACATCTACATCGCACAGCCGCCGCTCTACAAGGTCAAGCTCGGCAAGGAAGAGCAGTACCTGAAAGACGGCCACGAGCTCGACGCGTACTTGCTGCGCGTGGCGCTGAAAGACGCGCGGCTTGAAACCGGCATTGAAGGCGCACCCGTGCTGCAAGGCGAAGCGCTCGAAGCGCTGGCGCAGCAGTACGTGCTGGCCAACAACGTGGTCGATCGCCTGAGCGCGTGGATGGACATCGACGCCCTGCGCGCCATGGCCAACGGCCTGCCACTCAACCTGGACACGCTCGAAGCCGCCGAGCAATCGGCCACCGAACTCAAGGCCGCGCTCAACGACGCCGAAGTGAGCGCCGAATTCGACGCCCGCCTCGACAAGCACATCCTGCGCATCAGCCGCATGCACCACGGCAACGTCAAGAGCAGCGTGATCACCGCCGACTTCGTGCACGGCGCCGACTACGACGCGCTCAGCACCGCCGGGCGCACCTTCAAGGGCCTGGTCAGTGCCGATGCCGTGGTCAAGCGCGGTGAGGGCGAGCGCCAGAAGCTGGCGGCCGTGGGCGACTTCCGTCAGGCCATGGCCTGGCTGATCTTGCAAGCCGAAGGCGCCGTGGGCCGCCAGCGCTACAAGGGACTGGGCGAAATGAACCCCAGCCAGCTCTGGGAAACCACCATGGACCCGACCGTGCGCCGCTTGCTGCGCGTGCAGATCGACGACGCCATCGAAGCCGACCGCGTGTTCACCATGCTGATGGGCGACGAGGTCGAACCACGGCGCAACTTCATTGAGACGAATGCGTTGCGGGTGGCGAATATTGACGTGTGAGGCCTTGCCGTCACCGGAGAATGCCCGAGTCATTGCGACCCTCCACGGTAGTTTGCGACGGGCTTGCGCCGACCTAGACAAACCAAGCCGGGACTAGGCGGTGAAGTGGGTAGCCGTCGCAGCGCATCGACCGTTGCAGCCACTCGTTGGTGGCTGCAAACCGTGGCCGAGCTTGACGGCTAAGGATCGGCCGGGTCTGCCTTGGCTACCCTCGGCAGCGCCGAGGGCGACGGCTAAGCGCTACTGTGCCACCCTTAGTACCTGCCCCTAGCGTGTTCTCCGAAATAACAACCCGTCCCGCTCCTCGCATGACAAAACCCCAGACGATTCGCGAGTACATGGACTCGATGGTGGGATTCACGACCGGCTTTGACTATCTCCGGTTTATTTTGGCCATCGCAGTTCTGGTTTGGCACTCCTGTGGGCATACCCAAGGCCTTATCGCTGCGGGGGAGATAGCCCAGTGGGGTGCCAGCTACGTCACGTGCTGGATCCTTCCTATGTTTTTTGCGCTTAGTGGCTTTCTGGTCACATCTAGCCTGGAGCGCACGCCCAGCATCGTCAAATTTCTCTGGCTGCGGTTTATCCGTATCTACCCCGCGCTTTGCGTCGAGGTGATCCTGTCAGCGTTGGTACTGGGGGTTTTGGCGACCACCGCGCCCCTGAGCGAGTACTTCACCGACCCGGTTTTCTACCGCTACTTCCTGAATGCCGCTGGCTACATTCATTACCAGCTGCCAGGGGTGTTCGAAACGAATCCGCTTTCGGGCATCCTGAACGTTTCGTTGTGGACGGTGCCGTATGAACTAGAGTGCTACGCAACTCTGTCCGCCGTGGCGCTAGTCAAATTGCACCACCGGCCACGCGTCCTGCTTTCCCTCTTTCTGGCACTGACGATGGCCAACACCGTCTCCAGTTTTTACATTGGCCATCCAAACAACCACGCTGCCAACTTCGGCGGACGTCAGTTGGTGGCCTTCTTCCTTGCTGGAGTGCTCGTCAACCTTAACCGCGGAAGCATTCCACGGCATGGCGGTCTAGCTGTTCTCTGCGCGGTGCTCGGTGGGGTAGCGATGTATAGCGACCATTTCGTACGGTTGGCTCCCTTACCAGTAGCCTACGTGACAGTCTGGCTGGGTCTGCTAAAGCCCAAGAAGATTCCCGTGCTGATGGGTGGCGATTATTCCTACGGCATCTACCTCTATGCCGGACCGATGCAGCAGGCGGCCTACTATTGGTCGGACTTTGGCAAGACCTACTTGGGCAATGTGATTCTGGCCTTGGTCGCCGTATCGGCGTTCGCCGCCTTTTCATGGCATGCCATCGAGAAGCCTGCGCTCAAACTCAAAAGGCTGTTCTGATCACGACCGTTCTGCCCCTGTGAGAAAAATCTCGATAGGTTGCCATCCGCGCCCTTTTTTCCACTCCGTCTTGACAGATCTGGGTTTGAATTTCACTACCCTCCACTCCCCCGCCGCCGACCGCAACAAGGCGCCGATCCTCGAGCAGTTGCAGCGCCTGTTGCCCGCCACCGGCCTGGCCCTCGAAGTCGCCAGCGGCAGCGGGCAGCATGTGGCGCATTTCGCGGCGGCGTTGGCGGGGTGGCGCTGGCAGCCGACCGATGGCGATGCGCGGTCGCCGGCGTCGATTGATGCGTGGTGTGCGGGGTTGACCAACGTGCGCCCGGCGCTGCGGCTTGATGTGCTCGACGAGGCCAGCGCGGCGGCGCTGGCAGCCGCTTTGAGCGAACCGGTCGATGCGCTTTACTGCGCCAACATGCTGCACATCTCGCCGTGGGCCACGTGCGCTGCGCTGATGCGGCTGGCCGCGCGGCACCTGGCGCCGCAGGGCCTGCTGGTGTTGTACGGGCCGTACCTCGAAGCGGATGTGTCCACGTCGCCGGGCAATCTGGCTTTTGATGCCGATCTGCGCGCGCGCGATGCGGCCTGGGGCATCCGCCCATTGGCCGATGTGCTGGCGCAGGCGGCCGTCGTCGGTTTGCACTTGCGCGAGCGCGTGGCGATGCCGGCCAACAACTTGCTGCTGGTGCTCGCACGCGATGCCGGCACTTCGGCCGGCCCGTCGATCGCCCCATGAGCGCCATGAAGTACCTCTCGGGCTATGCGCCTGCCGTGCTGGCGCGCGTGTGCGAGCTGATCGCGCAAGGCCGCCTGGGCGAGTCGGTGCGCCAGCGCTATCCGGAGCCCAACGAGGTGCGCAACGACCCGGCGCTTTACGACTACGTGATGGCGCTGAAAACGCGCTACATGCGCAGCGCCCCGCCGATCGCCAAGGTGGCCTACGACAACCGGCTGCAGGTGCTGCACAACGCGCTGGGCACGCACGCCACGGTGTCGCGCGTGCAGGGCACGCGGCTCAAGTCCAAGCGCGAGATCCGCGTGGCCAGCCTGTTCAAGGAAGCGCCCGGCGCGTTCTTGAAGATGATCGTGGTGCACGAACTCGCGCACCTCAAGGAGCGCGAGCACGACAAGCCGTTCTACGCGCTGTGCTGCCACATGGAGTCTGATTACCACCAGCTCGAATTCGATCTGCGGCTGTGGCTCACCGCGCAAGAACTCGAAGGGCCGGCATCGGCCCCAGCAAGCTACATTGCGCCGGTCGCTCAAGACCGCTTTGCCAACAAGGATTCCACATGAAACTTCGCCGCCTGCCGCTTGTGGCCGCCATGGCGCTGCTCGCCACCCACTTCGCCGCCAGCGCCCAGATGGCCGCCGCGCTGCCCGAGCCTGCGGCGTCGTTGGCGCCGGTATCGAAGTCGACCAAGCTCGCCAAACCCAAGCCGCGCATGCTCACGCCGGCCGATCGCCGCGACAGCATTGCGCCTACCGACGAGTCGCGCCCGGAAGGCACGGTCACGCCGCAAGTCAAGATTCCACTCGGGCCGACGCCGCCGGCCACGCCGCTCAAGCTCACGCCCAGCAAGAGCGCCATCCGCAACAACAAGTCCAGCGGCGTGAACGACGCGACCGCGCGTTGCGGTGCGATCCGCGACGAGGCCGAGCGCGCAGCCTGCCGCGAGCGGCTGACGCATTGACACCCGCGGCGCCGGGCATCGCCGGTGTTCGAGTTGATCTGCGTCAAATGAGCCGGGCCAGCGGGTGAGGACACTCGCCCTCAGCGGTGTTGAGGGCCGCGCCCCGCGCTGATGAGTACCGTTCCCGACCTTTCCGCCGCTTTGCCTGACGTCGCCTTGCTCGACGATCCCGAGCAGACGGCCCGTTTCACGAGTTGGTCGGTTGACGACAACGGCCGCCGCATCGGCGTGTCGGCGCTGCGCTTGTCGGGCATCACCTGCGCGGCGTGTGCCTTGCCGATCGAGCTGGCGTTGCGCTCGGTCGAGGGTGTCATCGAGGCGACGGTGAGCGCGGCCGCACAACGCGCGGCGGTGCGCTGGGACGCCACCCTCACGCGCCCTTCGGCGCTGATCGACGCGGTGCGTCGCGCCGGCTATGGCGCCGATCCCGACACCGCGGCCAGCGCCCGCGTGCAGCGGCTGCGCGATTCACGACGTGCGCTGTGGCGGCTGTTCGTGGCGGCCTTTTGCGCGATGCAGGTGATGATGCTGGCCACGCCGGCGTACGTCAGTGCCCCGGGGGGCATCGAGCCCGATCTGCAGCAGCTGCTCAACTGGGGCGGCTGGGTGATGAGCCTGCCGGTGCTGGTGTTCTCGGCGGCGCCGTTTTTCCAGGGCGCCTGGCGCTCGGTGCGCCTGCGCCACATCGGCATGGACGTGCCGGTGGCCATCGGCATCGCGGTGAGCTTCATCGCCAGCAGCGGCGCGGCGTTCGACCCGAACGGCGCGTTCGGCAGCGCGGTCTATTTCGATTCCTTGACGATGTTCGTGGCGCTGCTGCTCGGCGGGCGCTTCCTCGAGCTGCGCGCCCGCCAACGCGCTGCCGAGTCGCTGGAAAACGCACTGGGCGTGCTGCCTGAGGCGGCCACCCGGCTGCTCGCCGATGGATCCACCGAGCGGGTGAGCCTGGCCAGGCTGGTGGCGGGCGACCGCGTGCGCGTGGCGGTCGGCGAGGCCTTCCCGGCCGACGGCCGCTTGCTCGAAGGTGCCACCGCCGTCAACGAAGCGCTGCTCACCGGCGAGTCGCGGCCGCAGCGCAAGGACAGCGGCGCCGACGTGGTGGCCGGCAGCGTGAACCTCGAAGCGCCGGTCGTGATGCAGGTGCTGCGCGTGGGTGCTGACACCCGCCACGACGCCATCGTGGCGCTGATGCGCGAGGCGCAATCGCAGCGCCCGGCCAGCGCGCGCTGGGCCGATCGCTGGGCGGCGCCTTTCCTGTGGACCGTCTTGCTGCTGGCCGCCGGTGCCGCTGCCGTGTGGAGCGTGATCGACCCGGGCCGCGCGGTGTGGGTGGCCGTGTCGGTGCTGATCGTCACCTGCCCGTGCGCGCTGTCGCTGGCCACGCCGTCGGCGCTGCTGGCGGCGGCCGGCTCGCTGGCGCGCCGCGGGGTGCTGCTGCGCCGGCTCGACGCGCTGGAAACCATGGCCGGCTGCACGCGCTTGTTCATCGACAAGACCGGCACCCTGACCGAAGACCGGCCGCGCTACAGCGGACTGGCGCGTTTGCCCGCGGCCGCCGCGATGCGCGATGCCGAGTTGCTGGCCGCCGCCGTCTCGCTGGCGGCCTGGTCGCGCCACCCGCTGGCGCTCTCGCTGTGCGAGGCGCAGCCGCAGGCGGCGCGGGCCACCGCCACCTGGCAATCGGTACGCGAAGAGCCCGGCGCCGGTATCGAGGCGCTGGATGCGCAGGGGCGCTGCTGGCGGCTGGGCAGCGCGGCCTGGTTGGGTGCTGCCGACGCCGCCGGCCACGACGAAGCCGCCGGTCCGGCCAGCTGGTTCGGCCCGGTGGGCGAGCCTTTGCTGCGCTTGAACTTCGACGAGGCGCTGCGCGCCGATGTGCCGCAGGCGCTGGCGGCGCTGCAAGCCGAGGGCTTGCGCGTGACCTTGCTGTCGGGCGACGCCCCCGCGCGCGTGGAGCGCATGGCGAAATTGCTGGGACTGACCGGCGCCATCGGTGGCGCCAGCCCCGAAGCGAAGCTGGCTGCCGTGCGCGCCGCTCAGGCCGCGGGCGAGACGGTCGCGATGCTGGGTGATGGCATCAACGACGCGCC
>CANFXR010000127.1 GCA_947451035.1 Burkholderiales bacterium
GACGTCGCCGCGACGAAAGTTGAGTTGGTTCTGGCCGCTGCGCGTCGTGGCGGCCACCCATTGCAATGCATTATGGAGACCGCATGATTGCGCAGGAACTTGAAGTCAGTCTGCACATGGCGTTTGTCGAGGCTCGCCAGCAGCGCCACGAATTCATCACCGTCGAGCACCTGCTCATGGCGTTGCTTGACAACCCGTCAGCCGCTGAAGTGCTGCGTGCGTGCTCGGCCAATACCGAGGATCTGCGCAAGAGCCTTGCCCAGTTCATCAAGGAAAACACGCCCACGGTGGGCGGCGTCGATGAGGTGGACACACAGCCCACGCTGGGCTTCCAGCGGGTGATTCAGCGCGCGATCATGCACGTGCAATCCACTGGCAGTGGCAAGAAAGAAGTGACGGGCGCCAACGTGCTCGTTGCCATCTTCGGGGAGAAAGATTCCCACGCGGTCTACTACCTTCACCAACAGGGCGTGACTCGACTCGACGTGGTCAATTTCATCGCCCACGGCATCAAGAAGTCAGAACCGCCTGAATCGGCAAAGCCCAGCGAGACCCCGACCTCCAGCGAGAGCGAGAAGGACGAGTCCGACGGCAAGGGTTCTGCGCTCGACCAGTTCACGCAAAACCTGAACCAGTTGGCGCGTGACGGAAAAATCGACCCGCTGATCGGTCGCGAGGTTGAGGTCGAGCGCGTCATCCAGACCCTGTGCCGCCGGCGCAAGAACAACCCCTTGTTGGTGGGCGAGGCGGGTGTGGGCAAGACGGCCATTGCCGAGGGCCTGGCATGGCGCATCACCGAAGGCGACGTGCCTGAGGTGCTGGCCAACGCAACGGTGTATTCGCTCGACATGGGCGCGTTGCTGGCTGGAACGAAATATCGTGGCGACTTCGAGCAGCGGCTCAAGAGCGTTTTGAAAACGCTCAAGGAGCAGCCTCATGCCGTGCTGTTCATCGATGAAATCCATACCCTGATCGGCGCCGGCGCGGCTTCGGGCGGAACGCTAGACGCGAGCAACCTGCTCAAGCCAGCGCTCAGTTCTGGCGCGATGAAGTGCATCGGAGCCACCACCTTCAGCGAATACCGCGGCATCTTCGAAAAAGACGCTGCGCTGTCGCGCCGCTTCCAGAAGATCGACGTGGCCGAGCCCTCGGTCGAGCAGACGATCGAAATCCTCAAGGGGCTGAAATCCCGCTTCGAAGAGCACCACAGCGTCAAGTACGCCTTGGGTGCCTTGCAGGCTGCGGCAGAGTTGTCTGCCAAGTTCATCAACGATCGCCATCTGCCCGACAAGGCGATTGACGTGATCGACGAGGCGGGTGCTGCGCAGCGCATCTTGCCCAAGAGCAAGCAGAAGAAGACCATCACGCGCAACGAGGTCGAGGAGATCGTGGCCAAGATCGCCCGCATCCCGCCCGCGAGCGTGTCCAATGACGACCGGTCCAAGCTCAAGAGCCTGGACCGCGACCTCAAGAATGTCGTCTTCGGCCAGGACCCGGCCATCGAGGCGCTGTCCTCGGCGATCAAGATGGCCCGCTCAGGACTGGGCAAGCCAGACAGGCCGATCGGCTCGTTCCTGTTCTCGGGTCCCACCGGTGTGGGCAAGACCGAGGTGGCCAAGCAGCTGGCCTACGTGCTCGGGATCGAGTTGATCCGCTTCGACATGAGCGAGTACATGGAGCGCCATGCGGTCAGTCGCCTCATCGGTGCGCCACCGGGATATGTCGGTTTTGATCAGGGGGGGTTGCTGACCGAGGCGGTCACCAAGAAGCCGCACTGCGTGTTGCTGCTCGACGAGATCGAGAAGGCACACCCCGACGTGTTCAACGTGCTGCTGCAGGTGATGGACCACGGCACCCTGACGGACAACAACGGCAGGAAGGCCGACTTCCGTAACGTGATCATCGTGATGACCACCAATGCCGGTGCCGAGACGATGAACAAGTCGACGATCGGGTTCACCACGCTGCGCGAGCAGGGCGATGAGATGGCCGACGTCAAGCGCATGTTCACGCCTGAATTCCGCAACCGCCTGGATGCGGTGGTGAGTTTCCGCGCGCTGAACGAGGAAATCATCTTGCGCGTGGTCGACAAGTTCCTGCTGCAACTCGAGGCCCAGCTGGCCGAGAAGAAGGTCGACGTGACTTTCACCGACGAGTTGCGTAAGCACCTGGCCAAGACGGGTTTCGACCCTCTGATGGGCGCTCGTCCGATGCAGCGCTTGATTCAGGACACCATCCGCCGCGCGCTTGCCGACGAGTTGCTGTTTGGCAGCTTGGTCGACGGCGGGCGGTTGACGGTGGACGTGGATGCCGATGGCAAGACGGTGCTCGACATCCAGCCGTCCAAGCGCAGCGACAAACCCAAGGCGGAGCCGGCGACCACGGTCTGACAAGTCCAGTCGTTCCAGACTGCGCCGACATCCTGATGGCAGGGTGTCGGCGCTTTTTCATGGGTCGATGAAATCTCCGGGGTCCTGCTCGTAGTAGTTTTTCAGCAGGGCGTAGACGTCCGGAAATTCCGATTGCAGGCTGAGTGGGGCCACAAAAAAGGACTCCGAGGTCACCGCGAAGAATTCCTCGATGGACTGGGCCGCATAGGGGTCAAGGCCGCTCGGCCGGCACGATCGCACGGTCGAGCAATAACGTTCGAAAGCCGACCCCATCGCCTGCTGCCATCGATCCCGGGTGTGCCGGTCCGGCAATGGCGGAGTGCCGTTGGCGGCGCCATCGGCCATGTCGATCACGTGGGCGAACTCGTGGATGGCGACGTTGTAGCCCCACTCGGATGACTCGCCTGCCGCGTCGACATCGTGCCACGACAGCATGACCGGACCGCCTTGCATGGCCTCGCCCGACAGTTCTTCATCGAACTGATGGACGATGCCGTCGTCATCGGTTTCCTCGCGACGAGCCAGGACCTGGTCGCGGTGCACGACGATGCCCACGAAGCCGTCGTACAGACCCAGCCCGAGTCTCAGGACAGGCAGCGCCGCCTGGGCTGCGATCGCCACCGCCATCTCGTCGGTCACCAACAGTCCGTCCGCGCCGAAGAACTCCTTGCGGGCGAGAAACAGTGTGGCGAGCTCGCGCAGTCGCACCAGATCCGGCACGCTGCGCCACGCGAGGAACGGGTGGCGCTCCAGCGTCAGCCGCCACAACTCGTCGGGAATGGGTCGCCTTCGCAGCGTCCTGGCATCCAACCAGCGCCTGCGGGCGCTCCAGGCCCGCTCCAACAGGCTCAAGCCACCGGGCACGCCAGTGACAAGCGCGCCAGGCCACCCTGATCCCAGCGCAGCACTTGGGCGCGCGGTGGGGTGGCATGGTCGACATCCCAGTCGCTGAGCACCTGCCGCTCGAAACCCGGGGCCAATTCGTCGCTGCCGGGCATGTGGGTGTGGCCGTGAATGAGCAGCGGCGTGCCTGCTTCATGCATCCAGCGCACGGCGGTTGCCGTATCAACGTCGAAGTACTGGCCCACCACCTGTTCGCGCTTGCGGCGTTCACTTTCCTCGCGGATGTGGCGCGCGGCCTTGCGCCGCTCAGTCAGTGGTCGTGAAAGAAACTCGGCGCGCCAGGCCGGGTTGCGGACCTGGGCGCGAAAGCGCTGGTAGTCGACATCGGACAGACACAACGCATCGCCGTGCGTGAGCAGCACCCGTTGGCCGAACGCGATCATCACGGTCGGGTCGGACAGCGCCATCAGGCCGCAGGCCTTGAGCATGTCTGCGCCGACCAGGAAGTCGCGATTGCCCGCCATGAAGCCCAGCGTCATCCGCGAGGCCGCGTCGCTCAGCAGATCGGCGCAACGCGCCTCGAAACCTTCATGGCGCGAGTCATCGCCGACCCACACCTCGAACAGATCGCCGAGGATGAAGACCGCATCGGCGGTCGTGTTCTTCAGGTAGGAGGCAAACGCATCGAAGGTCTTCGGCGTGCCTTCATCGAGATGCAAGTCGCTGATGAATTCGATCGAGGTCCAGTCGGCCGCAGCCGCCACCTCCCAGAACGTGGGCAGGGCGGTCGGGGCGGTGGCACTCATCTGCCGACTCAGACCGCGACGGCCTTGACGATCGTGACAGCGTCATTCGGCACGTCGTCGTGGTGGCCCTTGCGGCCGGTCTTGACGCCTTCGATGGCATCGACCACCTCGGTGCCGCCAATCACGCGCCCGAACACGGCGTAGCCCCAGCCGCTCTGGGTTTCGCTCTTGAAGTTCAGGAACTCGTTGTCGTTGGCATTGATGAAGAACTGGGCCGTCGCCGAATGCGGGTCCGAGGTGCGCGCCATGGCCAACGTGTAGCGCTGGTTCTTCAAGCCGTTGCCGGCCTCATTGGCGATCGGCGCTGCGCAAGGCTTTTGCTTCATGTCGGCATCGAACCCGCCGCCTTGGACCATGAAGCCCTTGATCACACGGTGAAAGATGGTGCCGTCGAAGTGGCCGCTTGCAACGTACGACAGGAAGTTGGCGGCGCTCAGGGGTGCCTTGACGTCGTCAAGTTCAACCAGGATCAGGCCGTGCGAGGTGTGCAGTTCAACGTTCTTGCTCATGATGATTCGTGATGGGTGAGTAAAGGGTTGCGGATTTTTGGGGGGTGCCGGTGGCCGGACCTCAGGGCTTCAGGACCACCATCTTGGTGATCACGACCGGCTCGGAGGGAACGTCTTGAAACGGGCCCTTGTTGCCGGTTCTGACCGCGCGGATCTTGTCGACGACATCCATGCCCGAGATGACCTTGCCGAACACCGCGTAGCCATTGCCGTCAGGCGAGTTGGCCGCGTTGAGAAAGCCGTTGTCCTTGACGTTGATGAAGAACTGCGCAGTCGCCGAGTTCGGATCCATCGTTCGGGCCATGGCAACCGTGCCCCTGAGGTTGGTCAGGCCGTTCTTGCTTTCCAGCCCGATCGGCGCCCGGGTGGTCTTTTCCTTCATGTCGGTCGAGAAGCCGCCGCCCTGGATCATGAAGTTCTCGATGACGCGGTGAAACACCGTGCCGTTGTAGTGGCCGGCGTTCACGTACTGCACGAAGTTGTCCACGGTCTTGGGCGCCCTGGCGGCGTCAAGCTCGAGCACGACTTCGCCCAGGCTCGTGGACATGGCCACTTTCTGGGCCCAAGCCCCACCGGACAAGGCGGTCAACGCCAGCGTCAGGATCGAGGCGACTGCGAAAGATGGATAGCGCATTGGGGTGGCTCCAGGGGGTATCGATAACGCGCCAACGGCGCTTCAGGGGGCAGGCTTGTGACTGCGCGATTCGGTCAGATCACGCAGCACCGACAGCCGGGCCGGAATGCCCGCACTGGCCGGGTCGATCTTCAGGGCCTTCTGGTAGGCCTGACGCGCCAACTGGGCATACACATCACCCAGGTTCAGGTAGGCCACCGCCAGCCCCGGGTTGGCGCGAATCGCGCCTTCGAGTGCCGTGCGGGCCTTTTCGAACTCGCCTGCGGCCGCGTAAAGCACGGCCAGGTTGTTGTAGGGCTCGGGCAGTTCAGGAAACTCTTCGGTGAGATTTTGAAAAACGACCAACGCCTCGCTCGTGCGGCGCACTTCCACGAGCAGCACGCCCTTGAGGAAGCGCAGCTCGGGCGAGGCCGTGCGGTTGGCCAGCAACTTGTCGAGCCGGGCGAAGGCCTCGGTTTGCTCGCCGGCACGAAACATCTGCGCGATGTCTGCGGCTTCGTTGGCCCTGGCAGGTGCGGCGAAGGTCAACGAGAGCAGCAGCGCGAGGATCGCGGCGATGGCAAAGCGGCACACAGGCATGGCGTGTTTCAGGCGGGTCGAACGGGTGATGTGCGGATGGCTGGCGGCAGGTTCGGAAGCGCCCGCCGCTATACTGATTTTGATCGGGATTGTAGGTGTGCGACATTCGCCGCCTCGCGATCCGGACATTGGTTGTGCAGTCAGACAGCCATGCGCCTGAATGGGTCGCAAACATCCGGTCCTCACTTCAAACCTTCGTGCCGCGCCGCCAGAGCGCAGCCTTCAAACCCGGCCCATGACGCTGCGCATATTCAATTCGCTGACTCGCGAAGTCGAAACCTTCTCGCCGATAGATCCCCAGCGTGTGCGCATGTACGTGTGCGGCATGACGATCTACGA
>CANFXR010000128.1 GCA_947451035.1 Burkholderiales bacterium
AGTTCCATGTACTTCTCGTCGATCACCACGCTGGTCTTGATCTCGCTGGTGGTGATCATCTGGATGTTGATGCCTTCGGCGCTGAGCGTGCCGAACATCTTGCTGGCCACGCCCACGTGCGAGCGCATGCCGATGCCCACGATGCTGACCTTGCAGATCTTGGGGTCGCCCGACACCTGAGCCCCACCCACGCTCGGCAACACCACGTTTTGCAGCAGGTCGATCGTGCGGGCGTATTCGTTGCGGTGAACGGTGAACGAGAAGTCGGTTTTGCCGTCGTGCGACATGTTCTGGATGATCACGTCGACGTCGATGTTGGCCTCGGCCACCGGGCCCAGGATCTGGTAGGCGATGCCCGGCCGATCGGGCACGCCGATCAGGCTGATCTTGGCTTCGTCACGGTTGAAGGCGATGCCCGAAACGACAGCTTGTTCCATTTTTACGTCCTCTTCAAAAGTGATCAGCGTGCCCGATTGGGCTTCTTCTGCGATGTCGATGTCCCACGGCGTGAAGCTCGACAGCACGCGCATGGGCACGCGGTATTTGCCGGCAAACTCGACCGAGCGGATCTGCAAGACCTTGGAGCCCAGGCTCGCCATCTCGAGCATTTCCTCGAAGCTGATGGAGCTCAGGCGGCGCGCCTCGGGAACGATGCGCGGGTCGGTGGTGTAAACGCCATCGACGTCGGTGTAGATCAGGCATTCGTCGGCCTTGAGCGCCGCGGCCACAGCCACCGCCGAAGTGTCCGAACCGCCACGGCCGAGCGTGGTGATGTTGTTGTGTTCGTCGACGCCTTGGAACCCGGTGATGACGACCACCTTGCCGGCGGCCAGGTCGGCTCGCACGCGCTGGTCGTCGATGCTCTGGATGCGCGCCTTGGTGAAGGCCGAATCGGTCTTGATGGGCACTTGCCAGCCGGCGTAACTCACGGCCTGAACGCCCTCGGCCTGCAGCGCGATGGCCAGCAGACCCACCGACACCTGCTCGCCGGTGGAAGCAATCATGTCGAGCTCGCGCAGCAACTCGGGTGAACTGCCGTTGGGCGAAAGCTCCTTGGCCAAAGTGAGCAGGCGATTGGTTTCGCCGCTCATGGCCGAGGGCACCACGACCATCTGGTGGCCGGCGCGCGACCACTTGGCCACGCGCTTGGCGACGTTGCGGATGCGCTCGGCCGAGCCCATCGAGGTGCCGCCGTATTTGTGAACTGTGAGAGCCATAAAGGTGGGGTGTGTTGAGGCCCGAAGCCGTTGTCAACTCGATCGCGGAAAGCCCACGATTTTACGGGCACGCACCGACGCGATCTACCGCACTCATTCAGCCAGGCGGCAATGGCTCCCACGACAGCGCAACCTGCGCCTGTCCGGGCAGGCCGATCACCCGCGTGTCCAGCCCCAAACCCGGCACAAAAACGAGCTGTCCGCCGCTGAACACCAGCGGCCCGCTGCGCTCCCAGGCGGCCAGATTCGCCGCCTGGAACTGTTTTTTCAGGCTGCGTGGCGGGCGGCCCAAGCCGGCCTGAAACTGCTCGCCGCCGGCTCGCTCGCGCAGCTCCAACTGGGCCAGCCAGGCCAGCGGCACGCCGCCTTCCTTGACGCGCGTCACCCGCAACGCCCCGCCCCACCCCGCCAACCGATAGGTGCCGGCGCGTCGCAGTTGCAGCGTGCTCTCGCGTTCGCTGGCCTTTGAATCTGGCTCGACTGTTTCGAGAACACAGACCAGGTGGCCACGACGCCGGTGCAGCGTGGCACCGGGCATCGGCCAAGAAGCCTGGCCGGCGCCGCGCAACTCATCGCCCAGCCGCTCGACCAGCGTGGCCGGCGCCGGGCGGCCCGTTTGCCGACGCAACCACTCGCGCAAGGCGTTGACCCGGCGCGGGACCGACAGATCAAACAGGCCGCTCAGGCTCAGGCCGCGCGCATCGGCACGCGTGGCCAGATCGAGCTCGGCCAATTCATCAAGGCAGGCATGTGCCTGCTGCGCCCAGGCGGCTGCGGCCGCCAGCGCGGGTTCGGCGTTCGCAAAGGCCTGCTCGAGCGCCGGCCAGACGCGCTGGCGCAGGCGGTTGCGTGCGTAGCGGTCGTCCTCGTTGCTGTCATCGTCAACGTAGGCGATGCCGTGGTGCTGAACATAGGCTTCGATCGAGCTGCGCGGCAGGCCCAGCCACGGACGCATCCACACCAGCGCGCCGCGCTCGATTTCGCGCGGCATGCCGGCCAATCCCGCCACGCCGGCCGATCGCATGGCCTGCAGCAAAAAAGTCTCTGCCTGATCCCGCTGGTGATGGGCCAGCAGCACCACGCCGGCTGCGTGCGTCATCGCCATCTCGCGCAAGGCCGCATAGCGCTCGCGGCGGGCCCAGGCCTCGATGCTGTCGCCGGCCTGAGGCTGCGTGCTCAGGCGCGTTGACGCAAACGACAGTGAATGGCCTTCGGCAGCCCAGCGCGCGCATTGGTCGCGGCAGTGCCGCTGCCAGTTGTCGGCGTGGGAACTCAGCGCGTGGTTGATGTGCAGCGCCACCACGTGCCAGCCAGCGTCTTGCGCGGCAGCCAGCGTGGCGTGCAGCAAGGCCGCTGAATCGCGCCCGCCGCTGTAAGCCACCGCTACCACCGCACCACCTTGGAGGGGCTGCCCCAAGGGCACCGTCAGCGGCACCCTGCCCTGCCGATCAACGGTCGGTGGTGTCGGCAAAGCGGCCGTACGACTGCAGCCGCTCGTAGCGCCGCTGCAGCAATTCCTTGGTGCCCAGGTCGCTGACCTGACGCAGCGCGTCATTCAGCGCGCGCTTGAGAAAGGCCGCCATCTGCTTGATGTCGCGGTGACCGCCGCCCACGGGCTCGCTGACGATCTTGTCGACCAGACCGAGCGCCTTGAGCCGGTGCGCGGTGATGCCCAGCGCCTCGGCGGCATCCGACGCACGTTCGGAGGTCTTCCAGAGGATGGACGCGCAGCCCTCGGGCGAGATCACCGAATAGATCGAGTACTGAAGCATCAGCAACTGGTCGCCCACGCTGATGGCCAGTGCGCCACCCGAGCCGCCCTCGCCGATGATCGTGACGATGATGGGCACTTCAAGCTGCGCCATCTCGAAGATGTTGCGGCCGATGGCCTCGGACTGGCCGCGCTCTTCGGCGCCGATGCCGGGATAGGCGCCCGGCGTGTCGACGAACGTGAAGATGGGGATGCCGAACTTCTCGGCCAGCTTCATCAGGCGCAGTGCCTTGCGGTAGCCCTCGGGACGCGACATGCCGAAGTTGCGCTGACCGCGCTCGCGCGTGTCACGACCCTTCTGGTGCCCAAGCACCATGCAGGCCTGGCCGTTGAAGCGTGCCAGCCCGCCCACGATGGACTGGTCGTCGGCGAAATGCCGGTCGCCGTGCAACTCGTGAAAGTCGGTGAAGACCTCGTTGACGTAGTCCAGCGTGTAGGGCCGCTGCGGGTGGCGCGCGATCTGCGTCACTTGCCACGGCGTCAGGCTCGCGTAGATGTCCTTGGTGAGCTGCAGGCTCTTCTTGCCGAGCCGGTCGATCTCTTCGGAGATGTCGACGGCCGACTCGTTTTGAACGTAACGCAGCTCGTCGATCTTCGATTCGAGCTCGGCCACAGGCTGCTCAAAATCAAGAAAGTGTCTCTTGGTCATTCGTGTGCGATCTCGCAAAAAGGGGCAACGGATGCCGCCTCAACAGTGCGTCAATAGTCTACCGGCAGCGGATCCAGACTGCGCCAGATGAACCAGGTGGCCACGGTGCGGTACGGCGCCCAGGCGTCGCCCACCTCGCGCACCTCGGCACGCGAAACTGGCTCGCCGCTGAAGTAGTTGACGCTGATGCCCTTGATGAGGCCCGCATCGTCGAGCGGCAGCACATCGGCGCGCATGAGGTGAAAGATCAGGAACATCTCGGCCGTCCAGCGGCCGACGCCGCGGATTTCAACCAGCTGCTTGATGATGGCCTCGTCAGGCATCTGGGTCCACTCATGCTCGCGCACCGAGCCTGCAGCGAAGTGGCGTGCCAGATCATTGAGGTACTCGGCCTTGCGCGCTGACAACCCGGCCAGCCGCAGATCAGCCATGGGCAAACGCAGCAGGTCCTCGGGCTGCAGGGGCGTCGAAGCACCCGGCATCGCTGCCACGAAACGGTCCCACACCGCCTGCGCCGCCTTGAGGGATATCTGCTGGCCGACGATCGACCGCGCCAGCGTGGTGAAGGCATCTCCCCGGCTTTGCAGCCGCCGTGCGTCCAGCGTCGGAATCAGCTTGCACATCACCCGGTCGCGCTTGGCGAGGTGCTTGCAGGCGTCCTCCCAGGTGCCGGGATCGCACAACGCGGCCGACACGGTCATGCCTTGACCCAAGTGGTGCCTTGGGCCGAGTCTTGCAGCAAGATGGACTGCTCGGCCAGTTCCTTGCGGATCTGGTCGGCCCGGGCGAAGTCACGCGCGGCCTTGGCCGCATTGCGCTCGGCGATCAACGCGTCAATGCGCGACTCATCGAGCCCGCTGCCCGACTGCAAGTAAGTGCGCGCCGTGTGCTGCAGCAGACCCAGCGCGGCGCCCAGCGCCTTGAGCAAGGCCGCAGCCCTGGTCGAGTGCGTGCGGTTCACCTCGCCGGCCAGATCGAACAGCACCGCCACCGCGCCGGGGGTGTTGAAGTCCTCGTTCATCTCGCTGCGAAATTGCGCGGCCTGGGGCTGCGACCAGTCGATCGGCTCGACGTGGTCATCGGGCAGCTCGACGCTGGCCAGCGCGGTGTAGATGCGGCGCAGGGCCTGTCGCGCATCGTCGAGGTTGGCGTCGCTGAAGTTGAACGGGCTGCGGTAGTGGGTGCGCAGCATGAAGAACCGGACCGTCTCGCCGTCGTAGCGCTTGAGCACATCGCGGATGGTGAAGAAGTTGCCCAGCGACTTCGACATCTTCTCGTTGTCGACGTTGAGAAAACCGTTGTGCATCCACACGTTGACGAACGGCCGCCCGGTGGCGCCCTCGCTTTGTGCGATCTCGTTCTCGTGGTGCGGAAACTGCAGATCGAGACCGCCGCCGTGGATGTCGAAATGTTCGCCAAGCAGCGCGCAGCCCATGGCCGAACACTCGATGTGCCAGCCCGGGCGGCCGCGCCCGAAAGGGCTGTCCCATTTGGCGTCGTCGGGTTCGCTGTCCTTGGCGGACTTCCACAGCACGAAGTCGAGCGGGTCTTCCTTGCCGTCAGCCACCGCCACGCGTTCACCGGCGCGCAACTGATCCAGCGACTTGCCCGACAGCCGACCGTAGTTCGCAAACTTGCGAACGGCGTAGTTCATGTCGCCATTGGTCGAGCGGTAGGCCAGGCCCTTGGCCTCGAGCGTGGCGATCATCGAGAGCATCTCGGGCACGTATTCGGTGGCGCGCGGCTCGTGCGTGGGCGGCAAGATGCCCAGCGCCGCCACGTCTTCGTGCATGGCAACCGTCATCTCGTCGGTCAGCTGGCGAATCGTGATGTGACGCTCGACGGCCCGCTTGATGATCTTGTCGTCGATGTCGGTGATGTTGCGCACGTAGGTCACGTCGTAACCCAGCACATCCAGCCAGCGACGCACCACGTCGAAGGCCATCATGAAACGGGCGTGCCCCACGTGGCAATAGTCGTAGATCGTCATGCCGCACACGTACATGCGCACACGCTGGGGATCTATCGGCGAGAAGGTTTCGACTTCGCGAGTCAGCGAATTGAAGATGCGCAGCGTCATGGGCCGGGTTTGAAGGCTGCGCTCTGGCGGCGCGGCACGATGTTTTGAAGTGAGGACAGGATGTTTGCGAACCATTCAGGCGCGTGGCTGCCTGACTGCACAACCAATGTCCGGATCGCGAGGCGGCGAATGTCGCACACCTACAATCCCGAGCAAAATCAGTATAGCGGTGGGTCGTTTCCGAACCTGCCGCCAGCCATCCGCACATCACCCGTTCGACCCGCCTGAAACACGCCATGCCTGTGTGCC
>CANFXR010000129.1 GCA_947451035.1 Burkholderiales bacterium
ACGGCGGCCAGGATGTCGGGGTTTTCGGTCAGCTCGAACAGCGGCGCGACCTTGCTGCCGTCTTTCTTGATCTTCTGGTCGGACAGGTGCGCCGGGCGCCAATCGGCCACCGCCGCGGTGGCGATGAACACGTCATGTTGCGCTGCCAGCGGCATCACCGCATCGAACATCTGCTGCGCGGTCTGCACGTCGATGCGGTGCACGCCGCGCGGCGTGGCCACGTGCACCGGGCCGGCCACCAGCGTGACCTCGGCACCGGCTTCGACCGCCGCGCGCGCGATGGCAAAGCCCATCTTGCCGCTGGACAGATTGGTGATGCCGCGCACCGGGTCGATCGGCTCGAACGTCGGGCCCGCGGTGATCAGCACGCGCCGGCCGGCCAGCGGCTTGGGGCGAAAAAAGCCGATCAGCGCTTCGAGCAGATCGTCGGGTTCGAGCATGCGGCCTTCGCCGACTTCGCCGCAGGCCTGCGCGCCACTGTCGGGGCCGAAGAAATGCGCGCCGTCGGCCCGCAGTTGCGCCACGTTGCGCTGGGTCGCCGGATGCGCCCACATCTCGCGGTTCATGGCCGGCGCGATGATCAGCGGGCAGCTGTCGATCGGACGCGCCAGGCACAGCAAGCTGAGCAGATCGTCGGCGCGGCCGTGCAGCAAGCGGGCCATGAAGTCGGCGCTGGCCGGCGCCACCAGCACCGCATCGGCGCCGCGGGTCAGGTTGATGTGCGCCATGTTGTTGGCGTGGCCGTCGACCTCGCGCGCATCCCAGGTGCTGCCAAATACCGGCCGCCCCGTCAGCGCCTGCAGCGTGAGCGGGGTGATGAACTGCTCGGCCGAGGCCGTCATCACCACTTGCACCGTGGCGCCCGCCTTCACCAGCGCACGCGCCAGTTCGGCCGCCTTGTAGCAGGCGATGCCGCCGCTCAGGCCCAGCACGATGTGCCTGCCGTCGAGTTCGCCGCGTGGTTCGGTGGGATCGGTCATGGTGTGTGGCGTTTCGCGTTCTCGAAGACAGGCCGCTCCAGGCGCCGCGAATTATGGTCGCCGCTCAGCCGACACAATCGACGCCACGGTCCCGGCCTCTCGCCACGACCCCTGTCCCCCTGAAAGTCGTTGTGAACCTTCCCCCCTCCCCAGGCTCGGCCGATGCCCGCCTCGAATTGATCAACGGCCTGCTCGCCGCCCAGTCGCACACCTCGCCGAAATACCTCTACGACCGCCTCGGCTCGCGGCTGTTCGAGGCCATCACCGAGCTGCCCGAGTACTACCCCACGCGCACCGAAGCGGCCATCTTCGACGCCCACGCGATCGACATGGCGCGCGCCATCGGCGCCATCGACACGCTGGTCGATCTGGGTGCGGGCAACTGCGCCAAGGCGCTGCGGCTGATCCCCGCGCTGTGCCCGGCGCGCTACGTGGCGGTCGACATCTCGGCCGAGTTTCTGGCCGAGGCCATTGCCGAGGTGCAGCGCCAGCACCCCGCGCTGGACGTGATCGGCCTCGGCCTCGACTTCTCGGCCTCGCCCGAATTGCCGCCCGACACCCTGAGCGGGCGGTCGGTGTTTTTCTATCCCGGCTCGAGCATTGGCAACTTCACGCCCACCGAGGCGCATCACTTTCTGGCCGGCGTGCAGCGACAGGCCGTGGGCGGCGGCTTGCTGATCGGCGTCGATCTGGTCAAACCGCTCGACGTGCTCGAGCCCGCCTATGACGACGCGCTGGGTGTCACCGCGGCGTTCAACCTGAACCTGCTGCGTCACCTCAACCACCTCATAGCCAGCGACTTCAACCCGCGCGAGTGGCGCCATGTGGCGTTTTTCAACCGCGCCGATTCGCGCATCGAGATGCACCTCGAAGCCCGCCACGCCCTCAGCGTGAGCTGGCCTGGCGGGGAGCGGCGCTTTGCGGCGGGCGAGCGGCTGCACACCGAGAACTCGTACAAGTACAGCGTCGAGAGCTTTGCGGCGCTGCTGCGCGACGCCGGCTTCGCGCGCAGCGAATACTGGGTCGATGAGCGCGGCTGGTTCGCGGTGTTCTGGGCGCGGGGCTAGAAAACCGCGTTTTGTGGCGCCGCTTTCAGGGTCTGCCCGCCTCTGAAAAACTCAGGCAGCGGCCACAATCCTGCACCCTTGGAAGAAGTCCACACCCATGGAAGCACTGATCCTCGCTCGCATGCAGTTCGCTGCGAACATGACATTCCACATCCTGTTTCCGACGATCACGATCGCGCTGGGCTGGTTGCTGTTGTTCTTCAGGTGGCGCTGGCTTTCCACGCGCGACACCGCGTGGCTGGCGGCTTACCGCTTCTGGACCAAGGTGTTTGCGCTGAGCTTCGCGCTGGGCGTGGTCAGCGGCATCACGATGAGTTTTCAGTTCGGCACCAACTGGCCGGGCTTCATGGAAAAAGCCGGCAACGTGGCCGGCCCGCTGCTGGGCTACGAGGTGCTCACCGCGTTCTTCCTCGAAGCGGGCTTCCTCGGGATCATGCTGTTCGGCCACGGCCGCGTGAGCGAGCGCATCCACATGATGGCGAGCTTTTTCGTCGCCTTTGGCACCACCGTCAGCGCGTTCTGGATCCTGGCGCTCAATTCCTGGATGCAAACACCCGCCGGCCACCAGGTGGTCGACGGCGTGTTCGAGGTGGTGAACTGGGCCGAGGTGATCTTCAACCCGTCGTTTCCGTACCGCTTCACCCACATGCTGCTGGCCTCGGCGCTGACGTGCGCGTTCCTGATGGCCGGCCTGAGCGCCTGGCAAATGCTCAAGGGCGTGGCGCGTCACTCGGCGCCCAAGGTGATGCGTGTGGGCCTCACGGTGGCGGCGCTGCTGATCCCGGTGCAGATCATGGTGGGCGACCAGCATGGGCTCAACACGCTCGAGCACCAGCCGCAAAAGATCGCCGCCATGGAAGGCATCTGGCACACCGAACGCGGCGCCCCGCTGCTGCTGTTTGCGTGGCCCGACGCCGCCACCCAAAGCAACCACTTCGAAGTGGCCATCCCCCACCTGGCCAGCCTGATCCTGCGCCACGACCTGCACGGCGAGCTCCAGGGCATCGACGCGTTCGGTGACGCGCACCCGCCGGTGGCCCCGTTGTTCTGGGGCTTTCGCGTGATGGTCGGCATGGGCGTGCTGATGCTCACCGTGAGCTGGGCAGGCTGGTGGCTGGCGCGCCGCGCCGGCTGGTCGGCCGATCGCATCCCGCAGCGGCTGCTGTGGGTGCTGGCTGGCATGACGTTTTCGGGCTGGGTGGCCACCGTGGCCGGCTGGTACGTGACCGAGATCGGACGCCAGCCCTTCATCGTCTACGGCTTGCTGCGCACCGCCGATGTGGCCGCCACCAACGTCACCTCGCCCATGATCGGTATGAGCCTGGCGATGTACCTGGCGCTCTACCTCGGGCTCATCGTCGCCTACGTGGGCGTGCTGAAGTACATGGCTGAAAAACCCGAAGACGGCAGCGAGAAAGACACGCCAACCCCCACTGAAGCCCGCACCGCCACCGCCCTGAGCGAAGGCGGCCTCGCGTGAGTTTCGACCACGCGCTGCCGTTGATCTTCATGGGCCTGATGGGCGTGGCCATGCTCATCTACGTGATCAGCGATGGCTACGACCTCGGCGTGGGCCTGCTCATGCCGCGCGCCACCGCCGAGGAAAAAGACGTGCTCATCGCCTCGATCGGCCCGTTCTGGGACGCCAACGAAACCTGGCTGGTGCTGGGCATCGGCATCTTGCTGGTGGCTTTCCCGAAAGCGCACGGCGTGGTGCTGTCTCAGCTGTACCTGCCGGTCACGCTGATGCTGGTGGGCCTGACGCTGCGCGGCGTGGCGTTCGACTTCCGGGTCAAGGCCAAGGCCAGCGACAAGCCGCTGTGGGACCGGCTGTTCTTTGCCGGCTCGATGCTCGCGTCGCTGTCGCAGGGCTGGATGCTCGGGCGCTACATCAGCGGCTTTGGCGAAGGCTGGAACTACCCCGTGTTTGCCGCGGCCATCGCGCTGGCGTTGCCCGCGGCCTATGCGCTGCTGGGCGCGGCCTGGCTGATCATGAAAACCGAGGGCGAGCTGCAAGCCAAGGCCATCGCCTGGGCCAAGCTGGCCTGGTGGCCGGTGGTGGTGGGCATGGTGCTGATTTCGCTGGCCACGCCGTGGGTCAGCGCCACGGTGCGCGAACGCTGGTTCACGCTGCCTGCGCTGATCGCGCTGATGGTCATTCCGCTGGGCACCGGCATCTCGCTGCTGGCTGCGCGGCTGCTGCTCGACAAGGCCATCGTGCGCACCACCTTGTGCTGGGTGCCCTTCGTGGCGCTGATCGCGGTGTTCGTGCTCGGCTTCATCGGGCTGGCCTACAGCATCTACCCCTTCGTGGTGATCGACCGCCTGACCATCTGGCAAGCCGCCAGCAGCCCGGCCGCACTCAAGGTCATCCTGATCGGCGTGTGCATCTCGGTGCCCGCCATCGCCGCCTACACGGTGTTCTCGTACCGCGTGTTCTGGGGCAAGGCGACGGAGTTGCGGTACGCGTGAGGCGGCACCTCGCAGCGGCCTCCGGTGCTACCATTGTGCTTACCTAGAAGAAGGAAGACTCTATGGAAGTATCGATCCGCAAGATGGGCAATTCGCAAGGAGTGCTGATCCCCAAACCGATCCTGGCGCAAGTCGGGCTGGAGGGCACGGCCGACCTGCAGGTGCGCGACGGCGTGATCGAGATCCGGGCCGTCCGCCGCAACCCGCGCGAAGGCTGGGCCGACGACGCGCGCCGGCTGGCCGCGCAAGGCGGTGATGTGCTGGTGTGGCCCGAAGTGGCCAATGAAGGCGACAGCGAACTGGTCTGGTGATGAAGGCCGGTGACATCTGGCTGGCCCAGCTCGACCCCACGGTGGGCAGCGAAATCCAGAAGACTCGCCCGTGCGTGGTGGTCTCGCCCGACGATATGAACGACCACCTGCGCACCGTGATCGTGGCGCCCATGACCACCGGCTCGCGCCCGGCGGCTTTTCGTGTGGGACTCACCTTTCAGGGCAAACAAGGGTTGATCGTGCTCGACCAGATTCGCACGCTGGACCGCACACGCTTGGTCAAGCGTCTGGGCGCCTTGCGCCCTCAAACGCTGGCAGTCACGCTGCAAACCCTGCAGTCGATGTTCGCGCCCTGAGTTCGGCGCCAGCCGCATGGAGAATGCGCCCACCGCGCTGGCGGGCGTGAAGGGTGTCGACGTGGCGCTGGTGTTCGGCTCGGTGGCGCGTGGCGCGCAAGGTGCTGACAGCGACCTCGACCTGCTGGTGTTGGGCAGCGCATCCGAGCTCAAGCTCAATGCCGCCTTGAAGCCGGCCGGCCGCACGCTGGGCCGCGCCGTGCATGCCACCGTCTGTACGATCGACTCATTCAAGCACCAGCTCGGTCGCGGTGAGAGCTTTGCACTGGGCATCGTGCAAGCACCACGCATCGCACTGATCGGAGAACTCGATGCTGCGATCCTTCAAGCACCGGGCCGTGAAAGCCAGAGGACGCACCCCTGAAGGCACAGCACCCGGGCCATGCTCAAGTTATAGCCAAATTACAAACGTTATCCTGTCTTTGTAATCTTTATAATTTAGATATAAACTGCGTTCGTGAACCCCGTTGACAACCCCTACGCTCCCGGCGCCGGCACGCCGCCGCCGGAGTTGGCGGGCCGCGACGATCTGCTTCAAAGCGTGCGCATCGCCGCCGAGCGCATCCGCGCCGGACGGCCGGCGAAGAGCCTGCTCTTGATCGGTCTGCGCGGCGTTGGCAAGACCGTGCTGCTCGATCGCATGCGCAACGACGCCGAAGCCGCCGCGCTTCACACACTGCGCATAGAAGCTCCGGAAGGGCGCTCGCTTCCGGCCATCCTCGCACCACAACTTCGACAGGCCTTGTTGCGGTTGTCGCGGCTTGAGCAGACCCG
>CANFXR010000130.1 GCA_947451035.1 Burkholderiales bacterium
AATCTTCAAGAAGCCGCAAGTCACGATGTTCGAAATGACCAAGCTGGTCAGCGCCCACCTCAAGTGAATCGCGAGTAGATGCGTGCAGCGCGCCAGCGCTGCTTCAAGAAAAAAGCCGGTGCATCGCATCGGCTTTTTTCATGGGCGCCCGGGTGTGCTCAGTGCTGCTGCAGCAGCGGTACCAGATATCGCCCGGTGTGGCTGGCCGGGTTGGCGGCCACGTCTTCGGGCGTGCCCACGGCCACCACCTGGCCGCCGCCGGCTCCCCCTTCGGGGCCCATGTCGATGACCCAGTCGGCGGTCTTGATGACGTCGAGGTTGTGCTCGATCACCACGATGGTGTTGCCCGCGTCGCGCAGCTGGTGCAGCACGCGCAGCAGCAAGTCGATGTCGGCGAAGTGCAAGCCGGTGGTGGGCTCATCCAGGATGTACAGCGTGCGACCGGTGTCGCGCTTGCTCAGTTCGAGCGAGAGCTTCACGCGCTGCGCCTCGCCGCCCGACAGCGTGGTGGCACTCTGGCCGAGGTGGATGTAGCCCAGCCCCACATCGAGCAGCGTTTGCAGCCGCCGGGCGATGGCGGGCACCGCAGCGAAGTGCGCGTGCGCGTCTTCCACGGTCAGCGCCAGCACCTCGGTGATGTTCTTGCCCTTGTAGAGCACCTCGAGCGTCTCGCGGTTGTAGCGCTTGCCGCCGCACGCGTCGCAGGCCACGTAGACGTCGGGCAGGAAGTGCATCTCGACCTTGATCACGCCGTCGCCCTCGCACGCCTCGCAGCGCCCGCCGGCCACGTTGAAGCTGAAGCGACCGGGGCCCCAGCCGCGCTCGCGCGCGGTGTTCATCTCGGCGTACAGATCGCGTATCGCGGTGAACAGGCCCACGTAGGTCGCCGGGTTGCTGCGCGGTGTGCGGCCGATGGGGCTTTGGTCGACGTTGATGACCTTGTCGAAGGCGTCGAGGCCTTCGATGCTGTCGTGCGGCGCGGCCTCGGCGTGGCTGTGGTGCAGCTTGCGCGCGGCCGCCGCGTGCAGCGTGTCGTTGATGAGCGTGCTCTTGCCCGAACCCGACACACCGCTCACGCAGGTGAACAGGCCCACCGGGATGTCGACGCTCACGCGCTGCAGGTTGTGGCCGCGCGCGTTGACGATGCGCAGCGCAGGTGCTTCGGCGCCGGCGCTGCGCCACGGCCGGCGCGAGGGCACCGCGATGCGCAGCGTGCGCGCCAGGTAGCGACCGGTCAGCGAGTCGGGGTGGGCGGCCACCTCGGCCGGCGTGCCCTGCGCCATCACCCGACCGCCATGCACGCCGGCGCCCGGGCCCATGTCGATCACGTGGTCGGCGGCGAGGATCGCGTCCTCGTCGTGCTCGACCACCAGCACGCTGTTGCCGATGTCGCGCAGGTGGCGCAGCGTGCCGATCAGCCGTTCGTTGTCGCGCTGGTGCAAGCCGATGCTGGGCTCGTCGAGCACGTACATCACGCCGGTCAGCCCCGAGCCGATCTGCGAGGCCAGGCGGATGCGTTGCGCCTCGCCACCGCTGAGCGTGTCGGCGCCGCGGTCGAGGCTGAGGTAGTTCAGGCCCACATCGTTGAGGAACTTCAGCCGCGAGCGGATCTCGCGGATCACCTTGTCGGCGATCGCCGCCTTGGCGCCTTGCAGCTGCAGGCCATCGAAGTAATCGCGTGCCTTGTCGAGCGTCATGTGCTCGACGCGGTAGATCGGCTCGCCGGGCGCATCGGAGGGCGCGCCGGCGGCCTGCAAGAACACATGCCGCGCTTCGCGGCGCAGCCGGCTGCCCTGGCAATCGGGGCACGGCTTGGCGTTCTGGTAGCGCGCCAGATCCTCGCGCACCAGCGCCGAGTCGGTCTCGCGGTAGCGCCGCTCGAGCGCCGGGATGATGCCTTCGAAGGGGTGCTTGCGCTTGACGCTGCGTGGCTTGGACTCGCCTTCGCGGCCCATGCTGTCGGCGCTGTAGGTGAAGGCAATGGGCTCGTCACCCGAGCCGTGCAGCAGCGTGTGCCGGGTGGCCTCGGGCAGCGCTTCGAAGGGCGTGTCGACATCGAAGCCGCAGTGCCGCGCCACCGCCTCGATCAGCGAGAAGGTGTAGCTGTTGCGCCGGTCCCAGCCCTTGATGGCGCCGCTGGCCAGGCTCAGGCTCGGAAATCCCACCACCCGCTGCGGATCAAAGGCCGTGACCTGACCCAGGCCGTCGCAGGCGGTGCACGCGCCTTGCGGCGAGTTGAACGAGAACAGCCGTGGCTCAAGCTCGGCCAGCGAGTAGCGGCACACCGGGCAGGCAAAGCGGCTCGAAAACAGGTGCTCGCGCCCGGTATCCATCTCGCAGGCGATCGCGCGCCCGTCGGCAATGCGCAGCGCGGCCTCGAAGCTCTCGGCCAGTCGCTGCGTCAGGCCGCTGGCCGCGTCGTGGCTGACCTTGATGCGGTCGATCACCACGTCGATGTCGTGCTTGTCGTTCTTCTTGAGCGCGGGCAGGTCGGTCGCCTCGACGGTGGCGCCATCGATGCGAAAGCGCACGAAGCCTTGCGCCTGCATGGCGGCAAACAGCTCGGTGAATTCGCCCTTGCGTTCGCGCGCCACGGGGGCGAGCACCATCAGCCGCGTGGCCTCGGGCAGCGCCAGCGTGGCGTCGACCATCTGGCTCACGCTTTGCGCCTGCAAGGCGACGTGGTGATCGGGGCAGAACGGCGTGCCGGCGCGCGCGTACAGCAGCCGCAGGTAGTCGTGGATCTCGGTGACCGTGCCCACGGTGGAGCGCGGGTTGTGCGAGGTCGCCTTCTGCTCGATGCTGATGGCCGGGCTGAGGCCTTCGATCACATCGACGTCGGGCTTGTCCATGCGCTGCAGGAACTGCCGCGCGTAGGCGCTCAGGCTTTCGACGTAGCGCCGCTGGCCTTCGGCGTACAACGTGTCGAACGCCAGACTCGACTTGCCCGAGCCGCTCAGCCCGGTGATCACCACCAACTGGTTGCGCGGGATGTCGAGGTCGATGTTCTTCAGGTTGTGGGTGCGCGCCCCACGCACACGGATCGAGGGCGCTTCACCGGACGTCACCCGGATCACGGATGCCTCACCCGGCTGCACCCCAGCCGCGCGAACCTCAGTAGCCGTAGTTGAGGTAGACGCCACCGCTGCCGAAGTCCCGTGCGCCCAGGCCGTGCTTGATCTCGGCCGTCTGGTAGCGCATCACGTAGCTGAGCGTGGTCGTGTTGGTGATGCCCCAGGTGACGCCGAACCAGGCTTCACCGATCGCGGTTTCGAGGTTGCTGCGGCTGATGGTCACGTCGGAGTGGCGGAACTGCCCTTCGAGCATGGCGTTGTAGCCGCGCAGCTTGCCGGTGATGCCGTACGACAGGTACAGGTCGCCTTCGGCGCCGCGCGGTGCGTAGTACTCGCTGTGCTCCGGGTACATCGACCACCACGGCGTGGAGTAGCGGCCGATGCGGCCTGAGGCCGTCAGCACCGCTTCGGTGAGGTAGCCCGCGCTGCCTTCGAGGCCCCACTTGAAGTCCTGGCGCGTGCCGCCGAAGGTGCCTTCGCCGAGCAGCGCCTGACGGCGCAGCGTGTAGCGCAGCGTCGGCTCGCCGCCGTCGGAGATCTGGTGCGAGTACCCGCGTGGCGAGTGGCCGCTGCCGATCAGGCTGTGAAAGCCGCGGTGGATGTCTTCGGCGAAGCCCGCACCGAGCACGCCGATGGTGAGCGACGAGGCCCAGGCGGCTTCGTTGTCGGAGCCCACGGTCATGCGCGTGCTGGTCAGCGCGAGCAGGCTGGCGTAAGGGCGGTCGTTGTAAACCGGTGCTTTCGAGTCGGTGTCATCGGGCGTCCACGCCTGCATGCTGATTTGCAGCCCGGCCTTGGACGAGGGATCCGAGCCGCGGTTGGGCAGCCACAGGCTGTCGATGGCGCCGAGGATCGGGTCCATCGAAATGAGAGCGCGCGAGGCATCCGGCCCCGACATCGTGAACATGAAGCCGCCGGTGTAATCGGCATCGCGGTGGCTGCCGGCGAACAGGTCGTTCTCGATGCCCAGCGTCCAGGAGTTGGTGCCCGCATTCAGGCCGCTGCCTTGAGCCGCCTGTGCCGTTGGCCACGCCAACAGGCAGGCCAGGGCCGGCACACAAAGACGCAGGGACTGAAGAAGGTTCTGGCGCATGGCGTGTCTCGGTTGTTTTCGTCTCGTCTGGAAAAGACGAATCCGCCGAGTTTAGACCTCGCCGGTGTGGCCCGGTGGGCGGCCTCAGGCCGTCAGCACGCGCAGGATCTCGCTGCCGTAGGCCTCGAGTTTCTTGGCGCCCACGCCGCTGATGTGCGCGAGCTCGTCGAGCGATTGCGGCTGGGTGCGCGCCATCTCGGCCAGCGTGCGGTCCTGGAACACGACATACGCCGGCAGGTTGTGCTCGCGCGCCACCTCGGCGCGCCACGCCTTGAGCGAGGCAAAGCGCTCGGTGGCCTCGTCGTCGAGCGGCACTGGCGGTGCCTTGTCCTTCGCCGGGGTCGAGCGCGAACCGGAGCGAGCGCGCTTGGCGCTGGCGGCCGTCGGGCTGGTCTCGCGCAGCAGCAACTGCACCTCGCCGCGCAGCACCGTGCGCGCGCTGTCGGTCAGCTCGAGCGTGTGGTACTCGCCCTCGGTGCGCAGGTGGCCCAGCGCGATCAGCTGGCGCAGCACGGCGCGCCATTGCGCCTCGGTCACGTCCGCGCCGACGCCGAAGGTCGACAGCGAGCCGTGGCCGTGCTGCGTGACCTTGTCGGTGACCTTGCCGCGCAGCACATCGATCAGGTGGCCGGCGCCAAACCGCTGGCCACCGTTCTGGTGGAAGCGGTAGATGCAGCTGAGCGCCTTGCGCGCGGCTTCGGTGGCGTTCCAGGTGGCCGGCGGGTTGATGCAGTTGTCGCAGTTGCCGCAGCGGTAGCGCGCCTGCGCGCCGTCGGTGGTGTCCTGGACCTCGCCGAAGTAGGTCAGCAAGCGGATGCGCCGGCAGTCGTGCGCCTCGGCCAGCGCGAGCAGCGCTTCGAGCTTGCCGACCTGGCCGCGCTTGAAGTCCTCGCCGGCCGGGCTCTCGTCGATCATGCGGCGCTGGTTGACCACATCGGCCAGACCGTAGGTCATCCAGGCGTCGGCGGGCAGGCCGTCGCGCCCGGCGCGGCCGGTCTCCTGGTAGTAGCTCTCGATGTTCTTGGGCAGGTCCAGGTGCGCCACGAAGCGCACATCGGGCTTGTCGATGCCCATGCCGAAGGCAATCGTCGCCACCATCACCAGTCCGTCCTCGCGCAGGAAACGGTCCTGGTGGTGGCGACGCACGTTGGCGTCGAGGCCCGCGTGGTACGGCAGCGCGCTGATGCCCACGCTGACCAGCCACGCGGCGGTCTCGTCGACCTTCTTGCGCGACTGGCAGTAGACGATGCCGGCGTCGCCCTCGTGCTCGTCGTTGATGAAGCGCAGCAGCTGCGCGCGCGCGTTGTCCTTTTCGACGATGGCGTAGCGGATGTTGGGCCGGTCGAAGCTGCTGATGAAGATGCGTGCGTCTTGCAGCTGCAGCCGCTCGATGATGTCGGCGCGCGTGAGCTCGTCGGCGGTGGCGGTCAGCGCGATGCGCGGCACGCCGGGGTAGCGCTCGTGCAGCACGTTGAGCGAGAGGTAATCCTCGCGGAAGTCGTGGCCCCACTGACTCACGCAGTGGGCTTCGTCGATCGCGAACAGGCTGAGCAGCCCGCGCTCGTCGAGCGAATCGAGCTGCGCCAGAAAGCGCGGCGTGGTGATGCGCTCGGGCGCGGCGTACAGCAGCACCAGCCGCCCGCCCATCATCTCGCGCTCGATGCGCTGCGCTTCCTCGGAGCTCAGGCTCGAGTTGAGGCACGCCGCGTGCACGCCGGCTTCTTCGAGCGCG
>CANFXR010000131.1 GCA_947451035.1 Burkholderiales bacterium
ATTTCGACCGAGGCGCACAGCACGCTGGCCATCGCGATGAACCGCATCGGCGGCAAGAGCAACACCGGCGAAGGCGGCGAGGATCCGGCGCGCTACCGCAACGAACTCAAGGGCATCCCGATCACCGCCGGCACCAAGGTCAGCGACGTGGTGGGCAACCAGGTCGTGGTGACCGACTACGAGATGCAGGCCGGCGACTCGCTGCGCAGCAAGATCAAGCAGGTGGCCTCGGGCCGCTTTGGCGTGACCACCGAGTACCTCAGCAGCGCCGATCAGATCCAGATCAAGATGGCGCAAGGTGCCAAGCCCGGTGAGGGCGGACAGCTTCCGGGCGGCAAGGTCAGCGATTACATCGGCTTTCTGCGCTACTCGGTGCCTGGCGTCGGGTTGATCTCGCCGCCACCGCACCACGACATCTATTCGATCGAGGATCTGGCGCAGCTGATCCACGATCTGAAGAACGTGAACCAGCGCGCCAGCATCAGCGTCAAGCTGGTCAGCGAAGTCGGCGTGGGCACGATCGCCGCCGGCGTGGCCAAGGCCAAGGCCGACCACGTGGTGATTGCCGGCCACGATGGCGGCACGGGCGCATCGCCCTGGAGCTCGATCAAGCACGCCGGATCGCCGTGGGAGCTGGGCCTCGCCGAGACCCAGCAAACGCTGGTGCTCAACCGGCTGCGCAGCCGCATCCGCGTGCAGACCGACGGCCAGATGAAGACCGGCCGCGACGTGGTCATCGGCGGCCTGCTCGGTGCCGATGAGTTCGGCTTTGCCACCGCGCCGCTGGTGGTCGAGGGCTGCATCATGATGCGCAAGTGCCACCTCAACACCTGCCCGGTGGGTGTGGCCACGCAGGACCCGACGCTGCGCGCCAAGTTCCAGGGCAAGCCCGAGCACGTGGTGAACTACTTCTTCTTCGTCGCCGAAGAAGCGCGGCAGATCATGGCCCAGCTGGGCGTGCGCAAGTTCGACGACCTGATCGGCCGCGCCGATCTGCTCGACACGCGCAAGGGGCTCGACCACTGGAAGGCCAAGGGGCTGGACTTCTCGCGCATCTTCCATCTGCCGGCCGCGCCGGCCGAGGTGCCGCGTCGCCAGGTCGAAGAGCAAGAGCATGGACTGGCCCATGCTCTCGACGTGGCACTGATCGAAAAGTGCAAGCCCGCGCTAGAGCGCGGCGAAAAAGTGCAGTTCATGCACGCCGTGCGCAACGTCAACCGCACCGTGGGCGCGATGCTGTCGGGCGAACTGGTCCGGCGGCATCCGCAGGGCCTGCCCGACCAGACCATCTTCATCCAGATGGAAGGCACCGGCGGCCAGAGCTTCGGCGCGTTTCTGGCCCAGGGCATCACGTTCTATCTGATCGGTGATGCCAACGACTACACCGGCAAGGGCATGAGCGGCGGGCGCATCGCGATCCGTCCGAGCCTCGAGTTCCGCGGTGATGCCACGCAAAACATCATCGTGGGCAACACGGTGCTTTACGGCGCGACCAGTGGCGAGGCGTTCTTCCGCGGCGTGGCCGGCGAGCGCTTTGCGGTGCGCCTGTCGGGCGCCACGGCGGTGGTTGAAGGCACCGGCGATCACGGTTGCGAGTACATGACCGGCGGCACCGTGGTCGTGCTGGGTGAAACCGGTCGCAACTTCGCTGCGGGCATGAGCGGCGGCATGGCTTACGTGTACGACCCGCTGGGGCAGTTCGCCTCGCGCTGCAACACGTCGATGGTGAGCCTCGAGCGTGTGCTGCCGCCGGCCGAGCAGATCGCCACCGGCAACAAGGCGACCTGGCACAAGGGGCAAACCGATGACGCGATCCTCAAGCGCCTGATCGAGGACCACCACAAGTGGACCGGCTCGCTGCAAGCGCGCCACCTGCTCGACCAGTGGGATGTGTCGCGTGCCAAGTTCGTGAAGGTCTTCCCCAACGAGTACAAGCGCGCGCTCGGCGAGATGGCGGCCAAGGCGGCTGCCTCGGCATCGGCTGCGGTGGCGCTTCATGCGGCGCCCGTCCCGGCCAAGCTCAGCAAGGCCGGCAAGACCAAGGCGCCCGCGGCGAAGTGACGGCCTAAAGCGCCCACCACGCAGCACCGACCTCATCCATCAGCGAATCAGCAGGAAGCAAATTCATCATGGGAAAAATCACCGGGTTCATGGAGTTCGAGCGCCTTGAAGAGGGCTACCAGCCCATCGAGTTGCGCCTCAAGAGCCACAAGGAATTTGTGATCGGCCTGAAGGACGATGAGGCCAAGATCCAGAGCGCACGCTGCATGGACTGCGGCACGCCGTTTTGCAACAGCGGCTGCCCGGTCAACAACATCATTCCGGACTTCAACGAGCTGGTGTTTCGCGGCGACTGGAAGAACGCGATCGACGTGCTGCACTCGACCAACAACTTTCCCGAGTTCACCGGCCGCATCTGCCCGGCGCCTTGCGAGGCGGCCTGCACGCTCAACGTCAACGACGATGCGGTGGGCATCAAGAGCATCGAGCACGCGATCATCGATCGCGCCTGGGCCGAAGGCTGGGTGGTGCCGCGTGTGCCCAAGGTCAAGACCGGCAAGACCGTGGCCATCGTCGGCTCCGGCCCGGCAGGCCTGGCCGCCGCGCAACAGCTGGCGCGCGTGGGCCACGACGTCACGGTGTTCGAAAAGAACGACCGCGTCGGCGGGCTGCTGCGCTACGGCATTCCCGACTTCAAGATGGAAAAGCTGCACATCGACCGGCGTGTCGATCAGATGCGTGCTGAAGGCGTGAGCTTCCGCACCGGCGTGCTGGTGGGCGTGATCCCCGAATCCACCAAGGTGATCAACTGGGCCACCGAGGTCATCACCCCGGCGCAGCTCAAGTCGCAGTTCGATGTGGTGCTGCTCGCCGGTGGCGCCGAGCTGTCGCGCGATCTGCCGGTGCCGGGGCGCGACCTCGAGGGCGTTCACTTCGCCATGGAATTCCTGCCGCTGCAAAACAAGGTCAACGCCGGCGACAAGGTCAAGGGCCAGTTGCGTGCCGACGGCAAGCATGTGGTCGTGATCGGCGGCGGGGACACCGGCAGCGACTGCGTGGGCACCAGCAACCGCCACGGCGCGGCCAGCGTGACCCAGTTCGAGCTGATGCCCATGCCTCCCGAGCACGAGGACAAGCCGCTGGTGTGGCCGTACTGGCCGACCAAGCTGCGCACCTCGTCGAGCCACGAAGAGGGCTGCGAACGCGAGTTCGCCATCGCCACCAAGGAATTCATCGGCGGCGAAGGCAAGGCCAAGGGCAAGGTCAAGGCGGTGCGCACGGTGCGTGTCGAGTGGCGTGGCGGCAAGATGGTCGAGGTGGCCGGCAGCGAACAGATCCTGCCCGCCGATCTGGTGCTGCTGGCCATGGGCTTCACCAGCCCGGTGGCCGGCATGCTCGATGCGTTCGGCATCGACAAGGACCAGCGCGGCAACGCGCGTGCTGGCACCGACGAAGCCGCCGGCTACGCCACCAACGTGCCGCAGGTGTTCGCCGCGGGCGATGTGCGCCGCGGCCAGTCGCTGGTGGTGTGGGCGATCCGCGAGGGCCGTCAGGCCGCACGCGCCATCGACTTGCACCTGATGGGCCGCAGCGATCTGCCTCGCTGAGGCCGAGGCGGCCGGGGTGCCCCCGGCCGCGCCCCTTGTTGTTGCAGGACCGGTGCGCCAGATGGGCATGGGGCGTCGCCCGAGTGCGTTCGCCTATGATCCAACGCCGCCATCGCGAGCAGTTCCCGCCGGCGGCCACGGCCCATGAGTCAGCAACCACAACACCCATCCCCCCACCCCGAAGCACTGATTGAAATGCGCGGGGTCACCTGCGGCTATGGCGATCGCACCATCCTCAAGGATGTCGACATCAGCCTGCCGCGCGGCAAGGTCATCGGCGTGATGGGCACCTCGGGTGGTGGCAAGACCACGCTGCTGCGTCTGATCGGGCGCCAGTTGTCGCCTCTGAGCGGGCAGGTGCTGTTCGATGGCATCGACCTCGCCGGGCTCGACCGCCAGGGGCTTTACGCCATGCGCCGGCGCATGGGCATGCTGTTCCAGTTCGGCGCGCTGTTCACCGACTTGTCGGTGTTCGACAACGTGGCCTTTCCGCTGCGCGAACACACGAATCTCGGCGAATCGATGATCCGTGACATGGTGCTGATGAAGCTCGACGCCGTGGGCTTGCGTGGCGCGCGCCACCTGATGCCTTCCGAAGTGTCTGGCGGCATGGCGCGTCGCGTGGCGCTGGCCCGCGCGATCGTGCTCGACCCCGACCTGATCATGTACGACGAGCCCTTTGCCGGACTCGATCCGATCTCGCTGGGCAGCGCGTCTCGACTGATCCGCGACCTCAACCACGCGCTCGGTGTCACCAGCGTGGTGGTCTCGCACGATGTCGAAGAGACCTTCGCGATTGCCGACTACATCGTGTTTCTCGCCAACGGACGCGTGGCGGCGCAGGGCACACCCGAGCAGATCCGCGCCAGCGCCGATCCGCTGGTGCACCAGTTCTTCACCGCATCGCCCGACGGGCCGGTGCAGTTCCATTACCCCGCGGTGTCGGTGGCTGAAGACTTCGGCGCGGAGGGGCGGGCATGAACTGGCTCAATCCGGCGTGGGTCGGGCGTCTTGTGCTGACCAAGCTGACGGTCCTCGGCATGGCCGCGCGGCTGCTGGTGCGCCTGTTGGCGCTGATCCCGGCGGCGCTGCGGCGCTTCTCGCTGGTGGTCGAGCAGACCTTCTTCGTGGGCAACCGATCGCTGTCGATCATCGGCGTGTCGGGCCTGTTCGTCGGTTTCGTGCTGGCCTTGCAGGGCTACTACACGCTGCAGCGCTACGGGTCGGCCGAGGCGGTGGGTTTGCTGGTGGCGCTGTCGCTGGTGCGCGAGCTCGGGCCGGTCGTTTCGGCCTTGCTGTTCGCCGGGCGGGCGGGCACGTCGCTGACGGCTGAAATCGGCCTCATGAAGGCCGGCGAACAACTCGATGCGATGGAGATGATGGCCGTCGATCCCGTGCAACGGGTGCTCGCGCCACGCTTCGTGGCGGGCCTGATCTCGATGCCGCTGCTCGCCGGCGTGTTCAGCGCCGTGGGCGTGCTCGGAGGCTGGCTGGTGGCGGTGCCGTTGATCGGCATCGACGGCGGAGCGTTCTGGTCGCAGATGCAAGGCGGGGTGAGCGCCTGGTCGGACGTGGGCAACGGCGTGATCAAGAGCGTCGTGTTCGGCCTGACCGTGACCTTCGTTTCTCTGTGGCAGGGCTACACCTGCAAGCCGACGCCCGAGGGCGTTTCTCAAGCCACCACGCGCACGGTCGTGGTGTCGTCTCTGGCGGTGCTGGCACTCGATTTCGTGCTCACGGCCATGATGTTTTCGATCTGATGACCATGTGTCGACAA
>CANFXR010000132.1 GCA_947451035.1 Burkholderiales bacterium
GCACCTCGAGTTCTTCTACTTCCACAACTGCGTCTACGACCAGCTGTGGAAGCACAACCAGCGCCGCTACGCCGAGAAGTTCTCCACCTGGGACGTGCTGCACAAGTACAACCGCGACTACAAGCTGATCTTCGTGGGCGACGCCACGATGAGCCCGCACGAGATTTTGCAAAGCGGCGGCAGCGTCGAGTTCCACAACGAGGAAACCGGCGCGGTGTGGCTGCAGCGGCTGACCGAGGCGTTTCCCAAGTGCGTGTGGATCAACCCCGAGCCCGCCGAGTTGTGGGGCTACCGGCAAAGCGTGGGGCTGATCCAGCGGCTGATGAATCAACGCATGTTTGCGTTGACGCTGCCCGGACTCGACGCGGCCATGCGAACCTTGAGCGCATGAACCCATGGCGCACCACCCTGGCCGCCGGCAGCGCAGCCGCACTGCTGTGTCTGGGCGGCTGCGCCAGCGTGTCGGCGCTGTTCGCCAAGGCGGACACCGGGCCTGCGGCCGCCGTCACGCCCACCGAGCCGGTGTACCGGCTCGAGATCGACGCACCGCGTGATCTGCGCGCGCTGCTGGGCACCTACCTTGACCTGTCTCGTTACCAGAACGCGCCCGCGGGCGACGAGATCACGCACGCCGAGATCGACCGCCTGATGGCCGCCGCGCCGGCCCAGGTGCGCTCGCTGCTGGAAACCGAGGGCTACTTCACGCCCGAGGTGAAGGTCGCGCGGGTGGGATCGGTCACGGTCGATGGCGATGCGCCGCCGGCCGATGCCAGTCCCTCCGCTGCGCCAGCCAGCGCGCCAGCGCACGCCCGCTCACACCAGCACCGGCATCAGGTGCCGCAGCTGCGGCTGCAGGTCGAACCCGGGCCGCAGGCGGTGGTGGAGCGCTTCGAGTTGCAGGCCACCGGCGCGCTGCGAGACGCCGCCGAGGCGGGCGATCTCGACGCGCGGGTGCTGCTCGCGCAGGTGCGCAACGAGTGGCAGCTGCCGCCCGAGTGGACGTTTCGGCAATCCGACTGGAGCAGCGCGAAAAACGCCGCCCTGGCCAAGCTGCGCGCCGACGGCTATCCCGCGGCCACCTGGGGGGCGACATCGGCGAGCGTCGACGAAGCCACCCACAGCGTGGCGCTGGCGTTGAGCGCCGACAGCGGCCCGCTGTACCGGCTGGGCTCGCTCGACATCGACGGGCTCCAGCACTATGGCGCCAGCACGGTCAACCACCTGTGGACGCTCAAGCCCGGCACGCCCTACCGCGAAGCCGACCTGCTCGACTTCCAGGACCGGCTGCAAAAGGCGGGGCTGTTCGAGGGCGCCTCGGTGGTGCTCGACACCGCCCCCGCCACCGCGCAGGCCGCACCGGTGGATGTGCGGGTGCGCGAGCTGACGCTGCAGCAAGCCACCTTCGGCGCGGGCTTGAGCGCCAACACCGGGCCGCGCCTGACCGCCGAGCACATCCACCGCCAGCCGTTCGGCTGGGACTGGATCGCCAAGAACAAGCTCGAGCTGGGCTCCAAGCTCACGTCGTGGTCGGGCGAGCTGACTTCGTACCCGCTCGAGGGCCTGTACCGCAACCTGATCGCCGGCCACCTGGAGCGGCTCGAAGCCGTCAGTGAGGTGCGCAGCTCGGCCTCGCTGCGCATCGGCCGCTCCCAGGACACGACACGCATCGAGCGGCTGACCTTCGCCGAGCTCACGCACTCGAAGCTCGACACCGCGTCGAACCTGGGCACCATCACCTCCAACAACGACGCGCTGTCGGGCAACTACCACTGGATCTACCGCGACCTCGACAGCGTGCTGCTGCCCACCGACGGCCAGACGCTGTCAACGCAGACCGCCGTGGGCTACGCGCTCAGCCGCAAGGACACGACCGGCACCGACCACGACGGCCCGTTCGCCCGCCTGTACGGGCGCTACACGCTGTACCGCCCGCTCGGCGCGGCCTGGTACGGCACCGCCCGCGTCGAGGCCGGTCAGGTGATCACCCGGCGCGACGTGGGCATCCCCGACACGCTGCTGTTTCGCGCCGGCGGCGACGACTCGGTGCGCGGCTATGCCTACCGATCGCTGGGCCCCAGGTCGGACGGCGCCCTGCTCAGCGGTCGCGTGCTGCTGAGCGGCAGCGCTGAAGTGGCCCGACCGATCTCGGCGCAGCGCCCGTCGCTGTGGTGGGCCGCCTTCGTCGATGCGGGCAACGCCGCCGACAGCTGGCAACACCTGCACCCGGTGCTGGGCTACGGTCTGGGCCTGCGCTGGCGCAGCCCGGTGGGCCCGCTGCGCGTGGACATGGCCTATGGCGATGACGTGCACGCCTGGCGCATGCACCTGAGCGTGGGGATCGCGTTTTGAGCACCCACGATTCCCTGCCGACGCCTGAGGCCGAGCTGCCCCGCGAGGCGCCGGCGCCCGTGCCGCGCCGCCGCGCTCGCTGGCGGCTGGCGTTTGCCAGCCTGAGCGGCGTGTTGCTGCTGGCGGCGGGCGCGCTCATCGGCACGGCGTGGTGGGCCGTGGGCAGCGAGGCCGGCAGCGCCTGGCTGCTGACGCGGCTGACCGGCGTGCTGCCGTGGCTGCAGGTCACGGCGCCGCGCGGCGCGCTGCTGGGCGACTTCAGCGCACAGCGCGTGCAGATCAACCTGTCGGGCAACGCGGGCGAAGGCGACCGCGTGGTGATCGCCGATCTGAGCTGGCGCGGGCTCGCCGTGCGCCCGAGCGACGTGCCCGCGCTGTGGGCGCACCTGCGGTTTGCCGAACTGCACGCCGCGCGCGTGGACGTGCTGATCGCGCCCACCCCCGGTCCGATGAAGCCGCCTGCCGATCTGGCCTTGCCGCTGCAACTCGATGTCGACGACCTGCGCATCGGCGCGCTGCATGCGTCGGCCCTGGGCGACGAACTGCTGCGCGGTGTGCATGCGCGCTTGCAGCTCGGTGCGGCGTTCGGCCGGCAGCACCGCGTGGACGACCTGCAGCTGGGCTGGCAGCAACTGCAAGCGAGTGGCACGGCGCACATCGACGTCCGCGGGGCGATGGCGCTGCAAGCGCGCATCGAGCTGTCGCAGCAGGCACCACCGCAAGCGGCCAAGGCCGACCCGGTGGCCGCCAGCGGCGCGACCTCCCCCGAAGCGAGCGCCGCCATCGACCTGTCAGTCTGGCAAGCCCATTTGACACTCGATGGCCCGCTGGCCGGCCCGGCACTGCACGCCACGGTGCAATCCGCCGCCAGCAGCACGCGTGCCGCGCAGTCGCTCGAAGCGCAAGCCGGCTTGCGCCCGTTCGCCGACTGGCCGCTGGCAGCGCTGCAACTGCGCACGCAGGCGTTCGATGTGTCGGTGCTGCACCGGCTGGCGCCCGTCACGTCGCTGAGCGGTGAGCTCACGGTGCAAAGCCAGGCGCTGGACCAGCCCGTCGCCGCGCGCATCGAGCTGACCAACGACGCGGCCGGCCGCTGGAGCGATGGACGGCTGCCGCTGCGCTCGCTGAAGGCCGACGTGGTCAGCCGCGCCGGCGACCGCAGCACGCTCGAGCTCGGGCACCTCGACGCCGAACTCGGCAGCCGCGAGCAGCCTGCCGGGCGCATCGCCGGGGCCGGGGTGTGGAACGCGCTGCGCTCGACGCTCGAGCTGTCCTTGAACGGTCTGCAACCCGCGCAACTCGATGCCCGCGCGCCCGAGATGCGGCTCGACGGGCCGCTGTCCGTCGTGGCCCATCACCCGCTGGGTGACGCGCCGGCCAACAGCGTGCCGCAGTTCGATGTGAAGCTCGATCTGAAGGGCGTGCTGTCGGCGGCGGTCGGCCAAAAGCGCGTGAAGACCGCCGGCCAGGCGGTGCAGTTGCAGCTCGATGCCAGCGTGTCGGCGCAGCACATCGAGCTGCGCCACGCGCAAGCGCTGGCGCAAGGCGCGAGCGCCACGCTGGCCGGGGTGGCCGATCGCGCCGGCGGCACCGCGGCCTGGCAGGTCAAGGGCCGCGGCGCGCTGGTCGAATTCGATCCGCGCGTGTGGTGGCCCGCGCCCGAGGACGCGCCCTGGCTGCGTGGCAGCACCCGGCTCAACGCCAGCACCGATTTCGACCTGCGGCTGCCGGCCGGTGCGGCGGCTTCGGCGCTGCAAGGCAACGCGCAGATCACGCTGGCGCGCAGCGTGCTGGCCGGCGTGCCGCTCGAAGGCCGCGGACGGCTCAAGCGCGCCGATGCCCGTGAGCTCGAAGCCGACGTCGACCTCAGCGTGGCCGGCAACCGCCTGCAAGGTCAGGGCCGCCTGGCCACCGAGGCCGCGGCCGGCCGCAACGACCACTGGGACGTGAGCGTGGACGCCCCGGCGCTGGCGGCGCTCACGCCGGTGTGGCGGCTGCTGCGGCCGGCCGCCGAGCCCGGTGCGCCAGCGGCCGTGCTGGGCGGCTCGCTCAGCGCAACGACCCGCATCGACGGCCGCTGGCCCGACCTCACGCTGCAAGGCGAGGCACAGGCGAACGCGCTGCGCATCGACCAGGCGACGGTTGCGCAGACCCGACTTCGCTGGCGTGCCGGCACGGCCGACGACGCGCTCATCGACATCGCGGCCAGCGTGTCGCACGTGAAGCTGCTGCCATCCACCGCCTCGCGGCCGTCAGCGGGCGCGCCGGCCTTGCCCGAGCCGACGCTCGACTCGGCCAGCCTCGGCATCACGGGCACCACCGCCGATCACCACATCGAACTGCGTGCCCGCTTGCTGGCCCAGCCGCCCGCGTGGACCGAGGCGCTGCAGCCGGCCATCGCCCGGCAGCCCGACAGCGGGGTGCTGATGCAGGCGCAAGGCGGGCTGACCCGGCGCGGCGGCGAGCCGTGGGCCGGCTGGCGCGGCAGCCTCACGCGGCTGCAGCTCGGGGTGGGTGGCGCCGAGGTCTCGCCGTGGCTGGCCGCGCACGACGTGCAACTTGAAGCCGGCTGGTCGGGCGCTCCTGCCCGGCTTGACGTGGTGCCCGGACGCGCCGAGGTGCTGGGCACCACGCTGCGCTGGAGCCAACTGAGCTGGCAGGCCGGCGGCACCGGCCCAGGCGCCGCGCCGGGCCGGGTCGATGTGCACATCAGCGTCGATCCGCTGCCCATCGCCACCGTGCTGGCGCGACTGCAACCGAACTTCGGCTGGGGCGGCGATCTGGCCGTGGGCGGACACATCGACGTGCACAGCGAAGGCCGGCTGGCCGCCGACATCGTGATCGAACGCAGCAGCGGCGACCTGACGGTGACCGACGAGGTCAGCACGCAGGCGCTCGGCCTGCGCAACCTGCGCCTCGCGCTCGGGGCGCAGGACGGCGTGTGGACGTTTTCGCCCTACCTGTCGGGGCAGACGCTGGGCGTGCTGGCCGGCGCGGTGGTGGTGCGCACCAC
>CANFXR010000133.1 GCA_947451035.1 Burkholderiales bacterium
GCTCTTGCCAATGCCCGGCGGCCCCCAGATGAAAGCGGGCCAGCGCTGGTTGAGCAGCGATTCGAGAACGGTCTTCAGTCGTGTGGGTTTCATTTGTATCGGCGTTGGGGTCGCAAGGGAAGTGCAGCCAGGGCCACCTCGAGCCACTGGACGGGATCGTTGATGGCAGCCCACGGCACATGGCTCAGCACGGCCACGGCGTGCTCGAAGCTCAGCATCACCGAGGGGCCGGAAGTCGCCTCCATGCGCGAGCAGAAGTGAGAGTCGGGGCACCACCAACCGGCCTGCTTCGCACCGGGTTCGGTCAGGTCGGGCAAGGGGCCCAGAAACCGAAAGGTGCTGTGCTCGAGCATCAGCCAACTGCCCCAGCCCTTCGATCGCTCGACCGACGCCGCCTGCAACTCCATCAAGCGCTCGACGCGCGGCTCATCCAGAAGCAGACAACTTTCATTGCCATGGAAGCTCAGCTGGCCCATGCGGTTTTGCGTGATGTGGGCACGTTCGGTGTCGCGCCCGCGTGACGGACCCGCCTGAAGCAGCGTGGCTTGAACCTCCAGCTTTCCATGCCGCCACCCCATGAGCCGCGGCCCGGTGAAATGCATGAGGTGATCGCCGTCTTGCGGCGCCTCAAGATGGAACCCATCTGACGGTTCGTGGTCCTTGAACATGTGAGAAACGGATCGGCGATCGAGAATGAACTTGTCGACGGCCGTCCTCGTGCCGAGCAGGGAATTGGCATCGCCCACCACGTCCATGTAGCGCATGTCGGTGCGCGAGACTTCGAAGTAGCCGGCTTCAACGTGCACGCCGTCACCCTGAAATCTGAACTGGTACAGCTCACCGGCCATCAGCGAAGCAAAGGCCACGTCGATCGGATCTCGATGAAAAGGCACGATGGCCTCGGGCATGCCGCTGGCCGCCATCTTGCGCAGCCGCTCGCCCAGGGCGTTGACCTGCGCGCCCAGCAGCGCTTGCCTCAGGGCGCCGAGCACCTCCGCGCTCAGGCCGGTGCTCTCGCCCATGAGCAAGATGGTGTAAGCCACCGTGGCCGGCAGCGGCACATGGGCGCGCACCCCGGCTACATGTGCAGGCAAGCGCGCACGGGCGACGGGTTTGGCGGCGGGCGGGCGTGGCGTGACCATTCAGTCATCATCCCCGGCGGCTGGCTCATAGCGTGAGCCTGAGTCATCTGCCACCTGCAACCCCAGATTCACCCTCGCCTGCGTGACCGCAGTCACGTCCACATCGCAGCCCCAGGCGCGACGCCCCAGATCGCTGGCAACCTTTAGCGTGGAGCCGCCGCCGGCAAACGGATCGATCACCCAGTCGCCCGGCTTCGTGGCCATGCGCACAAAGGCCGCCAACACCGGCAGCGGTGCCTGAAAACGATGCCGGTGTGCGAGCCGCCCGATGGGCGTGACCATGGTGTCAGCGCTGAGCAGCCCGGTGTCTTCGGCGCTGGGCGCCCCTCGCAAGGCTGCGCCATGGCGTGCGAACACCATGAACACCTCGGCATCAAAAGGCACCGGGCCCGAGCGGGCGGCCAGCGCCGCGGCCATACGCCTGCGCCCCAGCGTGGCATGCACCGGGCGCCACGCATGACGCGCCAGCAGGTGCCAGCCCAGGCTGCCCAGCATCTGGCGGTGCACGCATTCCACCGCGACCAGCCGCTCGCGCAGCCGCACATCACGCACCTGCACCACCAGCCGCGCGTCGGGCGCCAGCACGCGTGTGCATTCGGCCCACACGGCTCGCAAGCCCCAGGCGAAGGCGATGGTGTGGGCTTCCAGCGCATCCAGGTTGGCACCGGGTTCGAGCCCGGCGTTGAGCTGCTCTTCCATAGCCAGCGCAAAGTACGGCGGACTGGTGAGCACCAGATGCGCCTGACCATCGGCCAGCGCGCTCATGCGCGAGCCGTCGCCTTGCTCGATGTGGGGTGTGTATTCGGGCTTCACTTCAGGCTTCATCGCTTTCGCCGCCCTGGGCTTGCTCTTCAGCCGTCGCCTCACCAGCCGGCCCGGTGGACATCTCGGCCTCTATGTGGTCGCACGACAGGCGCGCCATCAGCTGCGCGCCTTCTGCCCTGTGCACCATCTTCACGAAGCTGATGCGGCCCTTGAGCGCCAGCAGGCTTTGCTCCTGGCCGTGCCAGTGCGACGTGCCGTGCTGCACCGCCATGTGCACGGCTGCACGCAGCCGCCGCCGGATGTTGCGCGGCACGCTCACCTGGTCGTTGACGGCCAGGCCCGTGACCATCTGCCGCCGTCCGCGCCGGAAGATGTTGGTCTTCTTGGGGTCAAGCTGCAGGCCGATCTGTTCCAGCGTGCGCCGCGCGATGCCCAGCATCTGCACCGCACCCGCATCCCCCGAAAACGTCAGGTCGTCGGCATAGCGGGTGTAGTTGAGCCCGCGCTTCTGGGCGGCTTGCAGCAGCACCTCGTCGGTCTTGATCAGCACGCGGTTGAGCAGCGCCGGGCTGGTGGGTGCACCGATGGGCAGACCGCCGTCGGCGGTACACACATCGCACAGCATCGAAATGGCGGTGCTCGACAGCCGATCGCCCAGCCCGCGGCGCAAGGCGGCCAGCACCAGCGGCCACTTCACGCTGGGAAAGCAGTTGCTCACGTCAGCGTTGACCACCACCAGTTGCCCCACATGCACCGCCGCGTTGTGGGCGATGGAGCGCCCGGGCACGAAGCCGTAGGCGCAGTCGTGGCTGCCCAGTGGGGTGAGCAGCGTGTCGAGCACGGCGCGCTGCACCCGCTTGAGCGGCAGCACGGGCGCAGAGATCACCCGGTTGCCACCGCTCTTCTTGGGCAGCAGGTGGCGCTTGTAGGCGCCGTTGAGCTTGTGGCCGGGCGCGGCTTGGCGATCGGCGATGGCAAACACGCGCATCAGCGAAGCTGCCAGATCGGCACCGAGCACGCCCACCAGCTCGAGCATGGCCGCCTCGCGCGGCGCGGCGGGTCGCAGCATGGCGCTGGCATCGGCTACGGCCTGCTTGAATCCGGCCTCGCCGGGCTCAGCGCCCAGTTGCGTGACCAGGTGAATGCGCAGCGCGCGCAGCCGCCAGCCGTTGCGCCGTGCGGCCATCACCAGTGCGGTGTGCAGCTCGGCACCGGGCAGCTCGAACCACTTGCGGCTCCAGGGCAGGTGCCCCGGGTTGGGCGGCAGATCGCGTGTGAAGTCGAGCAGCTCACGCGCCGTGTCAACCTTGCGCAGCCGCTGCCGCCAGGCAATGGGCCGCACCGTCACGGGGGCGAGGGTCATCAGCCGCTCGAGCACGGGCACGGGGGTTTCTTTGTGCACGGCCAGCCGCTCGAGCAAGCCCAACGGCCCGCGGCGCGCCAGCACGTCGATCACGCCGGGGTCGACTTCAAGCCAGCGCAAGACGATGTCGAGCGGCTCGCGCGGCAGTTGCCCGTCAAGGTGCAGCGCATCCACCACCGCTGTGCGAAACGCCACCGGCGCCACCGGCTTGCGCTTGTCGTTGAACAGGGCCACGGCATCAAGCAGCACGCGGGTGCGATCCATGGCGACCTCACGCACGGCGAGCCACGCGGGCGTGCCGATGCTGCTTGCCACCCACTGGCCCCAGCTGCGCGTCCATCCCTTGACGCTGGCCATGTCGATGGCGGTCTCGGCCAGGGTGCGCAGCGCAACAGCGTCGGCACCGGGGGCGGGGGCTGCCATCACCTCAAGCCAGGGTCGGGCGTCCTTGAGCCTGGACAACTGATTGGCCACCAGCGGCCAGCCGTGCTGGGCCAGCCCCGCCACGGCACCGGCCAGATCGGCCAGGGGAAGCAGCCGCCAGCCGTCGCAATCCGGTCGCAGGATGTGCCCGCGGCCACTTCGCACGATGGCGACCTGCTCGGCCACACCCCAGCCGCGACTGAGCGCGTAAAGGTCTTGCGCAGGAATGCCATCGCCGCGCTTGCCCACATCGATGGTGCCGGCGGCAATGTGCTGAGCCACCTCGACCGGGCTCATCGCCCACCAGGCCGGCAAGGCACTGCCGCGCCAGTCGGACAACCGCGCATGGGCGGCGGCTGACATGGGCACCCACACGCCGAATTCATCCTTCAAGGCGGGGTGCCTGAGGTCGTGATCGAGGTTGAGCGGATCGCCGTGCACGATGTGGCGCGCCAGCGCGGCGACGATGGGTGTCTCAATCAGTTGATCGACCGGGCAGCCGCCCACCTGGGCCAGCATGCCGTCGATCTCGCCCAGACGCCGATCGCGCAGCGCCTGCGTCAGCCCGGCAAACAAGGCCTTGAGCCGATCGCGCTCGGTAGCCAGCGTTTGTGTGTGCGCAGCTAGATTGGCGCGGCGGTGCAAGCTGGCCACCAGCATGTCGGGCCACAGCGCCGGCAGGCTCAACAAGAATGCCTGCTCGCGCGAGCCGAGCAGCGCTAATTCAACCTCGCGCAGCGCGCGCAACTTGCGCCCCGCCGCCGCACTGCCCCTGAGCATGCGGGTGAACTCGATGCGGCGCTGGTAGTCGCTGGCTGAGGGCTGCTTGAACGCGGCGATCTTGATCAGATCGGGCAGCGGTGCGCCATTCAGGCAGTGCCACGCCAGCCGAAAGCGCAGCCGCGTACCGCCCTTGAGCCGCACCGCGTAACCCAGGTTGGGCACCGGCAGCGCGGCCGGGTCGTCGCACATCAGCAAGCCGGCTGTGGCCAGCTCATGACCTTCGGGCTTGCGATAGCCCTCGGTCCAGCGGCGCTGGCTGATGGCACGCAAGCGCCTAGCCTCATCGACCAGAGGCGACGGCGCAGCACCCAGCGGCACGGCCACGCGGTAAAGCAAACCAGCCCACGCCGGCTTGGAAGTAGCGACCGACCACGCCTGCTGCAGCCGGGCGATGTCGCTCAGATCGGGCAGCGCCCGGGCCACGGCATGCCTGAGCTCGCGTGCGGCCACATCAAGCACGCTCAGGGTCCGCACGCCGTAATCAGCGGCCCACGGGTCGGGCCCGGCCAAGGCGGCCTTGATCTCAAGCTCACCCGCGGCAAACGCCTCGAGCAGCTGCTTGACGGTGGCAGCCCGGGCATCGGGCGTCTCGCGGCCCATGCGCAAGCGGCTCATGAAAGGGGGCCTCCCCCGCACATCACTTGAAAGTCGTCAGGTTTCCTGAAGACTTTGACATCGGGGAAACGGATGCTTCGCGCAGAGTGTCTGCGCGTCGCCCCTTCGCTGGCACGCGCCCCGCGTGACGAGACGGGGCGGCGAGCAGACACTCTGAGAGAAGCGTGCGAACAGAGTGCCTTTGCACAACCCTGGCGATGCGCCAGGTGA
>CANFXR010000134.1 GCA_947451035.1 Burkholderiales bacterium
CCAGGCCGAGCGCAAGCGGCTCGACTCTCCGGCGACGGTCGCGCAGGCGACCGACATCTCGGCGGCGCCGGAACGCGCCTCCATTCTCGTGGCCGAGGATCACCCGGCGAACCGCAAGGTGGTCGAGCTGATCCTCAGCCAGGTCAATGCGGATCTCACCACCGTGGAGAACGGCGCCGAAGCGGTCGCCGCCGCGGCGTCGCAGGACTTCGCCCTGATCCTGATGGACATCCAGATGCCGGTGATGGACGGCTACACCGCCACCGCACGCATCCGCGAGCGCGCCGGTTTCGAGACCTTGCCCATCATCGCGATGACCGCCAACGTCATGGCCGCCGACCGCCAGGCCTGTCTGGACGCGGGCATGAGCAGCCACGTGGGCAAGCCCTTCGACCTGAACGATCTGGTGTCCGCGCTGCTGCTGCACACCGATCGCCCGGCCGTGCCGGTGGTGCTGCCATCGACGATCACGGCGCCACCGGTCAGCCTGCCCGATGAGCGCGAACTCGGCGGCCTCGAGGTGTCGGCGGCAATCCGCCGGCTCGGCGGCAATGCGCCGGTCTACGCGCGCATGCTGCGCAGTTTCCTGAAGGACCTGCCGCAGCATCTGGATCACGCCGAGCAGCAGGTGCTCGCGGCAGATTGGCCGGCGGCGTTGATGTCGATGCACGCGCTCAAGGGACTGGCCGCGACGATCGGCGCGCGTGATTTGCAGGCCGCCGCGGCCCTGGCCGAGACGACGTTCGCTCGTGTGCCGGCTGAAGGCGTGGCGCGCGAATTGATGGCTCGCGTGCGCGGTCTCGCCGAGGCTCTGGTCACGCACGTTGGCCCGTGGGCGGCCGGTTTCGCACTGGGTGCAGCCACGACGGGCGGACCCCCCACGGCCGCGGCGCAGCCGCTGCGGGGCACCTTGCAGGCGCTGCTCGAGGCGCTGCGCCAGTCGGACATGCATGCGCTCGATCTGCTCGAGCCGCTGCGCGGCGACCCGGCGCTGCGCAGCCTGCCGCAACTGCTCGCGCTCGAGTCGGCGGTGGATGCGCTGGACTTCGACCGCGCGGCGATTCTGTGCGAAGACTGGCTGCGTCAGTTGCCGGCGTGAGGCGTGCGCGCTCCTGTGCCGAGGGCTGCGACTATTTCGTCACAATGGTCGGACTGGGCCTGCGCGGCGTCAGCGCTCCCATCGGGGGTTTTTCCTGCGATCTGCGGTGGTTGCGGTGCTGACGGGCGCAAGATCGCGGCCTGAATCGAGTGCCTGCATTGAGGAAAACGCATGACCCTGACGCCCCCCAACCCCCCCATCGGCAAGGACCGCCGCAGCTTCATCCGCACGGCAGGCACTTTGGGTCTGGCCGCCTCGGTGGCGCCGCCCTTGCTGCGCAGCGCGAATGCGGCACCCAAGGTGCTCAAGATCATGCAGTGGAACCACTTCGTGCCCGCCTACGACGAGTGGTTCAACAAGACGTTCATCAAGGAGTGGGGCGAGCGCAATGACACCGAGGTGATCGTCACCAACGTGGGCATGGGCAGTCTCGACAACCGAGCCGCCGCCGAGATCGCCAAGAAGCAGGGGCATGACCTGTGCATGTTCCTGAGCCCGCCGGCGTCCTATGAAGACCATGTGATCGATCACAGCGATGTCTACGCCGAATGCGAAAAGAGGTACGGCAAGCCGCTCGACATCGCCATCAAGAGCACCTACAACCCGGTCACCAAGAAGTACTTCGGCTTTTCCGATGGCTACGTCCCCGACCCGATCAACTACCGGCAGGATCTGTGGGACGACGTCGGCGTCAAGCCCGACAGCTGGGATGCCATCCGCGAGGGCGGGCGCAAGATCAAGGACAAGCACGGCATTCCGGTGGGCATCGGCATGAGCAACGAGCTCGACAGCAGCATGGCGATGCGCTCGCTTTTGCTCGCGTTCGGGGCCTCGGTTCAGGACGCCCAGGGGCGCCCGAGCCTGAGATCGCCCGGCACGCTCGAAGCCCTCAAGTACGCCCGGGCGCTGTACAGCGAGACGATGACCGACGAGATCTTCTTCTGGGATCCGTCTTCCAACAACAAGCTCATGCTGGCCGGCAAGGGCTCGCTCACGCTGAACGCGCTGTCGATCACCCGCACCGGCGAGAGCGAGAAGATTCCGGTGGCCAGCAAGATCTTGCTGGGTCGACCCGCCAGGGGACCGGCAGCCCAGATCGGGGTGATGCACTTCATGAGCGTCTACGTCATCTGGAACTTCGCGCGCAATGTCGGCGGTGCCAAGGGGTTCCTCGTCGATCTGGCCGGTCGCTCGCGCGACGTCTTCATGAACAGCAGCTTCTACAACTTCCCGACCTATCCCCAGCTGGTGCCCGACATGCAAAAGCTGCTGGGCAACGACCCCAAGGCGATGCCGGCCGACAAGTACGCCGTTCTGTCCGACGCGAGCAAGTGGACGGTGCCGCTGGGCTACCCGGGGTATGCCAACGCGGCGGTCGATGAAGTGCTCAAGGAGTGGATCGTGCCGCGCATGTTTGCCGACGTGGCCACCGGCCGCCTCACGCCCGAGGCCTCGATGGACCTGTACGCGGGCCAGGTGGCCGAGATCTACAAGAAGTGGCAAGTCCTGCGCAAGGTCTGAGCGGTGAAAGGCAAACCCATGGTGCTCATCCAGCGCCGAGCCTTGCTCGGCCTGCCGCTCGTCGCGCTGAGCGTTGGACAGGTGCGCGCGCAAGCCGCGCCGACGAAGAAAAAGCGCATCTTCATCGTCAGCAGCTACCACCGGGAGTACATCTGGTCGCAGTCCACGCAAAAGGGCGTGAACGCGGCGATGCGCAAGTTCGGCTACCTCGACAACGACGCCCAGGCCGACGCGCTGGTCAAGAACGACGCGGTCGAGAGCAGCCATGCGGTGATCGGCAAGGCGTGGATGGACACCAAGCGCCATGACAGCGGCGCCGAGATGGCCGGCGCCACCGCGCGCATCATGGGCGAGATCCGCGGCTTCAAGCCCGACCTGGTGCTGCTGGGCGACGACAACGCAGCCAGGTTCATCGGCGGGCAGTTGCTCGATTCGCCCACCCCCGTGGTGTTCTGGGGCATCAACGGCCTGCCGCTCAAATACGGCCTGGTCGACAGCATGGACAGCCCCGGTCGCAACGTGACCGGCGTGTGGCAGCAGGGCTATCACAAGGAAAGTCTCGACCTGCTCAAGCGGCTGGTGCCCAAGGCGCAGACCTTCGCGATCCTGGCCTGTGATTCCGAGTCGTCGCGGCCCAACGCGAAGATGATCGAACAGCTCGCGCAGCGCGGCGCCTTGCCGCTCAAGCTGGTCGACAAGGTCATGACCAACTCGCTCGATGAGTTCAAGTCGCGTGCGCTCGAGTTGTCCAAGAAGGTCGATGCCTTCTTCGTGCTCAACCACGACACCTTGCGCGATGCCAAGGGCAACCATGTCGACATGCTCGAGGTCGGACGCTGGTACCTCAACAACATCCGCATTCCCGAGGCCTCGCACGAAGATCAGTTCGTGTTCGAGGGCATGCTGCTGACGGCCAACGACTCGGGCTACAACCAGGGCTACCTGGCCATGGAGATGGCGCACGGCATCCTCGACAAGGGCCTGAGCCCGGCGCGCATGGCGGTGCGCACGCCCGAGCGCGGCCCGTATCTGGTCAATCGCAACCGCGCCAAGTCGCTCGGCATTGCGCTCGAAGACGCCATGTACCTCATCGACGAAGTGGTCGAGAAGTCACTGGCGCTCACGCCATGAGCCCCGCAACCGCGGGCCGCTGCGGCCGCTGAGGGCGCCTTCGAAGATGCCGATCTTCCACCGACTGCTGCTGGCGTTTCTGGCCGTGGGCGCGATCATCAGCGCGCCGCTGATCTATGTGTCCTTCGAGTTCAGCAAGGACTCGGCGAGGCTGCGCACCGAGCAGAGCATCACCCAGCAGATCGCCGCCATTGCGGCCAATTTCGAGCAGGAATTCGGCCTCGGTTTGCAGCGCTCGCTCAAGCAGCTCACCTCCTCGGAGTCGGTGGCGCTGTTCCTGTCGTCCTCGCAGGACGAGCGCAACGTCAATGCCAAGGCGCTCGAGTCGAGCTTCCTGCGCATGCAGACCGACTACGACAGCTACTCGGGCATCTACTACGCCGACGCCGAGGGCAACATGATTGCCAGCGTCGAGGACCGCAAGCGCAGCGCATCGGCCGACACGCTGTCGGCCGAATCGGTGGCACGGCAGCGCGATCAAAAGCTGCCCACACGGGTTCACTTCGATCAGCTCTTCAATCGCATCCGCACCACGCCGTCGCTGCTGTCGGCAGGCAACATGGAATGGTTCATGCCGCCGCGCGAGGTCACCATCGAGGGGCCCTTCAACGACGAGGCGGGTCGGCTGACGGTGCTCGCCGGGCTGCCCTCGCTGGACTTCGACAACGGTGCGTTCAGTGGCGTCATCGTGATCCGCGTGCGGCTCGACGGCTTCATCGAGCGGCTCAAGGCCGTCACGCTGTTCGACGAGCAGCCGATCTGGCTGTTCGACCCGAAGGGCATCGCGTTGCTGCAGCCGGTCCGGCAACTGGTGCAGCTCAGCGGCCCGGACCTCAGGGGCGGCGGATTCGTGAAGGAGCTGGTGTTCAAGCGGCTCGACGCCGCACTGCTGGCGTACCGGGACTTGTCGATCGTGCCGGGCGAGCCCTTCGTGCGCATCGCCTATGCGGTGCCGGACTCGCTGCTCTACAAGGACTTCGAGTCCGCCTTGTATTTCTTCTCGGTGGTGCTGGCGCTGTCCGCGCTGGCCGTGCTGCTGCTGGCCTATTGGGTGGCGCGCAATTTTTCGACCCCCATCATCGAGCTGGCCAACGCGGCGGCCCGGCTGGCGCGCGGCCAGCTGGCCAGCCGGGTCGAGGTGAAATCCTCCGGCGAGGTGCTGGCGCTGGTGGACAGCTTCAACCGGCTGTCGGACAACTTGCAAACGGCCAATCAGAGCCGCTCCGATGCCTTCGCGGTGCTGCGCCAGACCGCCGCGCAGATGCAGTCGCAGATGCCCGGCGGCCCCGCGCTGGTGGCCGGCCCGCCGCCCGGGGCAGCGCTGCGACCGGGGCAGGACGACGCCAAGGACCTCACCGCGGTGTCGGCGCTGATCGAGCAGCTGATCGGTGAGCGCGAGGACAACTTGCGCAAGTTCCGCGAAGCCAAGGAATCTGCCGAGCAGGCGAACCAGGCGAAGAGCCAGTTTTTGGCCAACATGAGTCACGAGATTCGCACGCCGCTCAATGCGGTGCTGGGGATGTTGAGGCTGTTGCACGCC
>CANFXR010000135.1 GCA_947451035.1 Burkholderiales bacterium
GCTCTTGCCAATGCCCGGCGGCCCCCAGATGAAAGCGGGCCAGCGCTGGTTGAGCAGCGATTCGAGAACGGTCTTCAGTCGTGTGGGTTTCATTTGTATCGGCGTTGGGGTCGCAAGGGAAGTGCAGCCAGGGCCACCTCGAGCCACTGAACGGGATCGTTGATGACAGCCCACGGCACATGGCTCAGCACGGCCACGGCGTGCTCGAAGCTCAGCATCACCGACGGGTTGGAAGTCGCCTTCAGCCGCACGCCAAGGTGCAGATCGGGGCACCACCAGCCGGCCTGCTTCGCACCGGGTTCGGTCAGGTCCGGCAAGGGGCCCAAAAACCGGGAGTCTTTGTGCTCCAGCATCAGCCAACGGCTGTAACCCGGCGACTGATCGACCGACGCCGCCTGCAGCTCCATCAAGCGCTCAACGCGCGGCTCGTCGAGCAGCAGGCAGTTGTCCTTGCCCACGAAGCCGAGCTTGCCCAGGCGGCTTTGGGTGATGTGGGCGCGTTCCGTGTCGGCTCCGCGTGAGGGCCCGGCCCTGAGCAGCGTGGCCTCCGCGCTGCCCCGCTCCAGCCCCCAGGCCATCACCCGCGGCCCGCTGAAATGCATCAGGTGATCGCCCTGCCCGGCTTTGGGCACCTTCAGCACCACCGTGTCGTCGGGGCGGTGGTCTTCCAGGATGCCCTCGACGCTTTGGCGCTCGAGCATTTCCTCCTTCGGCCCCGCGCCGGACACGCTGCCCTGGCCCACCGTGTCGATGTAGGTCACGTCGCTGCGCGTGATTGCAAAGTAGCCGGCCTCGACGCACATGCCTTCACCAGAAAACCTGGAGCCGTAAAACTCACCGGCCATCAGCGAAGCAAAGGCCACGTCGATCGGGGTGCGATGAAAGGGCACGATGGCCTCAGGCATGCCGCTGGCCGCCATCTGCCGCAGCCGCTCGCCTAGGGCGTTGACCTGCGCGCCCAGCAGCGCTTGCCGCAGCGCGCCGAGCACCTCGGCGCTCAGGCCGGTGCTCTCGCCCATGAGCAGAATCGCGTAGGCCACCGTGGCCGGCAGCGGCACGTGGGCGCGCACTCCGGCGAGCGGTGCAGCCACACGCGCACGGGTAGCGGGCCTGACGGTGGCGGTGCTGATGCGAGGGGTGCTCATTCAGTCATCCTCCCCGCTGAGGAGCTCATGTGATGAGCCTGTTTCATCTTCCGCCTGCAACCCCAGGTTCACCCTCGCCTGGGTGACCGCTGCCACATCCACATCGCACCCCCAGGAACGGCGCCCGAGGTCGGCGGCCACCTTGAGCGTGGAGCCGCCACCGGCAAACGGATCGATCACCCAGTCGCCCGGCTTGGTGGCCATGCGCACAAAGGCAGCCAGCACCCGCAGCGGCGCCTGAAAACGATGCCGGTGTGCGAGCCGCCCGATGGGCGTGACCATGGTGTCAGCGCTGAGCAGCGCGGTGTCTTCTGCGCTGGGTGTCCCACGTAGCGCAGCGCCGTGGCGTGCGAACACCATGAACACCTCGGCATCAAAAGGCACTGGGCCCGAGCGGGCGGCCAGCGATGCGGCCATGCGCCTGCGCCCCAGCGTGGCATGCACCGGTCGCCAAGCATGGCGCGCCAGCAGGTGCCAGCCCAGGCTGCCCAGCATCTGGCGGTGCACACACTCCACCGCGACCAGCCGCTCGCGCAGCCGCACATCGCGCACCTGCACCACCAGTCGGGCATCGGCTGCCAGCACGCGGGTGCATTCAGCCCACACGGGACGCAAGCCCCAGGCGAAGGCGATGGTGTCGGCTTCCAGCGCATCAAGGTCGGCACCGGGTTCGAGCCCGGCGTTGAGCTGCTCTTCCATCGACAGCGCGAAGTACGGCGGACTGGTGAGCACCAGATGCGCCTGGGCATCGGCCAGCGCGCTCATGCGCGAGCCGTCGCCTTGCTCGATGTGGGGCGTGTATTCAGGCTTCATTTCAGGCTTCATCGCTGTCGCCGCCCTGGGCTTGCTCTTCAGCCGTCGCATCAACACCCGGCCCGTTGGACATCTCGGCCCAGACGTGGTCGTACTGCGTCAAGCGCGCCATCAGCTGCGCGCCTTCTGCCCCGTGCACCATCTTCACGAAGCTGATGCGTCCCTTGAGCGCCAGCAGGCTTTGCTCCTGGCCGTGCCAATGCGACGTACCGTGCTGCACCGCCATGTGCACGGCCGCACGCAGCCGCCGCCGGATGTTGCGCGGCACGCTCACCTGGTCGTTGACGGCCAGCCCCGTGACCATCTGCCGCCGTCCGCGCCGGAAGATGTTGGTCTTCTTTGCATCGAGCTGCAGCCCGATCTGTGACAACGTACGTCGCGCGATGCCCAGCATTTGCGCCGTGCCTGAATCGCCCGAGAACGTTAGGTCATCCGCATAGCGGGTGTAATTGAGCCCGCGCGCTTTGGCGGCTTGCAACAGCACTTCGTCGGTCTTGATCAGCACACGGTTGAGCAACGCAGGGCTGGTGGGTGCACCAATCGGCAGGCCACCGTCGGCGGTGCACACATCACACAGCATCGAAATCGCGGTGCTCGACAGCCGATCACCCAGGCCGCGACGCAAGGCAGCCAGCACCAGCGGCCACTTCACGCTCGGAAAGCAGTTCTGCACGTCGGCGTTCACCACCACCAGCTGCCCCACGTGCACCGCCGCGTTGTGGGCGATGGAGCGCCCGGGCACGAAGCCATAGGCGCAGTCGTGGCTGCCCAACGGGGTGAGCAGCGTGTCGAGCACGGCGCGCTGCACCCGCTTGAGCGGCAGCTCGGGAGCCGAGATCACCCGGTTGCCACCGCTCTTCTTGGGCAGCAGGTGGCGCTTGTAGGCGCCGTCGAGCTTGTGCCCTGGCGCAGCTTGGCGATCGGCCATGGCAAACACGCGCATTAGCGAGGCCGCCAGATCGGCACCGAGCACGCCCACCAGCTCGAGCATTGCCGCCTCGCGCGGCGCGGTCGTCCGCAGCATCGCGCTGGCCTCGGCAGCCGTCTGCTTGAATGCAGCCTCACCAGGCTCCGCGCCCAGTTGCGTGACCAGGTGATCGCGCAGCGCTCTAAGCCGCCAGCCATTGCGCCTTGCGGCCATCACCAACGCAGTGTGGAGCTCTGTACCGGGCAGCTCGAACCACTTGCTGCTCCACGGCATGTGGCCTGGGTTGGGCGGCAGATCCAGCGTGAAATTCAGCAGCTCGCCTGCCGTGTCCACCTTGCGCAGCCGCTGCCGCCAGGCGATGGGCCGCACAGTCACGGGCCCGATGGTCATCAGCCGCTCGAGCACGTCGACGGGAGTTTCCTTGTGCACGGCCAGCCGCTCTAGCAAGCCGACGGGACCGCGGCGCGCGAGCACGTCGACCGCGCCGGGGTCGGCATCAAGCCAGCGCAAGACGATGTCGAGCGGCTCGCGCGGCAGCTGCCCGTCAAGGTGCAGCGCATCAACCACCGCCGTGCGAAACGCCACCGGCGCCACCGGCTTGCGCTTGTCGTTGAACAGGGCCACGGCATCGAGCAGCACGCGGGTGCGCTCCATGGCGACCTCGCGCACGGCGAGCCACGCGGGCGTGCCGATGCTACTGGCCATCCACCGGCCCCAGCTGCGCACCCAGCCCTTGACGCTGGCCATGTCGATGGCGGTCTCGGCCAGTGTGCGCAGTGCGGCAGCATCGGATCCGGGTGCGGCCATCACCTCGAGCCAGGGTCTGGCGTCCTTGAGTTTGGACAACCGGCTGGCCACCAGCGGCCAGCCGTGCTGGGCCAGACCCGCCACGGCACCGGCCAGATCGGCCAGGGGAAGGAGCCGCCAGCCGTCGCAATCCGATCGCAGGATGTGCCCGCGGCCACTGCGCACGATGTCGATCTGCTCGGCCGCAGTCCAGCCGCGGCTCATTGGAAAGAGGTCTTGCACAGGAATGCCATTGCCATGCTTGCCCACATCGATCGTGCCCGCAGCGATGTGCTGTGCCACCTCAGCCGGGCCCATCGCCCACCAGGCCGGTAACGCGCTGCCGCGCCAGGCAGACAGCCGCGCATGAGCGGCGGCTGACATGGGCACCCAAACGCCAAAGTCATCGCTCAATGCTGGGTGTCTGGCGTCGAGATCGAGGTTGAGCGGGCCGTCCATGATCTTGCGAGCCAGCGCGAGCGCGATGGGCGTCTCGACCAGTTGCTCGACCGGACAGCCACCCACTTGGGCGAGCATGCCGTCGATCTCGCCCAGACGGCGATCACGCAGCGCCCGCATCACCTCGTCAAACAATGCCTTGAGCCGATCGCGCTCCGCGGCCAGCGCCTGTGTGTACAAAGGCAGATTGGCGCGGCGGTGCAAGCTGGCAACCAGGATGTCGGGCCACAGCCCCGGCAAGCTCAGCACGAAGGCCTGGCCGCGCGAACCCAGCAGGGCAAATTCGACCTCACGCAGCGCGCGCAGCTTGCGCCCCGCCGCCGCGCAGCCCCTGAGCATTCGGGTGAACTCGATGCGGCGCTGGTAGTCACTGGCCGCAGGCTGCTTGAACGCGGCGATCTTGATCAGGTCGGGCAGCGGGGAGCCATTGAGGCAGTGCCACGCCAGCCGAAAGCGCAGCCGCGTGCCGCCCTTGAGCCGCACCGCGTAACCCAGGTTGGGCACGGGCAGCGCGGCCGGGTCGTCGCACATCAGCAAGCCGGCGGTGGCCAGCTCGTGCGCCTCGGGCTTGCGAAAACCTTCGGCCCACCTGCGCTGGCTGATGGCACGCAAGCGCCTGGCCTCGTCGACCAGGGGCGACGGCGCAGCACCCAGCGGCACAGCCACCCGGTACAGCAAGCCAGCCCACGCCGGCTTGGACGTGGCGACCGACCACGCCTGCTGAAGCCGGACGATGTCGCACAGATCCGGCAGCGCCCGGGCCACGGTCTGCTTGAGCTCGCGTGCGGCCACATCGAGCACGCTCAGGGTGCGAATGCCGTAATCAACAGCCCAAGGGTCGGGCCCGGCCAGGGCGGCCTTGATCTCAAGCTCGCCCGCGGCAAAGGCCTCGCGCAGCTGCTTGACGGTGGCAGCACGGGCATCGGGCGTGTCACGACCCACGTGGAGCGGGCTCATAAAAGGGGGCCTCCCCCGCACATCACTTGAACAACGGGGAAACGGATGCTTCGCGCAGAGTGTCTGCGCGTCGCCCCTTCGCTGGCACGCGCCCCGCGTGACGAGACGGGGCGGCGAGCAGACACTCTGAGAGAAGCGTGCGAACAGAGTGCCTTTGCACAACCCTGGCGATGCGCCAGGTGA
>CANFXR010000136.1 GCA_947451035.1 Burkholderiales bacterium
ACGATCAACACGCTGCCGGCAAAAGCCAGCAGCACCGTGGCCAGCAACAGCAACCAGATTTGGCGAATCAGCGACATGGGCGCTCCTTTGAGCTGAAGTATTGGCGATGTGGCCTCATGGCTGGAACCCTTCGGCTCGCGCCTTGGCCAGCACATCGCGCCAGCGTGACAGGCGAGCCACCGGATCCCCTGAATTCTGCGACCCAGTACCCTGCCACAGGCCTTCTGCGTTGAAACTGAAGACAGGCGAGAGGTCGGGTCGGCGAGACGCGGGGCGAACTTCGGTGATGAGGTTGTCCAGAATCAGCGGCTCGGCACCGGGCTGCGCGTAGTAGGCCAGCACCATGTGGGCCTGAGTCGGGCCCTCGGGTCCGCCGAGTTGCGCACGCACATAGACCAGCCGCAGCTTTTGCTCGGGCACACCGCTCAGCAAAAGGCTGAAGTACTTGCCAATGGCGAAGTCCTCGCAGTCGCCTTCGCCCTTATCGAGCATTTCGAGCGGACTGGCCCAGTAATCGATCACGCCCCAGACCTCGAGGTCGTCGCGAAAAACGATGCGGCGGTTGAAGAACTCATTGATGGTTTGCAACCGCACGGTTTCCTCGGCACCCGCGCTCGCCGCCAGCACCGGCAGCAGCGCCTTCAAACCGGCAACGGCCTTCGGACCGCGGATTTGCGCGGCCAGGCTCATGCGGTCGGTGTCCCACGCCAGCGGCGCCGTGGTCACCGCCAGCAGGCACACTGCCACCACGGCACAAACCAGCGCAGTCCACCCTGCCCATCGCGAACCGTGATTCGGCCATGAGGCAACTCGCATCAGCGAGGACGGTTCGCAGACGCACTGGGTCACAGGGGCGGTGCGCCAACCGGGCAAAGGCGTCGGAGGAGATGAGGTTCGATGATTCGTTGTCGTCTTACTGTGGCTCAACTTGAGCCGGTCCCAGCCGATAAACAGGAGTGCACTTGGATCCTCACGAGCGGACTGCCCGCAACCCGCCGGCGCAACTTACACTGGTCGACGAACGGGGGTCGCGTCAACACCGTCCGTCGATCCTGTGCCAGATCGCTTTCACGCAGCCCACCCTGAGCGAACTCTCATGCGCTATAGCAGCCCCCTGACGATCATCGCACTGTCTGTGTTGGTACACGCAACGCAGGCCGTGGCACAGGCCCCCGGCCATGGCGCCGACCCGCTGCGGCTCGCGGTCGAAAAGGCGCTTGCGTCCAATCCGGAAGTGACCGCCAAGTTCAACGCTTACCGCGCTTCGGCCGATGCCGTTGACATCGCCAACGGCGCGTTGCGCCCGCGGCTGGATGTGAACGCGGCCGCCGGCATCGACGAAAACCGCATCTCCTCGCGCCGCCCTGAGGCCGAATCGCTGCGGCGCACCGGCCTGGGCCTGAGCCTGACTCAATTGCTGTGGGACGGGATGGGTTCGAAACGCGAGGTCGAGCGTGCCAGCCACGACCGCCTGAGCCGCTATTTCGACCTGATCGAAACCACCGAACAGACATCGCTCGAGGCGGCCCGCGCGTTCTACGACGTCCTGCGCTTTCGCCGGCTGGTGGCACTGGCCGAAGACAACTACGTCGAGCACCGCTATGCCTCGCAGCAGATCCAGGCGCGGTTTCGTGCCGGCGTGGGTCGGGGCGTCGACTTCGAACAGGCCAATGCGCGTCTGGCGCTGGCCGAATCCAATCTGACCACCGAGACGGCCAACTTGCATGACGTGATGGCGCGCTACCTGCGCGTGATCGGCGAGGTGCCACCGCCGTCACTCGGCGCGCTGACGGTGCTGCATCTCGGCTTGCCCGGCAGCGGCGCTGAGGTGCTGGACCGCGCCGTGTCGCAAAGCCCGGCCATCAGCGCCACGGTCGAATCCGTGCGCGCGGCCCGGCTGACGGCGCAGGTGCGCGAATCGGCCTTCCAGCCCAGGGTCGAGGCACGGGTTCGCAGCGGCTTCGGCAACAACTTTGACGGTGTGCGCGACCAGCGACGCGACAGCGCCGCCGAGCTGGTGATGAACTGGAATCTCTACAACGGCGGAGCCGACCAGGCGCGCGTGCGCCAGCAGGTCAACCTGATCAGCCAGAGCGAAGACCTGCGCGACAAGGCCTGCCGCGACGTGCGTCAAACGGCGGCCATCGCCTTCAACGACACCCGCAAGCTGACCGAGCAACTGGTGCTGCTCGACCGCAACACGATCGCCATCGAAAAGGCGCGCGATGCCTACCGGCAGCAGTTCGACATCGGCCAGCGCAGCCTGCTCGATTTGCTGAATTCCGAAAACGAGCTCTACACGGCGCGCCGCGCCTACGCCAACGCCGAGTACGACCGTGCGCTGGCCTACGCCCGCACCCATGCCGGCATGAGCCAGTTGACGGCCCAGTTGGGCATCAGCCGGCCGTTGGGTCTGGACGACGATGGCAAGGCCTGGTCGGTGGGTGACGACAGCCCGCACCGCTGCCCGGCCGACACCATCTCGCTGCCCTCGATCGACATCGAAGCCCTCGCCAAACGGGTTCCCACCCTGGCTGAACCGGCGAAGCCGGCCCCCTGAAATCGCGGTGTGACGGGAACGCGGGCGCGCTGAGGGCGTACGCGCTGGTTGGCTGCATTGCTTGCCTGAGCACAGACATGTCCACTCGCAAGGCCCAACCATGCAAAACCCGTCGACAGGCCTGCGATTGATCCCCGCGCTACGCGCCGATCACCGCCGGGGCATGGACCGTGTCCAACATCACGGCGGCCTACGGATACCGCCAAGCGGACCGATAAACAGCGAACACCGCGCCTTGGGGCACGGTGTCGCTCCCTCAGCGCTCCGGTTGAGCGATGAGCGGGCGCGTCTTACTGAGCCGGTTTGAGCCTGTGAATGGGTCGGCGCAGCATTGAATTCACAAGAAATATCCAGCCAACGAAACCCATGGGCGAATCCCCACGAGCCGAAAAATCATCGGGAATAGTTTGTATTCCCCATCAATCATTTGCCATCTGTCTGGGGGTCGCACTGCTCGCTCCATTACTGGCGTCCGCCCCCGACATCCCGTTTGGCCACTGGCGCTTCATCTTCACATTCCCAGACTTCAACTGGGATTTTGTTGGCATCGCTTTCGCCATCTTGAACCTGTTGATTTATTCGATCCTGTTTGGTGTCATTGCGCTGTCCATCAGCCCTGTTTACTACGCTGGTGTCTTTCTCAAGAATATTCCATTGGTGTACTGGATGGCACTTTCTGCTTATCTGTGTGCGGTCCTCATGGGATATGGAAAAATCTACCGATTCCTCGGTGGGGACGGACTCGAGCTGCTGGTGATCTTGGTGTGGGCGGCCCTTGCGGCCCTCTGCGGCGCTGCGGCCGGCTTTTTACTTGATCGGATCAGCGCCAATGAAACCCTTCAACTTTGGATGGTGCGCATCGCGCTCGCCGCGGCTGTCCTCGTTTCGTTGACCTGGAGCGTGGTCGACGCCTCCACCTTTGACGAACGTGAGTCGGCCTGGCGGCGGTCCAGAGGATCAAGTGACTTGAGTACTGTTTCCCGATCGGAGAAACAATCACCAGTGGCGTGTCTTGGCCGAGCCAGTACCGATAACAGAATCAGGCTCTTCAGCGAAACTGAGTGCACCCAAACCTTGGGGGGAAATTATTATCCCAACGGCGAGTGCCTGAAAAAACAAGGCGGGTCTCATTCCTGGGATCTGCGCGAGATGAATCTCCGTTGCCCCTAGTTTCCAGCGAGTCACGGGCAGATACCGGATTAGGCCGACCCAAGAAGGCCGGTAGGCAAGCGGATCGAAGTTCTACTTGCGCGCCGGCGGCAAGTCGGTGCACGCGCCCTCAAAGGCTTCGGCGGCCAGGCCGATGCTTTCGCCCAGCGTGGGGTGCGGGTGGATGGTCTTGCCGATGTCGACCGCGTCGGCACCCATCTCGATGGCCAGGGTGATCTCCCCGATCATGTCGCCGGCATGGGTGCCGACGATGCCGCCACCCAGGATGCGGCCGTGGCCATGGGCTTCGTCGCTGTCGTCGAACAGCAGCTTGGTGAATCCCTCATCGCGGCCGTTGGCGATTGCGCGGCCCGAAGCGCTCCACGGGAACAGGCCTTTCTTCACCTTGATGCCACGCGCCTTCGCGTCGTCTTCGGTGAGGCCGACCCACGCGATTTCGGGGTCGGTGTAGGCCACGCTCGGGATCACACGGGCATTGAAGGCCGATTGGCTCAATTTGGCGTCGCCGAGCAGTTCGCCGGCGATGACTTCGGCGGCCACATGGGCCTCGTGCACCGCCTTGTGCGCGAGCATGGGCTGGCCGACGATGTCGCCAATCGCAAAAATGTGCGGCACGTTGGTGCGCATCTGGATGTCGACGTTGATGAAGCCGCGCTCGCTCACCGCCACACCGGCGCGCTCGGCCGCGATCTTCTTGCCGTTGGGCACGCGACCCACGGCTTGCAGCACCAGGTCGTAGGTCTGCTCGGGCAGCGCCGCAGGCGTGCCATCGGCCGACTCGAACTTCACCTTGATGCCTTCAGGGGTGGCCTCGGCACTCACGGTTTTGGTCTTGAGCAAGATGTGATCGAAGCGCGGCGCATTCATTTTTTGCCAGACCTTGACCAGATCGCGGTCGGCGCCTTGCATCAGACCGTCCTGCATCTCGACCACGTCAAGCCGCGCGCCGAGCGTGGAATAGACCGTGCCCATCTCGAGGCCGATGATCCCGCCGCCGATGATCAGCATGCGCTTGGGCGACTGACGCAGCTCGAGGGCTCCGGTCGAGGTGACGACGCGCTCATCGCCTTGTGGCAGGAAAGGCAGCTTCACCGCTTCGGAACCCGCAGCGATGATGGCGCGCTTGAACTTCACCGCCCGCGTCTGGCCATCGGCGCGCTCGACATTGAGCTGATTCGCATCGACGAACTCGCCGCGCCCTTGCACCACCGTCACCTGACGCATCTTCGCCATCGCGGCCAAGCCGCCGGTGAGGCGGCCGATGACCTTGTCCTTGTGCGCCTTGAGTCGCGCCAGATCGATGGTGGGCGGCGCGAACGTGATGCCCAGCGCTTCAAAGTGCGAGACCTCGTCCATCACGGCAGCCACGTGCAGCAGCGCCTTCGACGGAATGCAGCCCACGTTCAGGCACACGCCGCCGAGCGTCGGATAGCGCTCGACCAGCACCACTTTCAGCCCGAG
>CANFXR010000137.1 GCA_947451035.1 Burkholderiales bacterium
AGCCAGCCCACGATGGCTGCTGCGGCCGGGTCGACGAACATCAGCGCATAGGCCACGACGAAGCTGATGGCGCTCACCAGATGCAAGGTCTGGTTGATGCGGCACTGGTGGTAGTAGCGGCTGTCGTCATGGCGCAGGGTCTCGACTTTGTCCCAGAAGTCACGCATCGGTAGTTCTCCGGTTGGGGGGTGATGACGCGAGCGTGGCCGGCGATGATGAACGCGAGGTGTCGAATCGGTGTCCGATCCATGACAGCGCGAGGCGGCTTGCGCTGGATCAATACCGAGCAGCCCAACCGGCGGGACTTGGGTCGCGCATCTGCAATCGCTGGCGGCAGACGGGAAAAGCTTCATAGACCCGAGAAGAAACCGCTCCAAGCCCACGCTGGGGCGTTGCCTCTGACCAGCACAGGCCTGTGCCGACACACGAGAAGGTCTGCAGAAGACCTGTCGCCGCCAGAGAGGTGTGATGCGGGCAGGCGCGGCCACCAAGTCGGGCCTGGTGCGCGCCACCATCGGCTCGGTCGCCAACGGCCGCGACGTGACGCAGACGGCGGCGCTGCTGCGTGGCAGCAGTAATTTTGTCTAAGTTGCTGAGCTGGCTTAGAGCTCTTCGGCTTTTCTCATTACCCAGTCGCCTACAAATGACTGAGTAAATCTCGCGACCCCAACGCACCGACACAGACTTGAGTTGTTAAAGTTTGATTTATGTATCAAATCTTTATGGAAAATAACGCAATCCCCCAACTCAAGATGGCAATGGAGTTCAGGAAGCTTGGAAGTTATTTTTTCAATGTTGGTCGGGACAAGGTCAGGGTAAGAGTCGTGACTCACCTGTTTTTTTTCATATGTCAAGGTTCCATATGCTTGGCTTGATGGAAGGATAGACATAGTCCCATTATCAGTCGTCGAAGCCCTGAACAACGGGTAATGAATATTAAACGTCTCCTCGAAGCCTTTCATGTAGTTTGCTTCTTGGTGGAAGTCAAAAACCAACCGCTTGTCTTTTGGGATGCCGAGCAAAAAACCTGCCGCCATCTCAAGAACTGGAGCGTTAGTGCCAGATAATTTCTTAATGAAATTGCCCAGGTGAACGCTAACTGATTTAAAACTTATGGCCCGCATGGCCGCTACATGAATTTCGTAAAGCTTGGCCTTGTCATTTTCATCAAGCCAAGTGATTGCCGAATCAACCGGATTTTCTTTATCTTTGGCAAAGGGCGAGAAGATTTCCGTCAGGTCATTTTGTATTTCACCAATCAAATTGATTGGAATTATATTTTTGATGATGACATAGCCAAAGCTTTGATAAAATTTTTGCAGGGATTCATCCGAATCAAAAGTTCGGGCGCTGTCTATCAACTTCCCATCTTTTGATATTGCTTTGTAAGCGAGCAGATCTACATTTTTCTGTGAGTCATTTTCCACTTTAGCCCCATTAATTGTTTTCCATTATCCAAATTTTAAATTCAGCTCCGCTTGAATTTCACATTACCACTTCGCTCTTCATCAGGCGGGTTCTGCGGATTGCATCACGACGAAGTATGTCTCGTGAACCCGCTCCCAACTAGATTAAAAGATACCAGCTTGTCGAGCGGCCCCACGCGTTGGATTGGTATTTCGCACAAGGCGATGTGTGGGGCGACGCTTACTCACGCAAGTCACCTTGACTGGGCGGTCGAATCGCCAAACACCGCTGGCGTCTCAGGCCAGCGCTTCGCGCAGGTGCCGGCCGACCAGGCGCAGCGCGTGGTCGGCATCGTCCAGACGCACAGGCAGGCTGCAAAAGCCGTGGATCATCCCGTCGTAGCGGTGCAACTGGGTCGCCACACCGGCAGCGGCGAGTGCCTGGGCATAGCGCTCGCCTTCGTCGCGCAGCGGGTCGTACTCGGCGGTGATCACCAGCGCCGGGGGCAAGCCCGAGAGATCGGGCGCGCGCAGCGGCGAGACATAGGGCGCGTCGGCTCGGGCCATGTCCTGCAGATACTGCAACCAGAACCAGCGCATGGCCTCGGCCGACAGGAAGTAGCCGTGAGCGTGTTGCTCGTAGGAAGGCGTGTCGCAACGGGCATCGGTCGGCGGATAAATCAGGCACTGGTGACGCAGCACCGGGTGCTTGAGGTCACGCGCTCGCAGCGCCGTGACAGCCGCCAGATTGCCGCCGGCGCTGTCGCCGGCCACCGCCACCCGGGTTGCATCGGCACCCAGGCTGTGCGCATGGGCCACGGCCCAGACCAGCGCGGCGTAGCAGTCGTCGGCCGCCGCCGGATAGGGCGACTCCGGCGCGAGTCGGTAATCCACCGACACCACCACCGCCTGTGTCTCACGGCACAGCCCGCGGCACAGCTCGTCGTGCGAGTCCAGGCCGCACAGCACGAAGCCGCCGCCGTGAAAGAACAGCACCAGGGGATGGGGCCCGTCGGCGTGCGGCCGATAGATGCGCACCGTCAACTCGCCGGCAGGACCGGGAATGCGCCGGTCTTCAACCCCGGCCACGGGCGTGCGAGCCGCAGGCGGCGCCACGGGCCCCTGGCGCAACAGCCCGATCTGCTCGACGCTCGCCTGCACGATGGCGGCCATGCCGGCATTCATGGCCTTGAGAATCGGGGCGATGTCGGGGTGCACTGGCATGGATGCGCTTTGTGTGGACGAGAAGGCACATGGCCTCCCATGGCGCAGGTTATATGCGCTGCCCACCTGAACGAGATCCGTGGGTGCTGCACGGTTCCCTTGCATCGGCGTCGGCCGCACAGTGCCGGGCATCGAGCGCAGCGTCTCGCCTGTCGTTACAGTGCGCCGTCGAAGGAGGCCGACGTGATGATCAAACGAGTCATAGATGGAGCCGAGAAGTTCTTTCTGGTTCTGATCGCCGTATTCACGGTGATCGCCATGGGCCAGGAAATACTGACTCTGTTCGATAAAGGCAAGGTCGCGCTGGAAGATCTGTTGCTGATGTTCATCTTTGCCGAGGTGCTCGGCATGCTCGGTGCGTTCTACGCCAAGCAGACCAACCTCATCACGCTGCCCCTGTTCATCGCCATGACCGCGCTGAGCCGCTTGATCGTGCTGCAGAGCAAGGAGACCGACCCCATCGTTCTGGTTTACCAAAGTGGCGCCATCTTGCTCATTGCGGCGGCTTGCTGGGTCATCAGCCGGATGCGCAGCACGGACTGATGCGCCAACGCTGCACGACACTTGCGGCTGCGCTCCTCGCCGCTGCCACCTCCTGAATCCATGAACCTGCCCACCGCTGCGTTGGACCCCACAGAAACGACCGAGCCGACCGGCGAGCCCCCAGCGCATCACCGCGCCATCAAGTCGTTCGTGCTGCGCGCCGGGCGCATGGGCAGCGGGCAGGTGCGCGCGATGGAAGAACTCGGGCCGGCCTATGTGCTGCCCTACGCCGCGCAGCCGCTGGACGCGGCGCAGGCGTTCGGCCGCAGCGCGCCGCTGGTGCTCGAGATCGGCTTTGGCATGGGCGACGCCACCGCGGCCATTGCCGCCGCGCTGCCCGGCACCGACTTTCTGGGCGTCGAGGTGCACTCGCCGGGCGTGGGCGCGCTGCTCAAGCTGATCGGCGAGCAGGGCCTGGCCAACGTGCGCATCGTGCGCCACGACGCGGTCGAGGTGCTCGACCACATGATCGCGCCGGGTTCGCTGGGCGGCGTGCATGTGTTCTTTCCCGACCCGTGGCACAAGAAGAAGCACAACAAGCGCCGCCTGATCCAGACGGAGTTCGTGGCGCAGTTGTGCACGCGGTTGGCGCCGGGCGGCTACCTGCACTGCGCGACCGACTGGCAGCCCTACGCCGAGCAGATGCTCGAGGTGCTGAGCGCCGAGCCCGCGCTGCGCAACACCGCCGAGGGCTACGCGCCGCGGCCGCACTACCGCCCGCTCACCAAGTTCGAGCGCCGCGGCCTCAAGCTCGGCCACGGCGTGTGGGATCTGGTGTTCCAGCGCGCGTGATCGAAAGCACCGCGCGGCATTGGTTATCGTCTACGGGTTCCCCCCAAGACGCGACCGGCGCCGCGATGGCGCCTCGCCCCCGTTGATCCGACCGGACTTCGCGTCCACCCCCTTTTGCTGGCCCGAGACCGATGACCATGATTGCTGAGCGCCTGAAGTCCGTCACCCAAGCCACCTGCGGCGCTGCCGCGCTGATCGCGCTGCTGCTGGCGGGCGGTTGCTCGAAGCCCGGCGCGACGGCGGGCGGACCACCGGGGGCGGCGCCGGTGTCGGTGGCCGCAGCGGTGCAGCGCACGGTGGGCGACAGCTACGAATTCACCGGCCGGCTCGAAGCCCCGCGCTGGGTCGAGGTGCGCGCGCGCATCGGCGGCACGATCGAGCGGGTGCACTTCAAAGACGGTGCGCGCGTGGCCGCCGGCTCGCCGCTGTTCACCATCGACCCCAAGCCCTATGAAGCCGAACTGGCGCGCGCCCAATCGCAGCTGGCCGCCGCGCGCTCGCGCGCCGAGCTGGCCACGCAAGACCTGAGCCGCGCGACCAAGCTGCTCGACGCCAAGGCGGTGTCGCGCCAGGAGTTCGACCAGCTGACCTCGGGTGCGGCCACCAGCAGCGCCGACATCCGCGTGGCCGAAGCCGCGCTGCGCATCGCGCAACTCAACCTGGGCTACACCCGGGTCACCGCGCCGATCGCCGGGCAGTTGTCGCGCGCCGTGCTGACTGAGGGCAACCTGATCACGCCGCAAAGCGTGCTGACCACGCTGGTGTCCACGCAAACCGTGTACGCCTACTTCGATGGCAGCGAGCAGATCTTCTTGCGGCTGCGCAAGGGCGAACCGGGCCTGCGCACGGTGCACCTGGGGCTGGCCGACGAGGCGGGCTTTCCGCACCAAGGCCGCATCGACTTCATCGACAACCAGCTCAACGCGCAAACCGGCGCGATCCGCATGCGCGCGGTGTTCGACAACGCCCGCGGCGAGTTCACGCCGGGCCTGTTCGCGCGGCTGCAGCTGGCCGGCGGCGTGCCTTACGCGGCGGTGCTCACGCCCGAGCGCGCCATCGTCACCGACCAGAGCAAGAAGCTGCTGTTCGTGATCGG
>CANFXR010000138.1 GCA_947451035.1 Burkholderiales bacterium
CGGCGGCGCCTACGACGTGATGAGCTCCAAGCACCTGCGCGGTGATGTCAACTTCGCCTGGCCCAACGCCGAGATCGCGGTGATGGGCGCCAAGGGCGCGGTGGAAATCATCTTCCGCGAGGACAAGGGTGATCCCGAAAAACTCGCCGCGAAAGAGGCCGAATACAAGGCCCGCTTTGCCAACCCGTTCGTGGCCGGTGCGCGCGGTTTCATCGACGACGTGATCCAGCCGCACGAAACGCGCAAGCGCATCTGCCGCTCGCTGGTCATGCTGCGCGATAAAAAACTGGAAAACCCGTGGCGCAAGCACGGGAACATTCCGTTGTGATGGCGTCGCGGTCGTTCTGGATCAGGCCGACGGGGCGCTGTGCTCCGCGAATGTCCTCCGGCCTGCGGCCTCCTCCTTTATTTCGCTGCGCACAGCGCCCCGTCGGCCTGATCCGGGCGGGTGGCAGCAGGGATGGGCGCTGGCACACAAGCCACTCTGTAGAGGTGGGTGGGTAGGCGATGGAGCGAAGTAAAGGAGGAGGGGCTGGCATAGCCAGTCCCGGGGGACATGAGCGCAATCGCCTGCCCGCCCGCCTCGACCAGCAAGGCACTGCGGAGCTTTTCGCAGCGTCCGTTTTCACAGACCCAGATCAACAACACATGAGGTCATCGTGTTCACAAAAATTCTGATTGCAAACCGTGGAGAGATCGCCTGCCGGGTGATCAAGACCGCGAAGAAGATGGGTATCCGCACGGTCGCCGTGTATTCCGACGCCGACCGCGATGCGCGCCATGTGGAGCTCGCCGACGAGGCGGTGCACATCGGGCCGGCTGCCTCGCGCGAGTCGTACCTGGTGATGGACAAGATCATCGCCGCGTGCAAGCAGACCGGCGCACAAGCCGTCCACCCGGGCTACGGCTTCCTGAGCGAGAACGCTGAATTCGCGCGTCGCGTGGAAGAAGAAGGCATCGTCTTCATCGGCCCCAAGCACGCGTCGATCGCTGCCATGGGCGACAAGATCGAATCCAAGAAGCTCGCCGGCAAGGCGAAGGTCAACACCATACCCGGCCACAACGAGGCGATCGAGACCGCCGACGCGGCCGTGGCCATCGCGCAGGGCATCGGCTACCCGGTGATGATCAAGGCGAGCGCTGGCGGTGGTGGCAAGGGCCTGCGCGTGGCCTATGACGACAAGCAGACGTTTGAGGGCTTCACCTCGTGCCGCAACGAGGCGCGCAACAGCTTCGGCGACGACCGCGTGTTCATCGAGAAGTTCGTCGAGGAGCCGCGCCACATCGAGATCCAGGTGCTCGGCGACGCCCACGGCAACACCGTGTACCTGTGGGAGCGCGAGTGCTCGATCCAGCGCCGCCACCAGAAGGTGATCGAAGAAGCGCCCAGCGCGTTCCTCGATGACGTCACCCGCAAGGCGATGGGCGAGCAGGCGGTGCAACTGGCCAAGGCCGTCAACTACCAGTCGGCTGGCACGGTGGAGTTCGTGGTCGGCAAGGACAAGAGCTTTTACTTCCTCGAGATGAACACCCGGCTGCAAGTCGAGCACCCGGTCACCGAAGGCATCACCGGGCTCGATCTGGTCGAGCTGATGATCCGCGTGGCCGCCGGCGAGAAGCTGCCGTTCAAGCAATCCGAGATCAAGCGCGAAGGCTGGGCCATCGAGTGCCGCATCAACGCCGAAGACCCGTTCCGCGGCTTCCTGCCCTCGACGGGACGGCTGGTGAAATTCGCGCCGCCGGTCGAGACCTGGATCGCCAGCGGCGAGGTGCCGCAAGACGGTGGCGTGCGCGTGGACACCGGCGTGGTCGACGGCGGCGAGATCCCGATGTTCTACGACTCGATGATCGCCAAGCTGGTGGTGCACGGACGCGACCGCAACGATGCGATCGCCAAGATGCGCGAAGCACTCAACGGCTTCGCGATCCGCGGCATCAGCTCGAACATCCCGTTCCAGGCCGCGCTGCTGGCGCACCCGCGCTTCGTGGCGGGCGACTTCAACACCGGCTTCATCGCCGAGCAGTACCCGAACGGCTTTTCCCACGAGGCCCAGCCGCAAGCCGACATCGTGCTGCTGCGCGCGCTGGCGGCGGTGGCCAACCGCATCCACCTCGACCGCTCGGCGCGCATCAGCGGCCAGCTGCCGGGCCATGAACTGGTGGTCAAGCCCGAGGCGGTGGTCATCACCCGCGACAGCGCAGGCCACAGCGATCAGGTGCCGGTGCATGTGATGCCCGAGGGCGACGGCTTTCGCGTCAAGCTCGAAGGTGTCAGCCACCGCATCGCGTTCGACACGCCGCTGCGCGAGGTGGTCATCCACGGCCGCATCGACGGGCGGCCGTTTTGCGCGCAGATCGAGCGCATGGGCCTGGCCTACCGCGTGATTCACAACGGCTCGCAGATCGACGCCACGGTGCTGTCGCCGTTCGCCGCGCAGATGTCGATGCTCATGCCGTTCAAGGCGCCGCCCGACCTGTCGCGCTTCTTGCTGTCGCCCATGCCCGGCTTGCTGGTCGATGTGACCGTGACGCCCGGCCAGAAGGTGCTCGCCGGCGAGAAGCTCGCGGTGATCGAGGCGATGAAGATGGAAAACATCCTGTTCGCCACGCAAGACGCCGTGGTCTCCGAGGTGCGCGCCGCCAAGGGCGAGAGCCTCGCCGTCGATCAAGTCATCATCTGTTTTGAATAGGCGCCCCATGACGACACGTCCGTTCAAGGTGCTGGGCATCCAGCAGGTGGCCATCGGCGGGCCCAGCAAGGAGCGGCTGCGCACGCTGTGGGTCGACAAGCTCGGGCTTGAAGTCACCGGCAATTTCGTGAGTGAGCGCGAGAACGTCGACGAGGACATCTGCGCCATGGGCCGCGGTGTGCACCGCGTCGAGGTCGACCTGATGCAGCCCATCGACCCCGACGGCAAGCCGGCGGTGCACACCACGCCGCTCAACCACATCGGGTTGTGGATCGACGATCTGCCGGTGGCGGTGGAATGGCTCAGCGCCAACGGCGTGCGCTTCGCGCCGGGCGGCATCCGCAAGGGCGCGGCCGGTCACGACATCTGCTTCGTGCACCCCAAGAGCAACGACGAGTTCCCGGTGGCCGGCGAGGGCGTGCTGATCGAGCTGGTGCAAGCCCCCCCCGACGTGGTGGCCGCGCTGGGCGGTTGATCCGCGTCGCGCCGCGTGTGGCGCGAGTGCCTCAGCCCAGTTTGACGAAAAACGCCACGATCGCCACGGCGACCATGCCGATCACGGTGTAGCGGCTGACCCGGTCGACCAGCGCGTAGACCAGCGGGTCGTCGTGCATCTCGCCGCGCGCGGTCTTCATCCACAGTCGCGACAGCCAGTAGATCAGCCCGAAACCGATCAGCCACAGCAGCTCGGGCGTGGCGTAGCGCTGCTGCACTTCGGGCGCGTTGATGAACAGCCAGAACACCACCACCGAGCCCAGCCCCGCGGCCACGCCGGTGGGCCACAGCACCACCAGATCGCCCACGCGGTAGTCGCGCCCGTGGGTGTGGGTTCGCCCCTGCTTTTCCATCGTCACCAGTTCCGAGCAGCGCTTGATCAGCGCCAGGCTGAAGAAGATGAAGATCGAAAACGCCAGCAGCCAGCGGCTGGTGGGCACCTCCACCGCCATCGAGCCGGCAAAGATGCGCAGCGTGAACAGGCCCGCGAGCATCAGCACGTCGACCATGGCCAGCGTCTTGAGGTACCAGCTGTAGGCGGTGGTCAGCACCAGGTAGGCCAGCAGCATGCCCACGAAGTGCGCGTTGACCTGCGCGGCGATCGCGAACGCCGAGACCAGCAAGCCGATGGCCACGGCCACCGCTGTGCCGACCGGGATGGCGCCACTGGCCAGCGGGCGCTTGTGCTTGCGCGGATGGGCGCGGTCGCTGTCGAGGTCCCACAGGTCGTTGAAAACGTAGGTGGCCGAGGCCGCCAGCGAAAACGCCGCGAAGGCCAGCGCCGAGTGCGCCACCCGGCCGAGGTCGGCGAACGCGAACGAGGTGAGCAGCGGCACGAACAGCAAGATGTTCTTGGCCCACTGGTGCACCCGCAACTGGCGCACCCACAGCCTGGGTGTGAACGCGGCCGGCTCGATCACCAGCTCGACCGGATTGCACGCGAGCGCTTCGCGCGCCACCCCGGCTGAGGCGTCGACCACGATCACCGAGTGCGCGGCCTTCCAGATCGGCAGATCGGCCGCGCTGTTGCCGGCGTAGGTGAACTCGGCCCCCACCTGCGCCTGGATCGCCGCGAGCTTGTGGCGGCCCTTGAGGTTGACGCCGTGTTCGCTGGCCAGCACCTGATCGAACAGACCCAGCCGCGTGGCCACCGCATCGGCGATGCGCCGGTCGGCCGCGGTGGCCAGCACGAGCTTGCGGCCCAGCGATTTCTGCACGCGCAGGTGCTCCAGCAGGCCCTCGCGCAGCGGCAGCAACTCGGCCGAGAAGGCGCAGCGCTCGGCGATGGTGGCCTTGAAGAAGGCGCGCCCGCGCAGCAGCCACAGCGGCAGCGCGAACACGTCCCACGGCGAACGGCGCAGCAGCTGCAAGATGGACTCGAGCAGCGTGTCGGTGGGTGTCAGCGTGCCGTCGAGATCGACGACGAGGGGCGGGGCTTTGGACATCGAGGGCTGGGCGGGCAGGTCGGGCCGGCGCCCGGGGCGCGTGGTGAGGGCTCGATTGTCGGTGGAGCGCCGCCCGGTGCGGCACACGGCCTCGCCGGTGTTTCCCGCGGCTATGCTCCGCTGCATGTACGTCGACTACTTTGGCCTGAAGCAGGCCCCGTTTTCCATCGCGCCGGATCCGCACTACCTCTTCATGAGCGAGCGGCACCGCGAGGCGCTGGCGCACCTGCTGTACGGGCTGGGCAGCGGTGGCGGGTTCGTGCTGCTCACCGGCGAGATCGGCGCGGGCAAGACCACGGTGTGTCGCTGC
>CANFXR010000139.1 GCA_947451035.1 Burkholderiales bacterium
ATCGGTGACGACGGACAACGCGCCTTCAGCGGTTTGCGCCAGCGAGATGCCGTCGTTGGCGTTGCGCACCGACACGTTGATGCCCTTGATCTGGGCGTTCATGCGGTCGGCGATCGCCAGGCCGGCGGCGTCGTCCTTGGCGCTGTTGATGCGCAGGCCGGATGACAAACGCTGCATGGACGTCGCGAGCGAGCCCTGTGAAGCGCCGAGGTTGCGCTGAGCGTTCAGGGAATTTACGTTGGTGTTGATGCTCATTGGCATGATGTGTTCTCCAGTCAGTTAGAAAAGACCCGGCCTAGCCGCCGGCGTTAACTCGGACCGCTCGGGGACCCTCCCCTCGCTGCCCTTGCCTGTACCCGTGCACGAGACGGTTTCGACCCGTCCACTGGCACCACCCGCGCTAGTCAACCGTGGTCTCGCAGTCCTTGAAGATGTCTGCTCAACGTGGGCCGGCTAACCGGACAACGACTCTGTTTCCAGACCCGTTGGAGGATTTATCGGAGGCCCAGCGCCTCAACTTGAGTTTTCGCAAGCAACATTTCCTGAAGAAATTCGCTCAAGTTTTTCCAACGTCGATCCCGGCATGAGCCCGCACCCCGGCGCTCTTTTCAAGAGATCGCCAGCGCGAGGCCGCCACCGGTGCGGCAGACAATGCCCCCACCATGGGGACACCGACACACGCCATCGCTTTGGTCATGATCGTGCGCAACGAGGCGCGCTGTCTGGCGCGTTGCCTGTCCAGCGCACGCGCTCACGTGGACGACATGCTGGTGCTCGACACCGGTTCGACCGACGGCACGCCCGACATCGCCCGACAGTGCGGCGCCCGTGTGGCGCACTTCACCTGGGTCGACGATTTCGCGGCCGCACGCAACGCGGCGCTCGCGCTGGTGGATGCGCCGTGGCGGCTGGTGCTCGACGCCGATGAGTGGGTCGACTCGGGCGCACAGGACCTGGCCGCGCTGCGCTTGCTGGCGCCTGACTTCATCGGCTTGCTCAGCGTGGACAGCCAGGTGCGCGATGAATCGGGCGGCGTGCAGCACGCACCGAGCTGGCTGCCGCGCTTGCTGCCGCGCGGCGTGATCTACACCGGGCGCATCCATGAGCAGCCGCTGTCGACGCTGCCGCGCCGGCGCCTGGCTTTGCACATCGGACACGACGGCTACCTGCCGGAGCACTTGAACCCGAAGCGCGGGCGCAACCGCGCCTTGCTGAGTGCCGCGCTGGCCGAACACCCCGACGACGCCTACTGGCGCTATCAACTGGGCAAGGACTTCGAGGTGCACGGCGAGCACGCGCAGGCATTGCCTCACTACGAGGCCGCGTGGGCGGGCGGAGAGTCGGGCGCGTCGTGGCGACACGATCTGCTGCTGCGCTTGCTGTTCACCTTGAAGAGGCTCGGTCACTTCGAGGCGGCGCTCGAGCTGGCCGGCAACGAACAGGCGCGCTGGCAGCATTCGCCCGACTACTTCTTCACCCTCGGTGACGTGCTGCTCGACGCCGCACTGGCGCGGCCGGCGCAGGCCGCCGAGTGGCTGCCGATGATCGAACTGGCCTGGCTGCGCGCCATCGAGATCGGCGAGCAGCCCGAACTGCCCGACACCGTGCGCGGTCGCGGCAGCCACCTGGCCGCGCACAACCTGGCGGCGTTCCACGAAAGTCTCGGCCGCGCCGATCAGGCCGCGCTGTGGCGCGAGCGCTCGCGGCAGTGGCGCGCGGGTGGCTGAATAGCCCTCGAGTGGTGGCGCTTTTCAGGCCACCACCCGCGCAGCCCCGCGTTTAAGCTGGGTCGACAAGACACTTTCTGGCGCCGGCTGCGGCGCGCGAGCACATGGCCCTCAACCTGCCGAACCCTGCGCCACCCCAAGCGGGCAACGCGGCCCACGAGCGCGCCCGCCGCAGCTGGCTGGCCGGCCAGTCGCTGGCCGAACGTGGCGACTGGTCTGGCGCCGCCGAGAAATTCGCTCAGGCCTTCCGGTCGCATGCCGACGCGGCCTACGGCCTGGCCGCCGCGCACGCGCTGATCTGTGCCGCGCAGCCGGGGGCGGCCATCAGTCGCGCCCAAGCGCTGCGCCAGCAGCACCCGGGCCTGGCGCTGGCCTACACGCTCGAATCCCATGCGCTGCTCGAACTCGGGCGCCCCGGCGAGGCCGCCGACTGCCTGCTGGCGCTGCCCGCCGAGGCCCCCCGCGACCGCGCGCACTGGCAATCGCTGGGCATGGCGCTGCAGCGCGCGCAGCGCCATGACGAAGCGATCGGCGCGTTGATGCAGGCGCTGGCGCTGAAGATGGACGATGCGGTGGTGCACTTCTATCTGGGCATGTCGTTCAAGGACAAGGGCATGAAGTCCGAGGCCGCCGAGTGCGTGCGCACCGCGCTGCTGATCGGGTTGAACGCCAGCGAGCTGTCGGCGCGCGCGCAGCTGGTGTTTCTCGAGCGCGAGGCCTGTCGCTGGCCGGCCGCCGACGAGGAAATGGGCAAGTTGCTGACGGCACTGCGCGCGGCCCCCGGCGACAGCGCCGTCGAGACCGGGCCGTTCGTGCATGCGGTGCTCGGCGACGACCCGCTCGATCTGCTCAAGGCCGCCAGGCTTTACGCGCTGCGCTGCGCCTCGCCCGTCATCCCACTGCCGCGGCGCAACGCGCGCGCCCACGACGCAAGGCTGCGCATCGCCTACCTGTCAGCCGACTTCCATCAGCACGCGACCAGCCAGCTGATGGCACAGATGCTCGAGAGCCACGACCGCAGTCGCTTCGAAGTCACACTGATCTCGGCCGGTCCCAACGACGGCAGCGCGATGCGTCAGCGCATCGTCGCCAGCAGCGAGCACTTCGAGGATCTGAGCCGGCTCAAGCCCGCGGCCATCGCGCAGCGCATCCGCGAGCTGAAGATCGACATCCTGATCGACGCCAAGGGCGCCACCCACGGCACGTTGATGCCGGTCACCGCGCACCGCGCCGCGCCGCTGCAGGTGAGCTGGCTGGGCTTTCCGGGCACCAGCGGCGCGACTTACGTCGACTACCTCATCGGCGACCGCGTGGTCTCGCCATTGGAACTGGCCGGCCACTACAGCGAAAAGATCGCGCAGATGCCGCACTGCTACCAGCCCAACGACTCGCAGCGGCTGCGCCCTCTGAGCAGCGAGCGCGCCGAGTGGGGCGCGCCGGCCGACAAGCTGCTGCTGTGCGCCTTTCACCAGTCGTACAAGATCTCGTCCGAGGTGTTCGACCACTGGTGCAGCATCCTCGAGCGCGTGCCGAATGCCGTGCTGTGGCTGCTGCGCTGGAACACCAACGTGCAAGACACCTTGCTCGCCGCGGCCCGCTCGCGCGGCATCGCCACCGAGCGGCTGCTGTTTGCGCCGCTGCTGCCGCACGACGAACACATGCGCCGCCTGGGCTGCGCCGACCTCTACCTCGACGCGTGGCCGTGCAACGCCCACACCACGGCCGGCGAGGCGCTGTGGGTCGGCGTGCCGGTGGTCACGCTGACCGGCGAGATCTTTGCGCAGCGCGTGGCCGCCAGCCTGCTCGAAACCCTCGGTGTGCCGCAGCTGATCTGCCACGACCGCGCACAGTACGTCGATGCAGTGATCGCGCTGGCCCACGACCCCGAGCGGCGCGCCGCTTTGCGCGCACAGATCGAAACGCAGCGCAGCGCCAGCACGCTGTTCGATGGCGAGCGCTTTGCGCGTGACATCGAAGCGCTGTACGAACGCATGTGGGCGCGTGCGGTGGCCGGCCTGCCGCCGGAGCACCTGCCGGCTGCCATCGCCGACTGAGCCGCCGAACGCCGCTGATTTGGCGATGAAAATCGCCGCTCATCTGCGCTTCAGTTTCGACGCTCGTGGCCGAGCATCCACCCATCGGGTCGCCGGTGGTGGCCCTTGCAACGAGCACAAAGGTTCAAGCGATGAGCGCAATGTCTGACACGGCGGGCCTGGCCACGGGAGCGGCGGCATGAAGGCGGTCATCCTGGCCGGTGGACTGGGCACGCGGCTGGCCGAAGAAACCTCGGTGCGCCCCAAGCCCATGGTCGAGATCGGCGGCAAGCCGGTGCTGTGGCACATCTTGAAGATGTACTCGCACCACGGCATCAACGACTTCATCATCTGCCTGGGCTACAAGGGCTACGTGATCAAGGAGTACTTCGCCAATTACTTCCTGCACATGTCGGACGTGACCTTCGACCTGGCGCAAAACCGCATGGAAGTGCGCCACCAGCACTGCGAGCCGTGGCGCGTGACGCTGGTCGACACCGGCGATCAGACACAAACCGGCGGGCGGCTCAAGCGCGTGGCCGACTACCTGGACGACGGCACCTTTTGCATGACCTATGGCGACGGCGTGTCGAACGTCGATGTCAGCTCGCTGGTCGAATTCCACAGGAAGCAAAAGCGCCTGGCCACCCTGACGGCCGTGCAGCCGGCCGGACGCTTTGGCGCCATCGACATCGTCGACAAGCACATCACGCGCTTCGAGGAAAAGCCGCAAGGCGACGGCAGCTGGATCAACGGCGGCTTCTTCGTGCTCGAGCCCGAGGCGCTCAAGTACATCGACGGCGACGCCACGGCCTGGGAGCGCGAGCCGCTCGAAGCCCTCGCACGCGACAAGCAGATCAGCGCCTACACCCACGAGGGTTTCTGGCAGCCGATGGACACGCTGCGCGACAAGATCAAGCTCGACGACCTGTGGCAAGCCAACCAGGCCCCCTGGAAGGTGTGGGCCTGAGCGCCATGGGTGCTGGAGATTTCGGCGGCGCCTACGCCGGCCGACGCGTGCTGGTGACCGGCCACACGGGCTTCAAGGGCTCGTGGCTGGCGCTGTGGCTGCAA
>CANFXR010000140.1 GCA_947451035.1 Burkholderiales bacterium
CTGGCCGCCGACGCGCTGCGCCTGCCGCCGTGGGACGCCATCATCGGCAAGCTGTCGGGTGGCGAAAAGCGCCGCGTGGCGCTGTGCCGCATGCTGCTGTCCAAGCCCGACATGCTGCTGCTTGACGAGCCCACCAACCACCTGGACGCCGAGTCGGTCGACTGGCTCGAGCAGTTCTTGCACCGCTACCCGGGCACCGTGGTGGCCATCACCCACGATCGGTACTTCCTGGACAACGCGGCCGAGTGGATTCTGGAACTCGACCGCGGATCGGGCATTCCTTACAAGGGCAACTACAGCACCTGGCTCGAGCAGAAGGAAACCCGCCTCGAGCAGGAGCAAAAGACCGAAGACGCCCGCACCAAGGCGATGAAGAAGGAACTCGAGTGGGTGCGCCAGAACCCGAAGGGTCGTCAGGCCAAGAGCAAGGCGCGCATGGCGCGCTTCGAGGAACTGTCCGACGTCGAATACCAAAAGCGCAACGAGACCAACGAAATCTTCATCCCGGTGGCCGAGCGTCTGGGCCATGAGGTCATCGAGTTCGAGAACGTCACCAAGAGCTTTGGCGACCGCGTGCTGATCGACGACCTGAGCTTCAAGGTGCCCGCAGGCGCCATCGTGGGCATCATCGGCCCGAACGGCGCCGGCAAGTCGACGCTGTTTCGCATGATTGCCGGCAAGGAAAAGCCCGACAGCGGCACCGTGAAGATCGGCTCGACCGTCAAGATGGCCTTCGTCGACCAGAGCCGCGACAGCCTCGAGGCCGACAAGACGGTGTGGCAAGACATCTCGGGCGGCCTCGACAACCTGTTGATCGGCAAGTTCGTGGTGCCGTCGCGCGCCTATCTGGGCCGCTTCAACTTCAAGGGCAACGACCAGCAAAAGCTGGTGGGCAACCTGTCGGGCGGCGAGCGCGGCCGGCTGCATCTGGCCAAGACGCTGATCGCCGGCGGCAACGTGCTGATGCTTGACGAACCGTCGAACGACCTGGACGTGGAAACCCTGCGCGCGCTGGAAGACGCGCTGCTCGAATTCGCCGGCTCGATCATGGTGATCAGCCACGACCGGTGGTTCCTGGACCGCATCGCCACGCACATCCTGGCGGCCGAGGGCGACTCCAAGTGGGTCTTCTTCGACGGCAACTACCAGGAATACGAAGCCGACAAGAAAAAGCGCCTGGGCGAAGAAGGTGCGCGTCCGAAGCGGGTGCGCTTCAAGGCACTCAAGTGAACCCGCTGCGCCACCTGCCCAGGCTGGCGCAAGGGCTGGCCGCGCCGCTGTTCGCCTTGCTGCTGGCGGCGTGCGCCGGACTGCACGCGGGGGGCTCGTCCGGCGCCGACGCGGCCGCGTCGCCTGGGGCGGCTTTGGGCGTATCGGGCAGCGCGGTCGGTGCCAAGCCGGTGGCCGCCGGCGCGAGTGCCGCCGCTGCTGGCGCACCGCGGCCATTCGCCGAGGTGATCAAGGACGCCGAGCCCGTGGCCGGCTTGTTCACCGTCTGGCAAAAGGACGAGAAGTTCTGGATCGAGCTCAAGCCGTCCGACTTGAACCAGCCTTTCTTCTTGTCGCCCAAGCTCAAGACAGGACTGGGTGAGGGCCGCTTTTTTGGCGGCCTGATGGGCGAAGAGCTCGTCATCGAATTTCGCCGCGTGCACAACCAGATGCAGCTGCTCGCGCGCAACACCGAATTCATCGCCACGGCCAACACGCCCACCGGGCGCGCGGTGCAAGCCGCGTTCTCGCCGAGCCTGCTGTCGTCGGCTGCGGTGGCGAGCCAGCCGCATCCCGAGCGCAAGTCGGTGCTGGTCGAGGCCAACGCGCTGTTCATCAACGACATGACGGGCGTGGCGGTGAACCTGCAGCGCTACTACCGCCAGGGTTACGCGCTCGATGCGCGCAACTCGGCCATCACCGAGGTGCGCGGCAACCCCGATCTGCTGGTGCTCGAGGTGCTCAGCCACTACGCCACGCCGACGATCTCGCTGCCCACACCGGGCTCGCCACCCGGCGCGCCGTCGCCCACGGCGCCGCGCTCGGTGCCCGATCCGCGCAGCCTGTTCATGACGCTGCACTACTCGCTGGCCAGACTGCCCGAGCAGGTGATGGCGCCGCGCAAGGCCGATGCCCGCATCGGCTACTTCAGCACCAACCTGTCGGACTACACCGACGATCTGGCGCGCTCGCCGCGGCAGCGCTACGTGAACCGCTGGCGGCTCGACAAGCAGGATCCGGCCGCGGCGCAGTCCGAGCCGGTCAAGCCGATCACCTTCTGGCTCGACCGCACCTTGCCGCTCAAGTACCGCGATGCGGTGAGCGCCGGCGTGCTCGAGTGGAACAAGGCCTTCGAGGCGATCGGCTTCAAGGACGCGATCCACGTCGAGGTGCAGCCCGACGACGCCAGCTGGGACACGCTGGACTTCGGCCGCGCGTCGGTGCGCTGGATGACCAACGCCAGCCCGGCGTTCGGCGCCATCGGGCCGAGCCATGTCGATCCGCGCTCGGGCGAGATCCTCGACGCCGACATCGGCATTGAAAGTCTCTCGTCACGCAACCTGCGCGCCTTGCGCTCGCAGGTGCTGGCCGCGCCGGTGGCGCCCGAGCTGCCCGCCGAACTGGCCGCGCGCGGCATGCGCCCTCAGGCGCTGTGCGATTACGCCGATCAGGCCGCCGAGCAGCTGGGCTACGCGCTTGATGTGCTCGAGGCGCGCGGCGATCTCGACCCCGCCGGCCCCGAGGCCGAAAAGTTCGTGCTGGGCTACCTCAAGGACGTGACCATGCACGAGGTCGGCCACACGCTGGGCCTGCGCCACAACTTCCGTGCATCACGCGTGTACACCGAGCAGCAACTGGCCGATCCGGCCTTCACCGCCAGCCACGGCATCGCCGGCTCGGTGATGGAGTACTCGCCGATCAACCTGTCGGCGCCCGAGGTGCCCTTCGATCGGCAGTCCACGCCGTTCAATCCGACGCTCGGGCCCTACGACTACTGGGCGATCGAATACGCCTACCGGCCGATGGCCGCCGATCAGCAGGCGCAGCAGCTCGCCACGATCGCCGCGCGCAGCGCCGAGCCTCTGCTGGCCTTTGGCACCGACGAAGACAACTCGCTGGGCATCGACCCCGAAACGCTGCAGTTCGACCTGGGCAGCGACGTGCTCGCGTTTGCCCGCAAGCGCATCGCCATCGGCCGTGACCTGATGCGGCGGCAGGAGTCCCGCGTGCTGGCAGCCGATGCCGACTACTCGGTGCTGCGCCGCTCGGTGGGCTACGCGCTGCGCGACATGGGCCGCGCGGCAACCGTGCTGACGCGGCAGATCGGTGGCGTGCGCACGGTGCGTGACCATGTGGGCAGCGGGCGTGACCCTTTGCTGCCGCTGCCGGCCGCACAACAGCGCGCCGCGCTCGATCTGCTGGCGCGTGGATTCCTGTCGGCCGACAGTTTTCAGGTGTCGCCCGCGCTGCAGCGCCGGCTGGCGGTCGATTACCTCGAGCGTGGCGACGCGGCTTTGCATGGCGATGGCGCCGTGGCGACCGATTTCTCGCTGGCCTCGCAGGTCATCGAACTGCAGCGCAACGTGCTCGGCCAGTTGCTCAGCGACGCCGTGGCCGCGCGGCTGCTCGACAGCGAAGACAAGCTGCCCCAGGATGCGCTGCGTTTGTCGGAGCTGTATCGCCGGCTCAACGACGCGGTGTGGAGCGAACTCGGCCAGGCTGGTGACATCGCTCCGGCGCGCCGCGAGTTGCAGCGCGATCACGTCAACCGGTTGGCTGCGCAGCTGCTGCGTCCGGCCTCGCTCAGTCGTGCTGATGCGCGCAGCCTGGTGCGCGCTCAGGCGCTCACGCTGCTCGATCGCATGGGTGCTGCGGCCCATCGACCGGGGCTGGGCGCCGAGGCGCGCGCCCATCTGGAAGACAGCGCCGACACCTTGCGCCAGGCGCTCACCGCCAAGCTGCAACGCGCGGGAGCGTGATCCTGCCAACGCGCTGAAAGCCGCGCGGATGCGCGACCTTCAGCGAGTGACCATCAGCCGAAGTGGCAGATGTAGTGCAGCGGCAGCAAGACTTCGATGTCGAACGAGGACTGACCAGGCACGCTGAACGACTGGCCGCCGGCGTAGTCGACCCAGTGCTGGCTGTTGGCCATGCGCACGCGGCAGCTGCCTTCGACCAGTTCCATCACCTCGGGTGCGCCGGTGTTGAAGGTCAGCGTCGAGGGCAGGATGACGCCCACGCTCTTCTTGATGCCGTCGGCCAGCACGATGCTGTGCGACACGCACTTGCCGTCGAAGTAGACATTGGCACGCGTGCTGATGGTGGCGGTGATGTGATCGGTCATGGTGAGGACTCGTGTGGGGTAGTGCGTGACGGCTCAGACGCTGCCGTCGTTCTTCAGGCTGGGCAGCGCCGCGCCACCGCCTTGCGACAGCAGGCCGGCTTGCGCATAGATGGCCAGCTTGTCGCGCGTGTCGATGATGTCGAGGTTGCGCATGGTGAGCTGGCCGATGCGGTCGGCCGGCGAGAACATCGACTCGCCCTTTTCCATCGTCAGCCGCTCCGGGTGATAGGTCAGGTTGGGCGAGACGGTGTTCATGATCGAGTAGTCGTTGCCGCGGCGCAGCTCGATCGTCACTTCGCCGGTGACCGCGCGTGCGACCCAGCGCTGGGCGGTCTCGCGCAGCATGATGGCCTGCGGGTCGAACCAGCGGCCCTGGTAGAGCAGCCGGCCGAGCTTGCGGCCGTTGTCGCGGTACTGCTCGATGGTGTCTTCGTTGTGGATGCCGGTGACCAGCCGCTC
>CANFXR010000141.1 GCA_947451035.1 Burkholderiales bacterium
CGTGCGACCCAGCGCTGGGCGGTCTCGCGCAGCATGATGGCCTGCGGGTCGAACCAGCGGCCCTGGTAGAGCAGCCGGCCGAGCTTGCGGCCGTTGTCGCGGTACTGCTCGATGGTGTCTTCGTTGTGGATGCCGGTGACCAGCCGCTCGTAGGCGATGAACAGCAGCGCCAGCCCGGGGGCTTCGTAGATGCCGCGGCTCTTGGCTTCGATGATGCGGTTTTCGATCTGGTCGCTCATGCCCAGCCCGTGACGCCCGCCGATGCGATTGGCTTCCATCAGCAGATCGACGTTGCTGGCAAAGGCCACGCCGTTGAGTGCGACCGGACGGCCTTCTTCGAAGCGCACGGTGACTTGCTCGCGCTTGACTTCGACGTCGTCGCGCCAGAAGGCCACGCCCATGATCGGCTGCACGATCATCGCGCCGCTGTCGAGGTGCTCGAGGTCTTTGGCCTCGTGCGTGGCGCCCAGCATGTTCGAGTCGGTCGAGTAGGCCTTTTCGGCCGACATCTTGTAGGCGAAGCCGGCCGCGCTCATGAACGCCGACATCTCGGAGCGGCCGCCGAGTTCGTCGATGAAGGTCTGGTCCAGCCACGGCTTGTAGATCTTGAGCGCCGGGTTGGTCAGCAGCCCGTAGCGGTAGAAGCGCTCGATGTCATTGCCCTTGAAGGTGCTGCCGTCGCCCCAGATGTGGACGTCGTCTTCCTTCATGGCGGCCACCAGCATCGTGCCGGTGACGGCGCGCCCGATCGGCGTGGTGTTGAAGTAGGTCACGCCCGCGGTCGAGATGTGGAACGCGCCGCTTTGCAGCGCCGCGATGCCTTCGGCGACCAGCTGTGTGCGGCAGTCGATCAGGCGGGCCTTTTCGGCGCCGTAGAGCATCGCCTTGCGCGGGATCTCGTCGTAGTCGGGCTCATCGGGCTGGCCGAGGTTGGCGGTGTAGGCGTAGGGCAGGGCGCCCTTGTTGCGCATCCAGTGCAGCGCAGCGCTGGTGTCCAGGCCGCCGGAAAACGCGATGCCGACCTTCTGGTCGACGGGAAGATGCTGAAGAATGGTGGACATGATCTGGGTGCAGGCAACGAGCTGGAGGGGGTGGCGGGCGCAATGCACTGCGCGCGTGCGTCAACCCGTATTCTCGCCGCTGTGCCGGCCGCGGGTGGCATCGGCGGCGCTCGTGCTCGGTGCCGTCCTGAGCGGCGGGCTCGCCGGCTGCGTCTCGAGGCCTGTGAGCGAGGGTGACGTGGCCATGAGCACGCTGGAACATGCCCGCGCCGCGCGCATCGCGGCGTTCTCGGTCGCAGCGCCCGATGGGCAGGTGCCCGCCGGCTGGTATCCCTTCGTGATGCGCCGGGACAAGGGCACCACGCGTTACCTGGCCGTTGCAGACGCGGGCCGCACGGTGCTGCGGGCCCATGCGCCGGCCTCATCGACCGCGCTGGTCTGCCCGGTGGACATCGATCCCGTCACTTCGCCGTGGCTGGAGTGGGCCTGGAAGGCCGATGCGCTCGACTCCCGTGCCAGCGTGGCCGACGCCGATCTTGACGATGCGCCCGCGCGGCTGATGGTGTCGATCGATGGCGACCACGGCCGCTTGAGCCTGGCCGACATGCTGTTCTTCGAGCAGGTGGAGTTGTTCACCGGCAAGCGCTTGCCCTACGCCACGCTGATGTACGTGTGGGACCCGGTGCTGCCCGTGGGCACGGTGGTGAACTACTCGCGCAACAGCCGCGTGCGCTATCTGGTGGTGGAGTCCGGCCGTGGCCATCTCGGCGTGTGGCTGCACTACCGGCGCAATCTGGCCGACGATTACCGGCAGGCCTTTGGCGAAGCCCCCGGGCATGTGCTTTCGGTGGCGGTGATGACCGACAGTGACGACCTCAAGGCCACCATCGACGCGCTGTATGGCGATGTGTCGCTGACGGATCGTTGAGCGTCAGTTCCGATCGCGCGGGCCGGCGCCCGGCTCAGGCCGCGTTCAGCTGGATCGGCCGAATCTCGACCGAGCGGTCGCCTTCGCTGACCCACAGCGTGCCGTCTTGCACCGTGACTTGCAGCTGCATGTTGCGTTGCGCCAGCCCGGCGAGCGCCTGGCTTTGCGCCGGATCGATCTGCCACACGGCCACGTTGCGCGTGCGGGTGATGCGGTTCTCGATGCCGCGCCACCACACCGGCGTGCTCGCGGTGTAGCTGATCACGGTGACCCGATCGGCGCGCGGGCTGGATTTGAGGATGCGCCGCTCGTCGGGCTGGCCGACGTCGATCCAATGCATGATCTGGCCGGTCAGGTCCTTTTGCCACAGGTCGGGCTCTTCGGTGTCCCACAGGCTCTTGGCCAGCTCGAGCGCGCCATTGCGCGGATCGGCGGGCACGTACAGGGCATACGCCAGCACGCGAATCATCATGCGCTCGTCGGTTTCCGACGGGTGACGCGCGATGGTCAGCGCGTGATCGCCGTAGACGTTGCGGTCCATGTCGCTGATCTGCAGGCTGGCTTTGTAGATGGTGGCCTTCAGTGCCATGGCGACGTCCCGGTGAGATTCAATCGCGCATTGTCAGACCACCACCCGCGGCGGCGCCACAATCCGGCCCCACCTCCAGCTTCCCACCACCATCATGAGCATGAAGAAATTCGACCTTGAAAAGAACAAGGCCATGAAGATCAGCGGCCTGATGAAGACCGCTGGCGTGCCCGGACGATTCGCCCAGGGCTCCGGCACCGTGATCGACAAGCGCGAGCAGCGCCGGCTCGACTCGGAAGCCGGCCTGGTGCCGTTTGCCTGCAAGCTGCCCGCCGAACTGGTCGCGCGGCTGCACGAACGCGCTGCCACCCATGAAGGCGGCGTCAACGCCTTGCTGACCGGCTGGATCAACGAAGCGCTGGGCTGAGCGCCTGCCAGCGCCGCTACTGCCGCCGCTTTATTGCAGCGGCGTGAGGTGCACTGCGTTCGGAAACAGCTGCTCCAGCGCGCCGAGAAACTCGTTGAAGTCGATCGGCTTCGTCCAGTAATCATCGAAGCCGGCCGCCATCGCCCGCGCGATGTAGGCCGGCACCGCGTTGGCTGACAGCGCCACGCAGGTCAGCTGGGCGGTCTCGGGGTCGGCCTTGAGTCGCCTGAGCACCTCGAAGCCATCGAAATCGGGCAGCTGCATGTCGATGAGGACGAGTTCGGGGCGCATGTCGCGCGCACGGGCCACGCCCCGCGTTCCGTTGTCCTCGATGACGATGTCGAGCAGGGTGTGGCTGGCCACCAGCTCTTGCACCAGCATCGCGTTGACCGGGTTGTCCTCGATGTAGAGCAGGCGCGCGCGCTGGTGGGTGGTGTCGAGCGGATTGCGCGGCACCTCGCGCACGACCTCGGCGGCGCCCACTGGATGGGTCTGCAAGGGCGGCGGGTCGGCCTGCAGGCCAGACAAGTCCGGCAGGTCGTTGATCAGCGCCAGCAGTTGCTGGCCGGCGGTGACGATGGGGTCGATGCGCGTGCGTGGCCGCGCGGTCGGGTCGGCAAACTCGTGCTGAAGCATCTGGGCAAAACCGAGCACGGCTTGCAGCGGCGTGCGCAGCTCCTGGCTGATGCGAGCGACAAGCTCCGTCTGGGTGTGGCTCTCGCGTTTGTCGGGCAACTCGTCGCTCCGCACGGACTGGTTCTCGACGTGCTCGGTGATGTCCCAGTTGACGCCGATGCAGCGCGTCGGGTGGCCGTCGACCACCGCCAGTGGCATCGAGCGCGATGCGAGCCAACGCACCGTCCCATCGGGCCACACCACGCGGAAGTCGCAAGCCGACGGACCGAGCACGCGAGACGCCGCACTCAGCTGCACGGACACCGCATCGCGATCGTCGGGGTGAACCCATGCGAGCAGTTCGTCGTCGGGCACCTGGGGCCGGGGCTCGATGCCGCGCAGGCGGAACATCGCGTCGTCCCAGATCGAAATGCCACTGGTCGAGTCCCATTCCCACGCGCCCATGCCCACGCTGCGCGCGCTCAGCGCGGCGCGTTCGTGGGCTTGCCGCAGGGCCTGCTCATTGAGCACGCGTGCGGTCACGTCGGCGGCGATGCCGAACAGCACGCTGCGCCCGTCGATCGTCTCGCGGCGTGCGCGCTGCGACATCCAGCGCACCTCGCCATCGGCAAATTGCACGCGGTATTCGTGTTCGACGAAGCCGGCGTCCTGGCTCAGGATCAGTTCACGTGAACGCGCCATGCGCTCGCGGTCGTCGGGATGCACCAGCGCCAGCCACTGCGCCTGCGACGGCAGGCCGTGCGCCGGATCCATCCGGAACAGCCGGTACATCTGCGCGTTCCATTCGCCGCCGATGCGATCCTCGTCGCGAACGAAGATGCCGAGTTCGGCGACGTCGGCCGCCAGTGCCATGCGGTGCGCCATGCTGGCGGGAGTCAGATGCGGGTTCAAGTGCGCTCTCCGGTGGTCCGGTGCCGCCGCCGGTCGGGCTGCGGGCTCGGCCGCCATTGTGCTGGCGCGAGGCGCGCACGGCCAGATCGAAATCGCTCACACCAATAAAAAACGCGGCCGAAGCCGCGTTTTCAAAGAGCCGAACCGGTGCGCTGTTTACAGCACGCGGATGTTGGCTGCTTGCAGGCCTTTTTGGCCTTGCTTGACTTCAAATTCGACCTTCTGGTTTTCGACCAGGGTCTTGAAGCCGGTGCCCGTGATGTCACGGAAGTGGGCGAAGAGGTCAGCGCCGCCTGCATCTTGAGCGATGAAGCCGTAGCCCTTGCTCTCGTTGAACCA
>CANFXR010000142.1 GCA_947451035.1 Burkholderiales bacterium
ACCACCATCTTGATCACCGCGAGCGGCAGCCCGCTGGCGCTCACGGCGAACGGCGAGCAGCACATCTTGCTGGCGGCCGATCACCCGGAGGACTACGACCGCTACAGCCCGATGGTGTCGCGACTGCTGCACCTGGTGATCATCGACATCCTGACCACCGGCGTGGCGCTTCGGCTGCCCAAGACACTGCGCGCCACGCTGCGCGAGATCAAGAAGAACCTGCGCGCCAAGCGTTACGCCGACGCGGCCTGACAGGCCAGTGGCCTGCTGGCGTTGAGCCAGCACGCCGTTGGCGAGGCTTTAAGCGGCCGTTTGCGCTGGCTGGCTGGCGGTCTTGGCGGCCACCGCTTGCGCAATCTGACGCTTGAGTTCGCGCTTGATGTCTTTGGCCCGCTTTTGCTTTTCTCGGCGAATCCCGCGGTGTCTGTCAGCGCTCATGGTGTGTCTCTTGTTGCCTTGGTCAAGGTGATTTGATGATGGGACTGCGCCACTCGGCCACCTGACGGCAGCGAAGGGTTGGCACCCCGAACGAAACTCCCACGGCCCATCCCACAGCCATCGGAGGGGGGTGACGTTACCAGAGGTCCTTCGAGCCCCGACCCCGGCGCCGCACGGAACGCCAAAGGTGAGTCGGTGGGCGGGTATCACCGCGGTGTTGGCGGGCGGGGAAACTGGTTCAATCCTCGCTTGCACAATCGTCCCATCATCCCAAAGGATTCGTCGTGAATGAACTCAAGGCGCTCCTGCAAGCCCAGTCCGTTGCCGTCATCGGCGCATCGGCCAAACCCGGCGCGCTCGGGCACCGGGTGATCGACAACCTGCATCGATCCGGGTTTACCGGTGCGGTGCTTCCCGTGCACCCCAGGCACCCCACCGTGCTGCGCATCCACTGCCATCGGTCCGTGGAGGCGCTGCCCTTCACGCCCGATCTGGCCATCGTGTGCACGCCGGCACAACACGTCGTCGAGCAGATGCAGCTGCTGGGTGCGCGTGGTGTGCGCGCAGCCATCGTGATGGCGCACGATCCCGATGGCGAAGCCGCTGGAACGCCACTCAAGCAGGCCATCGAGGAGGTGGCGCAGCGCCACGGCATGCGCTGGCTCGGACCGCGCTCGGCGGGCATGCAACTGCCGCGCACAGGCTTGAACGCGAGCTGGATGGAGTTCATGCCGCCGCCAGGCAAGCTGGCGTTGGTCGCCCAATCGTCCTCGCTGGCCGCCAGCGTGCTCAGCATGGCAGCCGCACGGAAGATCGGCTTTTCGACGGTGGTGACGCTGGGCGACGGCGGCAACGTCGACGAATCGGACCTGCTCGATTACCTGGCGACCGATGGCCGCACCCAGGGCGTTCTGTTGTGCCTGCACAAGATCATCGATGGGACCAAGTTCATGGCTTCGGCGCGGGCGCTGGCGCGGCTCAAGCCCGTGGCAGTGCTGTGGACCGAATTGCCGGGCGAGCCAGCGCGCGATGGCCGCGCGCCTGTGGTCGACCATGGGCTTGTTTGCCAGGCGGCGTTCGATCGTGCCGGACTCTTGCGTGTCGACCACATCGGGTCATTGTTCGATGCAGCGGAAATGCTGAGCTACAGCCGCGGCCACGTCGGCGATCGCCTGGCCATCGTGTGCAACGGTATGGGGCCGGCCCTGCTGGCGGGCGCGCTGCTGGATCAGCAGCACCACCTTGTTGAGTTTGCTGAGCAGGTCAACGAGGCGCTCAAGCCGCTGCTGCCCAAGGGCATTGCCCCGGCCAACCCGCTCAATCTGGGCGTGGACGCCGGGGCGGCCCGCTATGAGGCCGCAATGACCGCCCTTTTCAAGAGCAATGCGGCCGATGCCTTGCTGGTCATCGTCACCCCGTGCCGCTCGGCCCACAGCGATGACATTGCTGCGGTGATCGCCAAGGTTGCCAAGAGCAGCGGCCGCACCGTGATGGTCGCCTGGCTGGGTGGTGCCAGTGAAGATGTGCGCTCGATCCTGGCGTTGGCCGAGGTTCCGGTGTTCGACGTCCCTGTCTTGGCAACGCAGCATTACCTGAGCATGGTGCGCTTCCGGCGCGCTCAGGAGGCTCTCAAGCAGATCCCGGACCAATGCACCGTCAAGCCGCCCTCACCCACCGACCACGAACTTGGGCTGAGCGACGAGGCGGAAAGCCTGGAGTACCTCCACGCCTATGGCCAGATTTCGACGGCGATCATGGAAGACCGTGCCGAAATCTCGGGCGCGCAGGCTCTGGCTGTGCTGGCAGCAGTCGGGTTGCATGGCATCACATCGATGCCAGACGACCCAGCGCCAACACAGCCATCTCGTGCCCATCAGATCATTCCCCTGAGGATCAAGGTCGGCGACGATCCCGCGTTCGGCAGGGCGATCGAGGCCTCGGTGGGCAGCCAGAAGTGGACGCTGCTGCCAGCGCTGAACACCGAGCTGGCGAGGCGGCCGTCGGCTGCCTTGAGGGCCGAACTCGAGCTCTTGTCGTCATCGACGCTGACGCCCGAGAGCGTGGCCAGCGTGCTGCATCAGGTGGCTGACCTGCTCGTTGGTTTTCGGGAAATCGTCGGGCTCGAGATCCTTGATTTCGTTTGGGACGGTGTCGAACTGCATCCGCGTGATCCGCGCATCTGGGTGAAGGAAATCCCGCGAGGCCACAGGCATCTTTCCATCCAGCCCTACCCGATGGAAACCGAGGAGAAGATCGTCCTGCGCGACGGTCGTGTCGTGCTGCTTCGGCCCCTGCGTCCGGACGTGGACATCCCGTTGCTGGCCGAGTTGCTGGCCAACGTGGCGACCGATGACTTGTTCATGAGATTCGCCAAGGTGATTCAGGGCATCCCCCCCGAAGTGATCGCCAAGATGGCGCGGGTCGACTACGACCGCGAAATGGGCTTTGTGGCATTGACCGCCGGCCCCGATGGGAACCTCGTGCTGCTGGGCGTGGTCGATGCCTTTGTCATGCCCGATCACAGCGAAGCCGAGTTCTCGATACTGCTGCGCTCGGACCTCAAGCGCAGCGGTCTGGGAACCGCCTTGATGAGGAAGATCATTTCCTATTGCAGCGGCCGGGACATCAAGTCGCTGGTCGGCATGATCCTGAAGAAGAATCAGGGCATGCGCGGGTTGGCAAGCCACCTCGGGTTCTCGACCGAGGCCGACCCGGACGACGACATGGTCACGGTCACGCTGCCGCTGACCAAGACCGAGAGCTGACCGGGCGAATCGCGCGCTTTCAGCTGACATCGCGCATCGAGCCGGGCGCTCGCCCAGCCCGAGCTGTCAGGACTCGGCGAGCGGTGCGAATCTGGGCTGAAGCCGGCCTTCGAACTCGATGTGCTCGAAGAACATGGCGTGCGGGCGCACCCACAGGCCCGAAGCGTTACAGAGCGGCCGATAGACCACCAGCGGCTCGAGCGTTTCGCTGTGGCGTGCGGCGCCCACCACCTCGTACTCGCCGCCCTTGTAGTGGCGATAGCGACCCAGGGGCGTGTGGGGAAGTGCGGGCAGGTTCATCACAAGTCGTATCCGAATGAGCGGATGACGGCTTGGGCCTTTTCACTCCGCAGAAATTTCATGAGGGCGATCGCCGCGGGGGCGTCTTTGCCCTTTGCCAACAGGATCGCATCTTGCCGGATCGGACTGTGGAGCTCGGCCGGGACGATCCAACCCGAACCCCGGGGAATTTTTCCGTCAGCGATGACCTGCGACAGCGCCACAAAACCCAGATCGACACTCCCGGTGGTGAGGAACTGACAGGTCTGCGCGATGTTCTCGCCTTGCACGAGCTTGGGCTGCACGTCCTTGAAGACCCCCAGCTTGGTCATCGTTTCCACCGCCGCTGCGCCATAAGGCGCCAGCTTGGGGTTGGCGATGGCGATGCGCTCGAACTTGCCGCTGCGCAGGATGTCTGCCTTGTCATCGACAAGCCCGGGCTGCGGGCTCCACAACACCAGTTGGCCAACGGCGTAGGTGAAGCGCGAGCCTTCGACCCCCAGCCCTTCCCTTTCGATCTTGAGCGGCGTCGCGTCATCGGCCGCCAACAAGACTTCGAACGGCGCACCGTTCTTGATCTGCACATGCAAGCCGCCTGTAGCGCCCGATGACAGCACGGCCCGGTGCCCGGTCTCGTGCTCAAAGGCCTCGGCGATCTTGCGCATCGGAACGGTGAAGTTCGACGCCACAGCCACGCTGACCTCGGCAGCGTGCACGTTCACGGCAAAGCCCACAAGGATGGCCATCCAAAAGATGAGTCTGGACATGTCGGGTTTCTACTTTTCAAGGCTGTCGACGCCACTCGTTCGCAATGTCTGGCCACATTCTCAACGCCGCCGAGTGCCGGCCCCCTGAATCAGGGGCGCACGATCCGTGCGTCCACTGCTGCTCGAGGTGACGCGAGGCTGTGCAGTCGCAGCCAACGCCTGACAAGTCCTGCCGGGGGAACTGCTCGGTATTGATCCAGCGCAAGCCGCCTCGCGCTGTCATGGATCGGACACCGATCCGACACCCCGCGTTCATCATCGCCGGCCACGCTCGCGTCACTACCCCCCAACCGGAGAACTACCGATGCGTGACTTCTGGGAAAAAGTCGAGACCCTGCGCCATGACGACAGCCGCTACTACCACCAGTGCCGCATCAACCAGACCTTGCATCTGGTGAGCGCCATCAGCTTCGTCGTGGCCTATGCGCTGATGTTCGTCGACCCGGCCGCAGCAGCCATCGTGGGCTGGCT
>CANFXR010000143.1 GCA_947451035.1 Burkholderiales bacterium
CCGTGCGCCCGCTCGGCCCCCAGACGCGTGACGATGCGCGGGTTCCAGGCGATGGCGCTGTCGAGCCGGTGCCAGACGAACCAGTTTTCCACCCAGCCGCCGATCAGCGAACTGGCGAACAGCAGCACGCCGGTGAACGCCGCGAACAGGGCGGTGGGCCCCAGCAGCGTGATCGACTCGAGAACGTGTTCGGCGGCATGGCCATCGACGAGTGGCGCGCCAAACGCGGTTTGCCAGCCCCACTGGACGGCCAGCACCAGCGGCGCGACCACCGCGAGGTTGCCGAAGATGCCGGCGGCTTGCGAGCGAATCAGGTGAGCGACCTCGTCGACGAAGCGTTCGACCGCCGCATCGTCGGCGACATCGGCGAGCTTTTCGGCCAGCGCCGGCGCGGTCATGGCCGGCTGCTTGGTGGCCACCGTGCCGTGCATCAGGTGCACGATGAGAAAGCTCACGGCGTAATTCATGCCGGCCCAAAAGCCGCCCCAGAACGCCGACATGGCCAGCGCGATTACGAAGAACTTCACGAAGGTGGTGCCGGCGATCACCGCGCCGCCGCCGGCCGCGGCCTTGAGCATGTGGCGATACGACGCGCTGTCACGGGTGATGTAGTGATGACCCACTTCGGCGCTGCGCTCGGCCACCTTGCGTGCGAGCAGCGAGTAGTGGTCGGCAAACAGCGCTGTGATGCTGCGCCGCTCGGCGGCGGTGCGCACCAGTTCGGCCAGCAGCCGGGTCACGTCGCGGGCTCGCTGGCGGCTGACCACGCAGTTCAGCAACTGCTCGATGCGGTAAGTGCGCAGACGCAACTGATCGATGTCGAACACCACGCTGATCGAAACGCCATGCTCTTCGAGGTGATCGTGCACGCTGTCGGCGCAACGCCGGCAGCTGTCGAGCAGGGCGCGCAGGTACTGCGCTTCTTGCAGCAGCGCGGCCTCGTCGCCGGCCAGCGCCCGCTCGCGGATCCGATCGGCAGCGACGGCCAGTTGGCGAAACGGCCCATGCGCCAGCAGATCGCCGCTCATGCGTTGTCGCAAGGCCCCTGAGAACGCGGCCGCACGCACCGCACTGGCCAGAAACATGATCGCGTCGAGCAAAGGTGTTTGCCATGCGTGATCGTCGACTGCGCCCGGCGGCATCAGGCCGTGCAGGCGATCCAGCGTGGATTCGTCCAGCGCATCCAGCCACAGCGCGTCATCGGCATCGGGAAAGAGCAGCCCGAACAACTCCGCCAAGTCGGTGGTGGCCGGGGTGATCGGCAGCAGCTTGCGCTTGAGGCGCTGGCCCAGTTCGCCGAAAAAATTGGCGCGCGATGAAAAGCCAAAGTCTGCAAACAGCGCCGCGGTGTCCATCTCGGCCCAGAAACGGCCCAGCACCGCCGCGGCCTGGTCACGTTGCCCGGGGTGCCGGTCGAGTTCGTCGAGCAGGTACTTGAGGCGCAGCGCCGGCCGCGGTCTCGATGGAGCAGACCCGCCATGGTTTTCGCCGGCAGGCAGTGGCGCGTGGCGCAGCCACTCGAGCGCGCGGATCACCCACAGATTGCGTTCCGGCAGGCAGGCTCGCCGGTCGGCCGCGTGCGCCAGCGCATCGAGCAAGACAGCGAGGTCCCAAGCCGCACGGTGGACTGCCGGTGTCGGCGCTTGGGGCGTTGCTGTCATGGACGAAACGCGAGTGGCTCGCGCGTCAGTGCAGCGCCGAGGCGAGGGTGAGTCCGAACTCGGGCACGGGGGCGTCGAACGGCTGAGCGTCTTCGGTCATGCACATGAAGGTGCCGCGCATCGTGCCGTGGGGCGTGGCGATGCGTGTCCAACTGGTGTATTCGAAGTGCTCGCCCGGCTTGAGCACCGGCTGGTGGCCGACCACGGCCAGTCCGCGAACTTCTTCAATGTGGTCGCTCGCGTCGGCCACGATCCAGTGCCGGGCGATCAACTGGGCGGTGACATCGCCCGTGTTGCGTATGGTGACCGTGTAGGCAAACGCGTACTGCTGCGCCTGGGGGTCGGACTGCTCAGGCAGATGACGCACCGAGACAGAGCAGGAGAATTCGGGATGAGTCATCCGGTCATTCTAGGCAGCCAGGGGTCGCGGTGACTGCGTCAACCGCCACCGTGCCGTCTGTCCAGGCAGGGCCGCAACAGCGCCCTGATAAAATTTGAAGATGCTCACAGTGCGTAAAAACGTCTCGAGGTCGCATGACCGGGGAGCCTGGCCCTGGCGTAGCGCAAGCCCACGCTGAGGCCTGCCAGCGTCGCCAACGGTGACCCTCCGCAGTGCCGATCTGCTTGACTCGAATGACCAAGGGAGCGCCATGTGGCGAATCTCCCGGGCCGTGGAGGGCCCCGCAACGTGATCACCGACGCCGAATTCAAGCGCCTCGCGAACGAGGGATACAACCGCATCCCGCTGATCGCGCAGGCCTTCGCCGATCTCGAGACGCCATTGTCTTTGTACCTGAAGCTCACCGGCCCCAAGTCCGGTGAGGCGCTGGGGGTCGGGGGCCGGCCGCACAGTTTTCTGCTCGAGTCCGTCGTGGGCGGTGAGCGATTCGGGCGTTATTCCTTCATCGGGCTGCCCGCGCGCACCGTGCTTCGAGCCACCGGGTTTCTCACCGAGCTGGTGACCGATGGTGCCGTGGTCGAGCGCCACGAAGGCAACCCGCTGGACTTCATCGCCGCGTATCAGCAGCGTTTCAAGGTGGCTTTGCAACCGGGCTTGCCGCGTTTTTGCGGCGGTCTGGCCGGCTACTTCGGCTACGACGCGGTGCGCTGCATCGAGCCCAAGTTGGCTCACACCGAACTGCCCGGAGGTCTGGGGACGCCCGACATCTTGCTGCTGCAATGCGAAGAGCTGGCGGTCATCGACAACCTGTCGGGGCGCTTGTCGCTGATCGTCTATGCCAATCCGCAGGAGCCCGATGCCTTGCCGCGCGCCCGACGGCGTCTGGCCGAGCTGGCCGAGCGGCTCAACCACAGCGTGCTTGCGCCGCCTGTCGTACCCACCGCTTCGCGCGAGGTGCTTCGCGACTTTGCCAAGGACGACTACATCGCTGCGGTGCTGCGCGCCAAGGAGTACATCGCCGCGGGCGACATGATGCAAGTGCAGGTCGGGCAGCGACTGCGCAAGCCCTACACCGAAAGCCCGCTGAGCCTGTACCGCGCGCTGCGCTCGCTCAATCCGTCGCCGTACATGTACTTCTACGACATGGGTGACTTCCAGATCGTCGGTGCGTCGCCTGAAATCCTGGTGCGTCGCGAGCACACGCCGGCCGGCGACAAGGTGACCATCCGGCCGCTGGCCGGCACCCGCCCGCGCGGCGCCACGCCCGAGCAGGACATCGCGCTCGAAGCCGAACTGAGCGCCGACCCGAAAGAGCGCGCCGAACACCTGATGCTGATCGACCTGGCGCGCAACGACATCGGGCGCATTGCCAAGACCGGCAGCGTCAAGGTCACCGAGGCCTTCACGGTCGAGCGCTATTCGCATGTGATGCACATCGTGAGCAACGTCGAAGGCCTGCTCAAGGACGGCATCACCAACCTCGATGTCCTCAAGGCCACGTTCCCGGCCGGCACGCTGACCGGTGCGCCCAAGGTGCGTGCGATGGAAATCATCGACGAGCTCGAGCCCGTCAAGCGCGGCATCTACGGTGGGGCCTGTGGCTACCTGAGCTTTGCCGGCGACATGGACGTGGCGATTGCCATTCGCACCGGCATCGTCAAGGACCAGATGCTCTATGTGCAGGCGGCAGCCGGTGTGGTGGCCGATTCGGTGCCTGAGCTCGAATGGCGCGAAACCGAAGCCAAGGCCCGCGCGCTGATCCGCGCGGCCGAACTGGTCGAGGAGGGCTTCTGATGACGCATCACCTCGAACGCAGTGCCACCGAAACCGGAGGCTCGACATGCTGCTGATGATCGACAACTACGACAGCTTCACCTTCAACCTGGTGCAGTATTTCGCCGAGCTGGGCGAAGACGTGCGAGTGTTTCGCAACGACGAACTGACGCTCGAGGGCATCAGTGAGCTGCGGCCCGACCGGCTGGTGTTGTCACCCGGCCCGTGTTCGCCGGCCGAGGCGGGCATCTGCGTGGCGTCGATCGGCCACTTCATGGGCAAGCTGCCGATCCTGGGCGTGTGCCTGGGGCACCAGAGCATCGGCGCGGCGTTGGGCGGCAACATCATCCGCGCCCAGGTGCAGATGCACGGCAAGACCAGCGAGATCTCGACCGACGGGCGCGGCGTGTTCAGCGGCCTGCCGGCCAAGTTCACGGTGATTCGCTATCACTCGCTGGCCATCGAGCGTGCGACGCTGCCGGCCGCGCTCGAGATCACGGCGACCACCGAAGACGGCGAGATCATGGGCGTGCGCCACCGCGAACTCGCCGGCACCGCCACACCGCTCGAGGGTGTGCAGTTCCACCCCGAGTCGATCCTCACTGAGCATGGCCACGCGATGTTGAAGAACTTTCTGGATCTCAAGCCGTGAGCGGGCTTTTGAGCGATCAACAGGCGCTGGCCCGACTGGTTGACCACCAGGAAATCGCGCACGACGACATGCTGGTTTTGATGCGCCGCATCATGAACGGCGAGGTGCCGCACTCGGTGCTGGCCGCGCTGCTGATCGGTCTGCGGGTCAAGAGAGAAACGGTGGGCGAGATCACTGCGGCGGCGCAGGTGATGCGCGAGTTCTCGACCAAAGTCGAGGTGGC
>CANFXR010000144.1 GCA_947451035.1 Burkholderiales bacterium
AGCCCCTGGATCTCGAACGAGAAGTCGCACTCGAGCAGTTCCTCGTAGGCCTTGCGCTGCGAGTCGCTCATGATGTCGTAGATCATGTCGTGCACATCCTTGTGCTCGAGCGGCTCGACATTGATGCGGCGCACGTCGCCGTGGACCCGGATCATCGGCGGCAGACCGGCTGACAGGTGCAGGTCGGAGGCCTTGTTCTTGACCGAAAACGCCAGCAGTTGGGAGATGTCCATGGGGCTCGCTCAGGGTGCGTGTGCGACACAGCCACCACGGCGACAGGGCGCCGGGTGCTTCGTTCGGTGGCAGATACTCGAGTCGATTATGGCGACGATCGAACACAACTTGCACGAAGTGCGCCGGCGCATCGCCAGCGCGTGCGCCGCCGCCGCGCGCCCCGAGCAAAGCGTCACGTTGCTGGTGGTCGGCAAGACATTTCCAGCGGCCGATCTGCGCGCCGCCTTCGACGCCGGTGCGCGCTGCTTCGGCGAGAACTACGTGGCCGAAGCGCTCGACAAGATCAGCGCGCTCGCCGACTTGCGCGAGCGCATCGAGTGGCACCTGATCGGCCCGCTGCAAGCCAACAAGACCCGCGCCGTGGCCGAGCACTTCGACTGGGTGCATGCGGTCGACCGGCTGAAGATCGCGCAACGCCTGAGCGAGCAGCGCCCGGCGCATCTGCCACCGCTGCAGCTGTGCTTGCAGGTCAACATCAGCGGCGAGCCCAGCAAGTCCGGCCTGACGGTTGACGAGGTGCCCGACGTCGCGCGTGCGGTGGCGGCGCTGCCGCGCGTGCGCTTGCGCGGGCTGATGGCCATTCCCGCCCCGGCGGCAGACGTGGCCGCGCAGCGCGAGCCGCACGCCCGGCTGCGCGAGCTGTTGATGCAGCTGCAGCGCCAAGGCCTGGCGCTCGACACCTTGTCGATGGGCATGACGGGCGATCTCGAGGCGGCCATCGCCGAAGGCTCGACCCTCGTGCGCGTGGGCACGGCGATCTTCGGGGCGCGCTGAGGCGCTGCGCACCGCGCCATCCGTGCGACAGTTCTGCCCTTCACCTGACCCTGACCCCACCATGCTCAAGCTGATTGCTGCCCTCGTCTTCGTCGCACTGCTCGTGGCCGCCTACTTTGCGCTGGTGCTCAACTGGAGCTACTCCACCGGCGAGCGCGCCGGCTGGCTGCAGAAGTTCTCCCACAAGGGCTTCGTGTGCAAGACCGGAGAGGGCGAACTGGCCCTCGTCTCGCTGCCCGGCAGCTCGGTCGAGAAGTTCTTTTTCACGGTGCGCGATGAGGCAGTGGCCGCCAAGGTCACCGCGGCGATGGGCAAGCGGGTCAGCCTGCATTACGAAGAGAAGGTGGGGCTGCCCACCAGCTGCTTCGGCGACACGCGCTACTACGTCACCGACGTGAGCGCCACCACCGACATCCCGATCGGCCCCGGCGTGGTCGTGCCGGTGCTGCCCGCCGCGGCAGCTTCCGCGCCATGACGGCCGTCGCTCCCGCGGTCTCGCCCGGGGTCGCCTTCATCGGCGGCGGCAACATGGCCAGCGCGCTGATCGGCGGGCTGCTGCGCAGCGGCTGGTCGGCCGACGCCATTCAGGTCATCGAGCCGCTGGCCGAGCAGCGCGAGGCGCTGCGCGCGCGCTTTGGCATAGCCGCGCTGCCGGCGGCCGATGCGCGGCTGGCCGAGGCCGGCTGCGTGGTCTGGGCTGTCAAGCCGCAACTGTTTCAGGCGGCCGCCGAACCCTGCGCGCAATGGGTGGGCGGCGCGCTGCACCTGAGCGTGATGGCCGGCATCCGCAGCGATGCCATCGGCCGTGCCGTCCGATCCGAACGCGTGGTGCGCGCCATGCCCAACACGCCGGCGCTGATCGGCGAGGGCATGACCGGCTTGTTTGCCCGCGCGGCCGTGAGCGCCGCCGAGCGCGCCGAGATCGAGCGGCTGCTCGTGCCCACCGGCCAGCTGCTGTGGGTCGATCACGAAGTGCAGCTCGACGCGGTCACCGCGCTGTCGGGCTCGGGCCCGGCGTATGCCTTTTATTTGCTCGAAGCCCTGATCCAGGCTGGCATCGAGATGGGTCTGAGCGCTGCCGCGTCCCGCCAGCTCGCGATCGCCACCGTGGGCGGCGCCAACTCGCTGGCCCGCGATTCGGCCGATGCGCCCGAGCAGCTGCGCGCGCGCGTCACCTCCAAGGGCGGCACCACCTTTGCTGCGATCAGCTCGCTCGAAGCCGACGGCGTGAAAGCGTCGTTCGTGCGTGCGCTCAAGGCCGCCCAGCAGCGCGCTCGCGAGCTGGGTGACGAGTTCGGCGGCTGATCGGCACCAGCGCGGGCCCGATCAGCTCAGCGCGCGCCAGACGGCGTCGGCCACCACCCCGGCCAGCACCGCCAGCCCCAGCCAGTGGTTGAGCCGGAAGGCGCGAAAGCAGCCCTCGCGTGAGCGATCCTTGATCAGCGTGTGGTGCCACGCCGCCATGCCGGCGGCCACCGCGATGCCGGCGAAGTACGCCGCGCCCAGCCCGAGCTGCGCACCCGCGGCCGCCCACACGATCAGGTAGGCAGCGTAGAACGCCATCACCGCGGCCACATCGAAGCGTCCCAGCGTGATCGCCGAGGTGCGCAGGCCGATCTTCAGGTCGTCGTCGCGGTCGACCATGGCGTATTCGGTGTCATAGGCCAGCACCCAGAACAAGTTGCCCGCCAGCAGCGCCCACGCCAGCGCCGGCACCTCGCTGCGCACCGCCGCAAACGCCATCGGGATGCCGAAGCTGAACGCCACGCCCAGCACCGCTTGCGGCATCGAGAAAAAGCGCTTGGTGTACGGATAGAACAGCGTCACCGCCAGCGCGCCCAAGCTCCAAGCGATGGTGAGGCGGTTGGTGGTGAGCACCAGCGCGAAGGCCAGCAGCACCAGGCCCGCGGCCAGCGCCAGCGCTTCGCGCACGCTCACCGCACCGCGCGTGACCGGCCGCTCGGCGGTGCGCTTGACGTGGCGGTCGAAGTCGCGGTCGGCCACGTCGTTGACGCAGCAACCCGCGCTGCGCATGAGCACGGTGCCCAGCGTGAACACGATCAGCAGGTGCCAGCCCGGAAACCCGCCGGCCGCCAGCCACAGCGCCGCGAGCGTCGGCCACAGCAGCAGGTAACTGCCGGCCGGACGGTTCCAGCGGACCAGGTCGAGCCACAGCGCAAACCGGGAAGGCGAATTCGGAGTCGGCATCGCACGAACGCCCGGTGTGCGCGGCGGATCAGTCGCCGATGCGCCGCTGGAACACCAGCCCGGCGTGCTCGCGCAGCGCGTGGAACTTGATCTTCGGCCAGTTGGCTTCGATGGCGCGCAGCTCGGGCGCGTACTCGACCAGCACGGTGGGCGCATCGACCGCGTCGTAGGCCACGCGGTGCGAGTTGCCGTCGATGAAGCGCTTGAGCTCGCGCTCGCCGCCGTCGGCCTCGTCGCACGTCACCCAGCGCGCCACCTGGAAGCGGCTGGGCAGGATGCGCGCCTTGCAGCCGTATTCGTGCTCGAGCCGGTGCGCCACCACCTCGAACTGCAGTTGCCCCACCGCGCCCAGCAGCAGCACCGTGCCCACCACCGGGCGAAACACCTGGATCGCGCCTTCTTCACCCAGCTGCGTGAGCCCGGCCTTGAGCTGCTTGGTCTTGAGCGGATCGGCCACTTCGACCGAGCGGAACATCTCGGGCGCGAAGAACGGCAGCCCGGTGAATTGCAGCGCCTCGCCTTCGGTCAGCGTGTCGCCGAGCTGCAGCACGCCGTGGTTGGGGATGCCGATGATGTCGCCCGCATAGGCCTCGTCGAGCAGCTCGCGGCGCTGGCTCAGGAAGCTCACCACGGTGTTGGGCCGCAGCTCCTTGCCCGAGCGCACCACCTTGAGCCGCATGCCGCGCTCGAAGTGGCCGCTGGCCACGCGCAAGAAGGCGATGCGGTCGCGGTGCGCCGGGTCCATGTTGGCCTGGATCTTGAACACCACGCCGGTGAACTTGGGCTCGTCGGGCGTGACCTCGCGCTGGATCGCCATGCGGTGGCCCGGCGGCGGCGCCAGATCGACCAGGGCGTCGAGCACCTCGCGCACGCCGAAGTTGTTGACCGCCGAGCCGAAGAACATCGGCGTTTGGCGTCCGGCCAGAAACGCCTCGCGGTCGAATGGCGGCGCGGCGTCGGTCAGCAGCTCGATCTCGCCTTGCGCCTGCGCGTACTGCAGGCCGAAGCGCTCGGCATAGGCCGGGTTGTCCAGGCCGGCAAGGATCTCGTCGTTGTGGTGATCGCGATCTTCGCCGGGGCTGAACACGCGCATTTGCCGCTCGCGCAGGTCCATCACGCCATGAAACTGCTTGCCCATGCCCACCGGCCAGGTGAAGGGCACGACTTCCATGCCGAGCTCGCGCTCGATCTCGTCCATCAGCACCAACGGGTCTTTGACCTCGCGGTCCATCTTGTTGACGAAGGTGAGGATGGGCGTGTTGCGCGCGCGGCAGACCTGCAGCAGCCGGCGCGTTTGCGGCTCGACGCCGTTGGCCGCGTCGATCACCATCAGCGCGGCGTCCACCGCGGTCAGCACGCGGTAGGTGTCTTCGGAGAAGTCCTGG
>CANFXR010000145.1 GCA_947451035.1 Burkholderiales bacterium
CTCGACGGCGTGGTCGCGCAGCTGGTGGGCATCTCGCTCAGCGTGGACAGCGGCTCGGCCGCCTACATCCCGTTGCGTCACGACTACGCCGGCGCGCCCGAGCAGTTGCCCGTGGACGAGGTGCTGGCCGCGCTGCGGCCGTGGCTGGAAGACGCCGCCTCGCCCAAGCTGGGCCAGAACATCAAGTACGACACCCACGTGCTGCAAAACGCCGGCATCACCGTGCGCGGCTACGTGCACGACACCATGCTGCAAAGCTACGTGCTCGAAGCCCACAAGCCGCACAGCCTCGAGAGCCTGGCGCAGCGCCACCTGGGGCGCAGCGGCCTGAGCTACGAAGACCTGTGCGGCAAGGGCGTGCACCAGATCCCGTTCGGCCAGGTCGACGTGGAACGCGCCTCGCGCTACTCGTGCGAGGACAGCGAGATGACGCTGGCCGTGCACCGCGTGCTGTGGCCGCAGATCGAAGCCGAAAGCGGGCTGCTCGACGTGTACCGCCGCATCGAGATGCCCACGGCCTTGCTGCTGCAGCGCATCGAGCGCACCGGCGTGCTGATCGCACCGGCCATCCTGGCCGCGCAAAGCCAGCAGCTCGGCGAGCGCATGGTGGCGCTCGAGCGCGAGGCCTATGAACTCGCCGGCCAGCCTTTCAACATGGGCAGCGCCAAGCAGGTCGGCGAGAGCCTGTTCGACAAGCTCGGGCTGCCGGTCAAGAAGAAGACCGCCTCGGGCGCGCCGAGCACCGACGAGGAGGTGCTCACCGAGCTGGCCGCCGACTACCCGCTGCCTGCGCGGCTGCTCGAGCACCGCTCGCTCGCCAAGCTCAAGGGCACCTACACCGACAAGCTGCCGCAGATGATCAACCCGGCCACCGGCCGCGTGCACACGCATTACGCGCAGGCGGTGGCGGTGACGGGGCGGCTCGCCAGCAACGAGCCCAATTTGCAGAACATCCCCATTCGCACCGCCGAAGGGCGCAAGGTGCGCGAGGCCTTCATCGCGCCGCCGGGGCACCTGATCCTGAGCGCCGACTACTCGCAGATCGAGCTGCGCATCATGGCCCACATCAGCGAGGACCCGGGGCTGCTCAAGGCCTTTTCCGAGGGCATGGACGTGCACCGCGCGACCGCCAGCGAGGTGTTCGGCATCGAGCCCGCGGCGGTCACCACCGAGCAGCGGCGCTACGCCAAGACCATCAACTTCGGGCTGATCTACGGCATGGGCGCGTTCGGGCTGGCGCAAAGCCTGGGCATCGAGCGCAGCGCGGCGGCGGCCTACATCGAGCGCTATTTCGAGCGCTTCGCCGGCGTCAAGCGCTACATGGACACCACGCGGGAATCGGCGCGCGACAAGGGCTATGTCGAGACCTTGTTCGGCCGCCGCGTCTACCTGCCCGAGATCAATGGCGGCAGCGGACCGCGCAAGGCCGGCGCCGAGCGCCAAGCCATCAACGCGCCCATGCAAGGCACCGCGGCCGACCTCATCAAGCTGGCCATGCTGGCGGTGCAGCGCGTGCTCGACGAGCAGGGTCGCGCCAGCCGCATCGTGATGCAGGTGCACGACGAACTGGTGCTCGAAGTGCCCGAGGCCGAGCTCGACTGGGCGCGCTGCGAGGTGCCCGCGGCGATGGCCTCAGTGGCTGCGCTCAAGGTGCCGTTGCTCGCCGAGGTGGGCGTGGGCCCCAACTGGGACGAGGCGCACTGATTCGTTGGAACCGGCGCGGTCCGCTGATTCGGCGGCGTCAGCGCTGTCAGCGGGTGGTGGGCGGATACAGCGCCGCCCACGCCTGCACCGCGCTGGCCAGCCAGTCGGCCACCGTGGTGCCGCTGGCGCTCACCCCGAGCACCGTGCCGGCCTCGCGCAGCGCGGCCAGCGGCTGGCTCACGTCGATCGCCGCGGCGCCGTTTTGCTTGGACAGCTTTTCGCCGTCGGCGGCCATCACCACCGGCGTGTGCAGGTAGTGCGGCGTGGCCACGCCGAGCGCGCGCTGCAGGTGGATCTGGCGCGGCGTGCTCTCGGTCATGTCGCCGCCGCGCACCACGTGGGTCACGCCCTGATCGGCGTCATCGACCACCACCGCCATCTGGTAGGCCCACAGGCCGTCGGTGCGCTGCAGCACGAAGTCGCCGATGGTCTGCGTCACGTTTTGCGTTTGCGCGCCGAGCCGCCGGTCGAACCAGTCGATCAGCAGATCGCTGTCGTCATCGCGGGCGCAGCGCAGCCGCCAGGCCCGCGCGTGCTTGCCCTTGAGACCGTGGCGGCAGGTGCCGGGGTAGACCAGCTCGCCGTGGCGCAGGCGCACCTGGCCGGTGGCCTCCCAGGCCAGCTCGATGTCGCGTCGCGAACAGCCGCAGCGGTACACGCGAAGCTGATCGCACAGCGATTGCAGTGCCTTCTTGTAGAGCTCGCTGCGGGTCGATTGCCACACCGGCCGCTCGTCGGGCAGCAGCCCGCACACCACGAGTTGCGCCAGGATGATCCGGTCGACGCCGACCACGCTGCGCGGCGTGTCCACATCCTCGATGCGCACCAGCCAGCGTCCGCCATGGGCGCGCGCGTCGAGCCAGCTCGCGAGTGCGGCCACCAGCGAGCCCGCATGCAGCGGCCCGGTGGGCGAGGGTGCGAAACGGCCGGTGGGTGTCATCGACGGGGCTTGGGTGCAGGCTGACGGGGCTGCGAGTCTACAAAGCCAGGACGCTTGCTACATTCGACCATGGAAACCGCGCTCACCGTGATTCGACTGCTGCCCTGGTTCGACTGGGTGGCGCTGCTGGCGTTCTTTGCGGGCTGGGTCGGGTACGCCTGGTTCGCGCGCCGGCTGGCCAACCAGCGCCCGTCGCTGCTGGCGTCGACCAACCGCGTGCGCCGCGAGTGGATGCTGCAAGTCACCCACCGCGAGGTGCGGGTGATCGACGGCGTGGTGCTGCAGAACCTGTCGACCAGCCCGTCGTTCTTCGCCTCGACCACGATCCTGATCGTCGGCGGCCTGCTCGCCGTGCTGGGCTCGAGCAGCGCCAGCGATCTGGTGCGCGAGATTCCGTTCGCGGTGCGCACTTCGGGTCTGCTGTTCGACACCAAGGTGGCGCTGATGCTGGCGATCTTCGTCTACGCGTTCTTCCGCTTCACCTGGTCGATGCGCCAGTACACCTTCGGCGCGCTGATGGTGGGTGCGGCACCCGACGCCCTCCAGTTTCTCGAGCAGGATCTGCCGCGCGACGCCTTCGCCGACCGGGCCGGCCGCGTGCTCGGTCTGGCCGCCGAGACCTTCAACGACGGGCTGCGCGCCTACTACTTCTCGTTCGCCGCGCTGAGCTGGTTCCTGTCGCCGCTGGCCTTCGTGCTGGCCACCGCCGGCGTCGTCTACGTGCTCTACCAGCGCGAATTTCACTCCGACGTGCTGGCGGTGCTCAACGCCTGAGGCCGCACGGCGGCTGCCTGTGGCAAGCTTGCGGCTCATGCACACCTTGTCGAGGAGCCTGCCGTGACCAACGCCCTTGAAGTCCTGGAAGCCCAGGCGCTGAAGCTGTCTGCGGCAGACCGTTCCCGATTGCTGGAGCGATTGCTCGCCAGCCTCGATGTGGATCCTGACATCGAGGCGGCGTGGGATGAAGTGGCCGACGCCCGCGAAGCGCAGCTTGAAGCCGCCCAAGTGACGGCCATTCCCCTTGATGAAGCCATCGCACGTCTGGAGACGCGCTTTCCTGGATGAGGGTCACGCTGCATCCCGGCGCCGAGGCGGACCTCGCCGAGGCTGCCGGCTTCTACGAAACCGAGGCTTCACCCGTGCTGGCCGCGCGATTCATCGCTGAATTCAAGCGGGTCGCCAGCCTGTTGCTTGACAACCCTGGGCTGGGGTCTTCGCGCTCCAAGGGCCGTCGGTCTTATTCACTGCGGCTGTTTCCTCATGCGGTGATCTACCGGCCGATCGACGATGGCATCGTGATCCTGGTGGTGCGTCATCACCGTCGTCACCCCGGACACGGCCAGCGGCGCCGTTAGATCAGCAAGCGCCTAGGCGATCAGCTCGCGCGCCAGCCGCAGCCCGCTGAACTGCCACTGCGCGTCCGGCGGGAAGAAGTTGCGGTAGCTGGCGCGGATGTGGCCGGCGGGCGTGGCGCATGAGCCGCCGCGCAGCACGAACTGGTTGCACATGAACTTGCCGTTGTATTCGCCGACCGCGCCGGCCAGCGGCTGGTAGCCGGGGTAGGCGTTGTAGTTCGACTGCGTCCATTCCCACACGGCGCCGGGCAGGTGCGGCGCTGCGGATTGGCGCGCCGCGTGCTCCCATTCGGCCTCGGTGGGCAGCCGCGCGCCGGCCCAGCGGGCATAGGCATCGGCCTCGAAGTAGCTCAGGTGACACGCCGGCGTCTGCGCGTCGATGGGGTGCGTGCCGTGCAGCGTGTGGCTGAACCACGCGCCGTCGCGTGGGTGCCAGTACAGCGGCGCGCTGCGCGGCGTCTCCCCTCCGTTCACCCAGGCCCAGCCCATCGACAGCCACAGCTCGGGCCGCCGGTAAGCGCCGTCGTCCATGAAGGCCAGGAATTC
>CANFXR010000146.1 GCA_947451035.1 Burkholderiales bacterium
CTGATACACTCGCAAACCTTTTTGGCAGTGATCGGTCCCGCGTTTTGGCTGGATCGTCGTGTTGCCAGCGTCCCGCAGGTCTGTTTCAGGCCTGTCTCATGGCGCCACATCCAACGTTCGCGGAGAAACTCATGGCCGTTCAGCAAAACAAGAAGTCGCCTTCCAAGCGCGGCATGCATCGTTCACACAATGCGCTTACCACTCCCGGTACCGCAATTGAGCCCACCACTGGCGAGTTGCACCTGCGTCACCACATCAGCCCCACTGGTTTTTATCGTGGGCGCAAGGTGTTCAAGACCAAGGCAGACGCCTGATTTCTTGACGCTGCCATTGATCGCCAGCGCCGTCCATTCGGCCGCGCAGCCGGCGATACTCGTTGCCCCAGACGGCCCGGCTCCTGCCATCCAGCACCGCCGGGCTTTTTCGTTTGGGTCGCGCCGATGATCGGCTTGAACGGGTTGCGATGAATTCCAACGACCAGACATTGAATCACGGCGCCCTCGGTGGGCCGGTTCGCATGGCCGTCGATTGCATGGGCGGAGACCACGGCCCGGCTGTCGTGTTGCCTGCCTGCGAAGCATTTCTGTCTCGCCACCCCGACGCCGAGTTGATTCTGGTCGGGCGCCTTGACGCGCTGCGTTCGGCCAGCCAGTGGCCACGCTGCCGTTTGCTGGAGGCCACCGAAGTCGTCGAAATGGACGATTCGATCGAGGTCGCGCTGCGGCGCAAGAAGCAATCGTCGATGCGTCTGGCCATCGAACTGGTCAAGCCTGGTGAGGCGGGCGTGGCTGCGGCCGATGTCTGCGTTTCGGCTGGGAACACGGGCGCCTTGATGGCGGTATCGCGCTACGTGCTCAAGACCATCGACGGCATTGACCGGCCAGCGATCTCGGGCCTGTTGCCCAATCTGAAGGGTGGCCACACCACGGTGCTGGATCTGGGCGCCAATGTGGATTGCACGGCAGCCCATTTGCTGCAGTTTGCGCTGATGGGCAGCGCGCTGGTGTCCGCGGTTGAAGGCAAACCCCAGCCCAGCGTGGGTCTCTTGAATATCGGCGAAGAAGCCATCAAGGGCAGCGAAGTCATCAAGCAGGCGGGCGAGTTGCTGCGCTCGGCTGCGGCCAACGGGCACTTGAACTTCTACGGCAACGTCGAAGGCAACGACATGTTCAAGGGCACGGTGGACATCGTCGTGTGCGACGGCTTCGTCGGCAATGTGGCGCTGAAGGCGGCCGAGGGGCTGGCCACGCTGTTCTCCAGTTCCATCAAGCAGGAATTCAATCGCAGCATCCTGTCACGGCTGTGCGGACTGGCTGCCTGGCCCGTCCTGAAGCGCTTCAAGACACGCGTTGACTATCGCCGCTACAACGGCGCCGCTTTGCTGGGGCTGCGCGGGCTGGTTTTCAAAAGCCACGGTTCTGCGGACGTGGCCGGATTCGAGCATGCCCTGAACCGCGCTTATGATGCCGCGCGCCATGGTCTGCTCGCCAAAGCCCACGAGCGGATCTGCGAAACGTTGCAGGCCATGCCTGTCACTGGCGTTGTCGAAACCCTGAAGTGAGCGCCACGCATCCCGTCGCATGAACGACCCCGCAACAACGTCTGACGCATCCTTGCCTCGCTACACACGCATCGCCGGAACCGGCGGATACCTGCCAGCCAACCGCATCACCAACTCCCAGTTGGCCCAGCGTCTTGCCGCCGGCGGGATAGAGACGTCTGACGAGTGGATCACCGAGCGCACCGGCATCAGATCGCGCCATTTCGCCGGTGACAACGAACTGTGCAGCGACCTGGCGGTGGCTGCGGCCCGTCGGGCGATCGAGGCTGCAGGTGGTGATGCATCCGCCATCGATCTGATCATCGTGGCCACCTCGACCCCTGACATGGTCTTCCCGTCCACGGCGTGCATCGTCCAGAACAAACTGGGGCTGGCGGGCTGCCCGGCCTTTGACGTGCAAGCGGTGTGTTCCGGTTTTGTGTACGCGCTGACGATCGCTGATTCCATGATCCGCACAGGCGCGGCATCCAGGGCGCTGGTGATCGGCTCGGAAGTGTTTTCTCGCCTGCTTGACTTCAGCGATCGAACCACTTGCGTGCTGTTCGGCGATGGTGCCGGTGCGGTGGTGCTCGAGGCCAGCGATGAGCCCGGCATCCTAGCCAGCGAACTGCACGCCGATGGCCGTCACGTGGGCGTCCTGTTCACGCCCGGTCGGGTGTCGGGTGGATTGCTGTGCGGCGATGCCACCTTGAAGATGGACGGCCAGGCGGTGTTCAAGTTGGCAGTCACGGTGCTCGAAGATGTGGCGCGTGCGGTGCTGCTCAAGGCTGGGCGCACCGAGGCCGACATCGACTGGCTGATCCCGCACCAGGCCAACATCCGGATCATGCAAAGCACGGCGCGCAAATTGAAACTGCCCATGGAAAAGGTGATCGTCACGGTCGCCGACCATGGCAACACCTCCGCGGCTTCAATCCCGTTGGCGCTGGACGTGGCGGTGAGGAGCGGTCAGATCGTGCGGGGCAACACGTTGATGCTCGAGGGCGTCGGTGGCGGCTTCACATGGGGTGCGGTTCTGCTTGACTACTGAGCCCGCAGCCATCGCGCCGGCTCGTGAACCAAAGAATTTTCAATGACAACCTTCGCGTTTGTTTTTCCTGGCCAGGGCTCGCAAGCCGTTGGCATGCTCGACGGCTGGGGCGACCACCCCGCCGTGCGGCACACGCTGGCCGAAGCGTCTGAAGCCCTGTCGTGCGACATCGGCCGGCTTGTGCGTGAAGGCCCCAAGGATCAACTCGACCTGACCACCAACACGCAGCCGGTGATGCTCACCGCTGCGATCGCCTGCTACCGGGCCTGGATCGCTGAAACGGAGTTGACCCCTGCGGTGCTGGCGGGACACTCGCTGGGCGAGTACAGCGCCTTGGTGGCCGCCGGCTCGCTGACGCTGACCGATGCCTTGCCGCTGGTTCGTTTCCGCGCTCAGGCGATGCAAGAGGCCGTGCCCGTCGGTGTGGGCGCGATGGCGGCCGTTCTGGGTCTCGATGCGGAGGCGGTCAGCGCCTGTTGCGCTGAGGTCGCCGCTGCCAGCGGCGAGGTGGTCGAGGCTGCCAACTTCAATGACCCGAAGCAAACCGTGATCTCAGGCTCGCGTGCGGGTGTGGAACTGGCCAGCGAACGGCTGAAGGCCGCCGGCGCCAAACGCGTACTTCCGTTGCCTGTGTCGGCCCCGTTCCATTGCTCGCTGATGAAGCCGGCCGCCGAGCGACTCAAGGGCAAGTTGGCCTCCGTGGCGCTCAAGCCACCGGCCATTGCCGTACTCAACAATATCGATGTGCGCGCCGAGGCTGATCCGGCTCGTATTCGAGACGCCTTGTACCGCCAGGCGTTCGGTCCGGTTCGGTGGTGTGAAACCATCCGCGCCATCCGAGCGATGGGCGTGCTGCACTTGATCGAATGCGGGCCGGGCAAGGTGCTCGCCGGGATGATGAAACGAATCGACGCCGAAGCGATCTCCGGTTCCATCTTCGACCCTGCTTCTATCCTTGAGACGCGGAACTTGCTGTCATGACCAATTCACAGACCCCCACTCGGGAAGTCGCCCTCGTGACCGGCGCCTCGCGTGGTATCGGACGCGCCATCGCGCTGGAACTCGCTCGGCGTGGCCTGATCGTGATCGGTACCGCCACCACCGAGGCGGGCGCTCGCGCCATTGGTGAAGCCCTGGCTGACTTCGCCGGCTGTCGTGGCGCGTGCCTTGACGTCAATGACACCGCAGGCATCGACAGCACCTTTGACGCGATCCTCAAGGAGCATGGCGCGCTGCATGTGCTGGTGAACAACGCGGGCATCACGCGCGACAACCTGGCCATGCGGATGAAAGATGCCGATTGGGATGCTGTGATCGACACCAATCTCACGGCCGTTTTTCGCCTCAGCCGCGCGGCCATCCGGCCCATGATCAAGCAAAGGCAAGGCCGCATCGTCAACATCACCTCGGTGGTCGGGGCGAGCGGCAATGCGGGCCAGGCCAACTACGCTGCGGCCAAGGCCGGCGTGGCGGGCCTGACCCGATCGCTGGCGCGAGAGCTGGGCAGCCGAGGCATCACCGTCAACTGCGTCGCTCCGGGCTTCATCGCCACCGACATGACCGATGCGCTTGCCGAGACTCAAAGAGCGGCGCTGCTGACGCAGATCCCGTTGGGCCGACTCGGCAGCGTCGATGACGTGGCGCAGGCGGTCGCATTTCTGGTGTCGGCTGGCGCTGCCTATATCACGGGCACAGAGTTGCATGTCAACGGCGGCATGTTCATGAACTGACGCCGAACTTTTTCCATACAACAATCCACCGGACCTGCCCGGCCGGTTGAAGGGGACACCAAGTCGGCAAATCGACGCGGTGCAACCTTTAGAATCCCGGGCTGTTTCAGACAACACTCCTGGAGGAGTCATGAGCGATATCGAATCCCGTGTCAAGAAGATCGTTGCCGAGCAACTCGGCGTGCC
>CANFXR010000147.1 GCA_947451035.1 Burkholderiales bacterium
AGCGGCGCCAGACGCTGAAGAACGCCGAGCGCTACATCACGCCCGAGCTGAAAGCCTTCGAGGACAAGGCTCTGTCGGCGCAGGAGCGCTCGCTGGCGCGCGAAAAAGCGCTCTACGAGCAGGTGCTCGACGCCTTGCAGCCGCAGGTCGCAGCGCTGTCGGATCTGGCGCGTGCGCTGGGCAGCCTGGATGCGCTGGCCGCGCTGGCCGAGCGCGCGACCACGCTGGGCTGGTGCCGGCCGCAGTTCGTGCGCGAGCCGTGCATCGACATCGTGGGCGGGCGCCACCCGGTGGTCGAAGCGCGGCTGGCCGAAACCGGCGGCGGGGCCTTCATGGCCAACGACTGCCGGCTCGATGCCAGCCGCAAGATGCTGGTGATCACCGGGCCCAACATGGGCGGCAAGAGCACCTACATGCGGCAAGTCGCGCTGATCGCGCTGCTGGCATCGATGGGCTCGCACGTGCCGGCCACCAGCTGCCGGCTCGGGCCGCTTGACGCCATCCACACGCGCATCGGCGCGGCCGACGACCTGGCCAACGCGCAATCGACCTTCATGGTCGAGATGACCGAAGCCGCAGCGATCCTGCACGGCGCCACGGCGCACTCGCTGGTGCTCATGGACGAAATCGGCCGCGGCACCTCGACCTTCGACGGCCTGGCGCTGGCCGGCGCCATCGCCAGCCACCTGCACGACCGCAACGATGCGTTCACGCTGTTTGCCACCCACTACTTCGAGCTGACCGCGCTCGCGCTCAAGCACGAGCGCGCCATCAACGTGCACGTGGCGGCGGTCGAGACGCGCACGCGCGACGGCGACGACATCGTGTTCTTGCACCAGATCGAGCCCGGCCCGGCCAGCCGCAGCTACGGCGTGCAGGTGGCGCGGCTGGCCGGCATGCCCGCCACGCTGCTGCGTCAGGCCAGAGCCGCGCTCGAAGCGCTCGAAGCGCAGCAAAAATCGGGGCAGTCGCAAATCGACCTGTTTGCACCGGCGGCGGCGGCCGAGACGCCCGAGCCCTCGGCGCTGGACGGCGCCTTGGCCAAAATCGACCCTGACAGCCTGACACCGAAACAAGCACTCGACGCGCTGTACCGCCTCAAGGCGTTGCAGCATCCACCTGAAAGAGACGCCCCACCATGACCTATTGCGTAGGCATCAAACTCGACGCGGGGCTGGTCTTCCTGTCCGACTCGCGCACCAACGCCGGCCTCGACCAGATCAGCACCTTTCGCAAGATGATGGTTTACGAAAAGCCCGGTGACCGCTTCATGGTGCTGCTGTCGGCGGGCAACCTGTCGATCAGCCAGTCGGTGCGCGAGATCTTGCAGGTCGAACAGATCGACAACGGCGCGGGCGAGCCCATCACCATCTGGAACGCCACCAGCCTGTTCGATGCGGTGCGCGTGCTGGGCAGCGCGGTGCGCCGCGTCTACGACCAGGACGGCGCCTCGCTCAAGGAAGCCGGCATCGACTTCAACGCGAGCATGATCTTCGGCGGGCAGATCGCCGGCGAGGCCATGCGCATGTTCCTGGTCTATTCGGCCGGCAACTTCATCGAAGCCACGCGCGAGACCTGCTACTTCCAGGTCGGCGAGTCGAAGTACGGCAAGCCGGTGCTCGACCGCATGATCACGCCGCAAACACCGCTCGACGAGGCCTCGAAGTGCGCGCTGGTGTCGATGGATTCCACGCTGAAATCCAACCTGTCGGTCGGATTGCCTCTCGATTTGCTGGTCTACGAGAGCGGCGCTCTTTGCAGCGATCAGTTGGTGTGCATCGACGAACAAAACCCGTACTTCCAGATGATCCGCGGGACCTGGGGGCAGAAACTGCGTCAGGTCTTCGAATCGATCGACGACCCGCAGTGGACGCTGTCGAACGGTTCGCTCGATGACGCGAAATGGACCGTGGTCGACCGATCCGGGGCCACTGCTCAGCCGGCGGGGGATGGCAGCTCGGCGCTTTGTGTGAAATCGGCTCGCTACGAGCCGATGCGCAAGATCACGCACCCCGGCGAGAAGGTCGTCTGAGGCATTGAAGCCTCGCTCGCGGGGCGGCTGCGGATGACCCGGCTCCTATAATTCGGATTTCCCACCACAGCCCTTCGGGTGCTGCATGCAATGACCAAGTACGTCTTCGTCACCGGCGGTGTGGTGTCCTCGCTGGGCAAGGGTATTGCGGCGGCTTCGCTCGCTGCAATCCTCGAGTCGCGCGGCCTGCGCGTGACCCTCATCAAGCTCGACCCCTATCTCAACGTGGACCCCGGCACGATGTCGCCGTTCCAGCACGGCGAGGTCTATGTCACCGACGACGGTGCCGAGACCGACCTCGATCTGGGTCACTACGAGCGCTTCATCACCACGCGGATGAAGAAGGCCAACAACTTCACCACCGGCCAGATCTACAAGAGCGTGCTCGAAAAAGAGCGCCGCGGCGACTACCTCGGCAAGACGGTGCAGGTGATCCCGCACGTCACCAACGAGATCCAGGATTTCGTCAAGCGCGGCGCCGGCGTGGCCAGTGGCAGCGAGCAAGAGTTCGACGTGGCGATCGTCGAGATCGGCGGCACGGTGGGCGACATCGAGTCGCTGCCGTTCCTCGAAGCCGTGCGCCAGATGAGCTTGCGCATGGGCCCCAACAACGCCGCTTTCGTGCACCTGACCTACGTGCCTTGGATTGCCGCGGCCGGTGAGTTGAAGACCAAGCCGACCCAGCACACCGCCCAGAAACTGCGCGAGATCGGCATCCAGGCCGACGTGCTGCTGTGCCGCGCCGACCGGCGCATTCCCGACGAAGAGCGCGAGAAGATCTCGCTGTTCACCAACGTGCCGACCTGGGGCGTGATCTCGATGTGGGACGTGGACACCATCTACAAGGTGCCGCGCATCCTGCACGAGCAAGGTCTCGACGGACTGATCTGCGACAAGCTGCGCATCAACACCCCGCCGGCCAACCTCAAGCGCTGGGACGACCTGGTCTACGAAGTCGAGCACCCGCAGCGCGAGCTGACCATCGCCATGTGCGGCAAGTACACCGACCTGTCGGATTCGTACAAGTCGCTCAACGAGGCACTGCGCCACGCCGGCATGCAAAGTCACGCCAAGGTCCACATCGAGTACTTCGACTCCGAATCGCTCAACGAAGACAACTTGCATCAGCTCGCCGCGTTCGATGCGCTGCTGGTGCCCGGTGGCTTCGGCAAGCGCGGCGTCGAGGGCAAGATCCTCACCGCCAAGTTCGCCCGCGAGCACAAGGTGCCGTACCTGGGCATCTGCCTGGGCATGCAGGTCGCCACCATCGAGTACGCGCGCCACATGGCCGGCTTGAAGGACGCCAACAGCACCGAATTCGACCCGCAAACGCCGCACCCGGTGATCGCGCTGATCGAAGAGTGGCAAGACGCCGACGGCTCGATCCAAAAGCGCAACGTCAGCTCCGATCTGGGCGGCACCATGCGCCTGGGTGCGCAAAGCTCCGACGTCAAGCCCGGCACGCTGGCGCACGAGATCTACGGCGACGTGGTCACCGAGCGGCACCGCCACCGCTATGAAGCCAACGTCAACTACCTCGACCAGCTGGCAGACGCCGGCTTGGTGATCTCGGCGCTGACCCAGCGCGACCGCCTGACCGAGATCGTCGAGCTGCCGCGCAGCGTGCATCCGTGGTTCATGGGCGTGCAGTTCCACCCCGAGTTCAAGTCGATGCCGTGGAGCGGCCACCCGCTGTTCAATTCATTCATCACCGCGGCGCTGGCCCATCAGGCCGCACGCGACCAGGGGTTGAAGGCATGAAGCTGTGCGGCCATGAAGTGGGCCTGACCCAGCCGTTTTTCCTGATCGCCGGCCCGTGCGTGGTCGAGTCCGAGCAGCTGCAAATGGACGTGGCCGGTGCGCTCAAGGAAATGACCGCCGCGCTGGGCATCCCGTTCATCTTCAAGAGCAGCTACGACAAGGCCAACCGCACCAGCGACAGCGGCTTTCGAGGCCTGGGCGCGGAGCGTGGCCTGGAGATCCTGGCCAAGGTCAAGCGCGAACTGCAAGTGCACATCATCACGGACGTGCACAACGAAGCCGAGGTGGCCGCCGCCTGTGCGGTGGTCGATGTGCTGCAAACGCCCGCCCTGCTCAGCCGCCAGACTGATTTCATCCAGGCGGTCGCGCGCAGCGGCAAGCCGGTGAACATCAAGAAGGGGCAGTTCATGGCGCCCCACGACATGAAAAACGTCATCGCCAAGGCCCGCGCCGCGGCGCGCGCCGCCGGTCTGCTCGAAGACAACTTCATGGCCTGCGAACGCGGCGTGAGCTTTGGCTACAACAACCTGGTGAGCGACATGCGTTCGCTGGCCATCATGCGCGAGACCAACGCCCCGGTGGTCTTCGATGCCACGCACAGCGTGCAATTGCCCGGTGGTCAGGGCAGCAGTTCAGGCGGCGCGCGCGAATTCGTGCCCGTGCTGGCACGCGCTGCCATTGCCGTGGGCATCGC
>CANFXR010000148.1 GCA_947451035.1 Burkholderiales bacterium
AGGTCGGCGTGATCTCGCTCGGCGGCATGGTCTACAAGGGCAGCATCCGCGTCGGTGGCGACAAGTTCGATGAGTCCATCATCAACTACATCCGCCGCAACTACGGCATGTTGATCGGCGAGCCCACCGCCGAGATGATCAAGAAGAGCATCGGCAGCGCCTTTCCCGGCTCCGAGGTCAAGGAGATCGAGGTCAAGGGCCGCAATCTCAGCGAGGGCGTGCCGCGCAGCTTCACGATCAGCAGCAACGAGATTCTCGAAGCGCTCACCGACCCGCTCAACCAGATGGTGTCGGCCGTCAAGAACGCGCTGGAGCAAACGCCGCCCGAGCTGGGTGCCGACATTGCCGAGCGCGGCATGATGCTCACCGGTGGCGGCGCGCTGCTGCGCGACCTGGACCGTTTGCTGGCCGAGGAAACCGGTCTGCCGGTGCTGGTGGCCGAAGACCCGCTGACGTGCGTGGTGCGCGGCTGCGGCATGGCACTCGAGCGCATGGAGCGTCTCGGCTCGATCTTCACCTCCGAGTGATGACCCGGCGGGTGGCCTGGCGTGAGGGCCGGCCCGCTGTGCAGCCTGACTGGCGTACCCACCCATGGCCTTAGGCACCATCGACCGGACGCCGCCGCCGTTTTTCCGCCAGGGCCTGTCGGCGTTGACCAAGCTGATGCTGTTTTCGGCGCTGGCGGTGTTCCTGATGGTGGCGGACTCGCGCTTCGCGCTGACCCAGCCGCTGCGCGCGGTGCTGGCCACCACCTTGCACCCCGTGCAGCGCGGCTTGCTGGCCACGGTGTCCCTGTGGGAGCGCACCGACGACTACGCCGGCGGGCTGCAAGCCGCGCTGGCCGCCGAGGCCAAGGCGCGCCACGCCCTGACGCTGCAAGCCGAGCGGGCCTCACGCGTCGAACAGTTGTTGAGTGAAAACGAGCGCTTGCGTGCGCTGCTCGATCTGCGCGCCTCGCTGTCGGTCAAGTCGCACGCCGCTGAGGTGCTGTACGAGTCGACCGACCCGTATTCGCGCAAGGTCGTGATCGACCGCGGTCAGGCGCAAGGTCTGGTGGCCGGCTCGCCGGTCATCACCGAGTCCGGCGTGATCGGACAACTGACCCGGGTCTATCCGCTGTCGTCCGAGGTCACCTTGCTCACCGACCGCGATGCCGCCGTGCCGGTGCTCAATGCGCGCTCGGGTTCGCGCAGCGTGGCCTTCGGGTCGGCTTCGGGGGAGTCGCTCGAGCTGCGCTTCATGGCCGGCAATGCCGACGTGCTGGTGGGTGATGTGCTGCAGACCTCTGGCCTCGATGGCGTGTACCCGCCGGGCTTGCCGGTGGCCCGCGTGGTGGCGATCGACCGCAAGGTCGATGCCGGTTTCGCCAAGATCCGCCTGCAGCCGGTGGCTTCGCCCGATGCGGTGCGCCACGTGCTGGTGCTCGAGCCGATCGGGCTGCAGCAGCCGCCGCGCCCCGAGGCCCCCGCCGAGGCCGGCCGCCGCGAGCCGCCGCGCAAGGGCACGCGGCCATGAGGAAGCGCCCCGCGTCCGACCAGCTGCTGCTGCCGGTCAACCCGCTGTTCCTGTGGTTCACGCTGCTGGCGGCGTTTGCGGTCAACCTGCTGCCCGTCGGGCGCCACCCGGCCGCGCCCGATGCGCTGGCGGTGGTGCTGGTGTTCTGGAACGTGCACCAGGCGCGTCGGGTGGGTGTGGGCGTGGCGTTCGCGTGCGGGCTGCTGATGGATGTGCACGACGGCGCGATCCTCGGCCAGCACGCGCTGGCCTACGCGCTGCTGGCCTACTTCGCGACCGCCATCCACCGCCGGCTGCTGTGGTTCGGCCTGCCCTTGCAGGCGCTGCAGATCCTGCCGCTGTTCATCGCAGCGCACTTCGTGTCGTTCGCCGTGCGCATGATCGTCGGCGGCATGCTGCCGGGCTGGCCCGCGCTGCTGGCGCCGGTCTTCGAGGCGCTGCTGTGGCCGCTGATCGCGTGGTTGCTGTTGGCTCCCCAGCGGCGTGCTCCTGACCGTGACCAGAACCGTCCGCTGTGACGGCGTGCTCGAGCGGCCGTGAGCACTGAGATCAGGAACGTCGAGCAGGAGCTGGGGCGCTTTCGCGTGCGCTTGCTGGCGGCCGGCTTTTTCGTGCTGCTGTGTTTCGCCCTGCTGGCTTCGAGGCTGGTTCACCTGCAGATCTACAAGCACGAAGAGCTCAGCGTGCAAGCCGAAAACAACCGCATCTCGGTGGTGCCGATCACGCCCAATCGCGGGCTCATCGTCGACCGCAACGGCGTGGTGCTGGCCGACAACTACTCGGCCTACACGCTCGAGATCATGCCCGCGCGCACCGCCAACATCGACGCCACGATCGATGCGCTGTCCGACGTGATCGACATCCAGCCGCGCGACCGCAAGCGCTTTCGGCGGCTGCTCGACGAAAGCCGCAACCTCGAATCGCTGCCCATCCGCACCAAGCTCACCGACGAGGAGGTGGCGCGCTTCATCGTGCAGCGTTACCGGTTCCCTGGCGTCGAGGTGAAGGCGCGGCTGTTTCGCAACTACCCGCTCGGCGAGGTCGGCAGCCACCTGATCGGCTACATCGGGCGCATCAACCGCGCCGAAAAAGACGCCATCGACGACTCCGACGACGCGGCCAACTACCGTGGCACCGAATACATCGGCAAACTCGGCGTCGAGCAGAGCTACGAGGCCGACCTGCACGGCACCACCGGCTTCGAGGAAGTCGAGATCAGCGCCAGCGGGCGCGCCGTGCGCCGGCTCGACAGCAATGGCGCCACACCGGGCAACAAGCTGGTGATGAGCATCGACATCGGTCTGCAGGCGATGGTCGAGACGCTGTTTGGCGATCGCCGCGGCGCGCTGGTGGCGATCGACCCGCGCAACGGCGAGGTGCTGGCCTTTGTCAGCAAGCCGACCTTCGACCCCAACCTGTTCGTCGACGGCATCGACGCCGACTCGTGGCGTGAGCTCAACGAGTCGATCGACAAGCCGCTGCTCAACCGCGCGCTGCGCGGCACCTACCCGCCGGGCTCGACGTACAAGCCCTTCATGGCGATGGCGGCGCTCAACACCGGCAAGCGCAGCCCGGCGACCATCATCTACGACGCCGGCACGTTCCAGTTCGGCAACCACACCTTCCGCAGCCACGGCGACATCGGGCTCGGGCCGGTCGACATGGTGCGCAGCATCGTCAAGTCGAGCAACGTGTACTACTACTCGCTGGCCAACGAGCTGGGCGTCGACACCATCCACGACCAGCTCGAGCCGTTTGCGTTCGGGCGCAAGACGGGCATCGACATCCAGGGCGAGGTGACCGGCTTGCTGCCGTCGACCGACTGGAAGCGTCACGCCTACAAGCTGCCCGAGCAAAAGCGCTGGTACGCCGGTGAAACCATCTCGCTGGGCATCGGGCAGGGCTACAACAACTTCACCATGCTGCAACTGGCCAGCGCCACGGCCACGCTGTCGTCGGGCGGGCTGCGCTTTCAGCCGCGCCTGGTGCGCGAGGTCGAAGACGTGGTCACGCGCGAGCGCCGGCTGGTGGCCAGCGAGGCGCTGCCGGCCCTGCCGCTGCAGCCCGAGCACGTCGAGCTGATCCGCGGCGCGATGTACGGCGTCACCCAGGAGGGCACTTCGGCGCGCGTGTTCGTCGGTGCGCCCTACGCCACGGGCGGCAAGACCGGCACCGCGCAGGCGGTGGGCATCCGTCAGAACGAGAAATACAACGCGGCCAAGATCGACGAGCACCGGCGCGACCACTCGCTGTACATCGCGTTCGCGCCGCTCGACGTGCCGACGATCGCCATCGCCGTGGTGGTCGAGAACTCCGGCTTCGGCGCTGTGGCCGCCGCACCGATCGCCCGTCGGGTGTTCGACTACTGGCTGCTGCACCGATACCCGAGCGCCGAGGACGTTGAACTCACCCAGCAGGGCCAGACCAGCGCGCCGGTGGGCGTGCCGCGTCAGGCGGCCGACGTGCCGCTGCCGGGCAGCGCGGCGGCCGCCATCGCGGCGGCATCGGCCGCATCGGCCGCCAATTCCGCAGCGGCCGCTGCGTCAGACCCGCAGGCACCCAGGCCATGAGACGCGCCTTCGAAAAGCCCTCGCTGCTGCAGCGTGCCATCCCGATGTTTCGCGGGTTCGACGGCTGGCTGCTGCTGGGCGTGCTGATCCTGGCGGCGTTCGGGCTGGTCACGATGTATTCGGCCGGCTTCGATCACGGCACCCGCTTTGTCGACCACGGCCGCAACATGGTGCTGGCGGTGGTCATCCTGTTTGTCGTGGCGCAGGTGCCGCCGCAGCGGCTGATGGCGCTGGCCGTGCCGCTGTACACCCTGGGCGTGCTGCTGCTGGTGGCCACCGCGGTGTTCGGTTTGACCAAGAAGGGCGCCACCCGCTGGCTCAATGTGGGTGTCGTGATCCAGCCCAGCGAGGTGCTCAAGATCGCCATGCCGCTGATGCTC
>CANFXR010000149.1 GCA_947451035.1 Burkholderiales bacterium
ACAACGGCTGCGCCCGGCGCACGCTGGGCGACCTGCTGGCCACCTGGGGGGTGAACATCACCGAGGCCACTTCGGGCGCGGACGCCATCAAGCGCATCGAGCGATCGGGCCGCGAGCCGGGCCAGACGTTCGACGTGGTGCTGATCGACTGGCGCATGCCCGAGATGGACGGGCTGAAGCTGGCGCGCTGGATCCACGAGTCCGTGGCTGCCGGCAGCCTGACCAAGGTGGCGGTGGTGATGATGGCGACGGCCTTTGATCAAGACGCGCTGCTCGCCGAGGCGCGCGGGCTGCCCCTCGATGGCGTGCTGAGCAAGCCGCTGCTCGCCGCCGGGGTGGTTAGCACGCTGCTCCATCTGGGCGAAGTGCACCCGGCCAAGCTGCCCAGCAGCGACCCGCTGGCAGGCCTGTTCGAGCGCGCCGCGCCCATCCGCGGCGCCCACGTGCTGGTGGTCGAGGACCTCGCCGACAACCAGTGGGTGGCGCGCGACATGCTCGAACGCATGGGGCTGCGCGTGACGGTGGCAGACCACGGTGAGCAGGCACTGCAGTTGCTCGAAAAGACCCCCTTTGACGTCGTTCTGATGGATTTGCAGATGCCGCTGATGGACGGCCTCGAGGCCACGCGGCGCATCCGCGAGCGCGAGGAACTGGCCGATCTGCCCGTGCTGGCGATGACCGCCTTGGTGCTCGATCACGACCGCGAAGCCTGCGAGTCCATCGGCATGAAAGGCATCATCGGCAAGCCGATCGAGCCGCCCTTGCTGCTCGATGAACTGCTCAAGTGGATCCGACCCCAGGGCGCGCAAGGCGGCGCCCCACCCGAGGCCGGCGCCACGCCAGACCCCCCCGCATTCCCCGTCATCAACGGCATCGACAGCGCCGACGCGGCGCGCCGGATGCTGGGCAATGCCGAACTCTTTCACCGCCTGCTGGTCGAGTCGGGCACGGCGTGCGACGCCGCGATGCTCGAGGCGCAAGCGGCGTTGGCGCGCGGCGACCGCGCAGAAGCGACCGCTCGCATCCACGCGCTGCGCGGCATGCTGGGCAACCTGAGCGCCAACGTGGCGCTGCCGCTGGCCGAGCAGGCCGAAGCCGGCCTGCGCAGCACCGACGAGCCACCACCCGCGGTGGATCTGCAGCCCCTCGACAAGCTCGTGGCCGAACTCGCCGTGGCCATCCGCGCGCATCTGGCGCTCACCCCCGAAACAGGGCCGCCGCCATGAACTCGAACCCCACCGTGTCGCCCACGCCGCGCATCCTGATCGTCGACGACGACCCCGGCACCACGCTCGTGCTGGCTCACCTGCTCAGCGACATCGCCACCACGCAGGCGACCACGCGCGGCGCCGACGCGCTCGCTCTGGCCCTCGAGAACCGTCCCGATCTGATCCTGCTCGACATCGAGATGCCCGACGTCAGCGGCTTTGCGGTGTGCGAACAGATCAAGGCCCACCCCGATTTGCACGAAACGCTGGTGCTGTTCGTCACCAGCCACGGCGAAGCACAGATCGAGGCACGCGCGCTGAGCGCCGGCGCCATCGATTTCATCCAGAAACCGGTGAATGCCGCTGTCGTCCGGGCGCGGGTGCGCAACTACCTCGCGCTCAAGCAGCAAGGCGACTTGCTGCGCCGATTGAGCACGGTCGACGGCCTGACCGGTGTGGCCAACCGGCGCGCCTTCGACATCGCGCTCAACCGCGAATGGTCGCGCGCTCGGCGCGGTGGCGAGCCCATCGCCTTGCTGATGTGCGACATCGACGACTTCAAGGCATTCAACGACAACTACGGCCACCTCGCCGGCGACGCCTGCCTGCACGACGTGGCCACCGAGCTGGCCCGCCACACGCGGCGCGCGGGTGATCTGGTGGCGCGCTACGGCGGCGAGGAATTCGCCGTGCTGCTGCCCAACTGCTCGTCCGACGACGCGCGCACCCTCGGCGAAGCCATCGTCGCCGGCGTGGCCGCGCTGGGCATCACACACGTCGGCTCGCGCGTGGCGCCGCACGTCACCCTGAGCGTGGGCGCGGGCCTGATGGGCACCCTCGACCGCACGCCGCACGACCTCATCCGCGCCGCCGACGCCGCCCTGTACCGCGCCAAGCGATCCGGGCGCAACCGGTTGGAGATGGGCGAGCAGTGAGGCTTTCCTGAGGCGAGCCACCGGTGTCCTGACATCGCTGGACTGGCAGACCCCACGAACATCCGTTGGCGTCAGAGCTTCAAGGCCTGAGAATCCGGACGATGATCCGGATCAACGGGGAAGCCACATGAAGCAATCACGAACAGCCATCGTCATCGGCGGCTCGCTGGGCGGGCTGGTGGCCGCGAACCTGCTGCTGCGGGCGGGCTGGGACGTGCACGTGTACGAGCGCGTGGCCGATGAGCTGGAAAGCCGCGGCGCAGGCATCGTGACGCACCCGGAGTTGATGGACTCGCTGCGGCTGGCCGGCGTGGTGGTCGATGACTCGATGGGCGTGAGCATCGAAGAGCGCGTCACGCTGGGCCAGGATGGTTCGCGCGTGGGCTCGCGGCCCGCGCCGCAGTTGTTCACGGCCTGGGGCCGCCTGTTCCATGCGCTGCGCGCGGCCTTTCCGAACGAGCGTTATCACAACGGCAAGCACCTGCTCTCGTTCGAGCAAAACGCCGACTCGGTCACCGCCATGTTTGACGACGGCGAAACGGTGTCGGGCGACGTGCTGATTGGAGCCGACGGTGTGCGCTCTTCGGTTCGGCAGTCGCTGCTGCCCGACGTGGGGCTGCAGTACGCGGGCTACGCCGCCTGGCGCGGCGTGGTCGACGAGTCGGTGCTGTCCGAATCGGTCATGACCGATGTGTTCCCGTACTTTGCGTTCGGCTTGCCGCCGCGCGAGCTGCTGGTGGCCTACCCCATCGCCGGCAAGAACAACCGGGTCACGCCGGGCGATCGCCGCTACAACTTCGTGTGGTACCGGCCCGCCGACGAGCACACCACGCTGCGCGACATGCTGACCGACACCACCGGCAAGGTGTGGCCCGAGGGCATTCCGCCGCCGCGCATCCGCCCCGAACTGCTCGACGCCACACGGCAAGCCGCGCGCGACGTGCTGGCGCCGCAATTCGCCGAACTGGTCGAGAAAACCGACAACCTGTTCTTCCAGCCCATCTACGACCTGGCCAGCACGCAGCTCGCCTTCGGGCGCATTGCGCTGCTGGGCGACGCGGCCTTCGTCGCCCGCCCGCACTGCGGCATGGGCGTGGCCAAGGCGGCAGGCGATGCCGAGGAACTGGTCCGCGCGCTGGGCCGGCACGACGACGTCGCCACCGCGCTGCGTGCCTACGAGGCACCGCGCCTGCAACTGGGCAAGCTGATCATTGCGCAGGCGCGCCACCTGGGCGCCTACATGCAAGCGCAGGTGAGCACCCCGCTCGAGCGCGAAATGGCCGAGCGCTACCGCACGCCCGAAGCGGTGATGGCCGAAACCGCCATGCCGCTGTCGCTCGCCGAGCCGCCCCGGTAACAGAGCGATCCGCAGGCGACGACAGCGCTCACATGCTGCGCCTGTACTGACCGCCGACTTCGAACAGCGCGCGGGTGATCTGCCCGAGCGAGCACACGCGCACCGCGTCCATCAGCACATCGAACACGTTGTGCTGGTCGATGGCGGCTTGCTGCAGTCGCTTGAGCATGGCCGGCGCCTCGGCCGCGTGCTGCTGCCAGAAGGCGTGCAGCCGCGCGAGCTGTGACTGCTTTTCATCGTCGGTCGAGCGGGCCATCTCGATGTGCTCGGGCACCGGGTCGCCGCTGGGGTTGCGAAAGGTGTTGACGCCGACGATGGGGTACTCGCCGGTGTGCTTGAGCATCTCGTAGTGCATCGACTCTTCCTGGATCTGGCCGCGCTGGTAGCCGGTTTCCATGGCACCGAGCACGCCACCGCGGTCGGACAGCTTCTCGAACTCGGCGAGCACCGCTTCTTCGACCAGCTCGGTGAGTTCTTCGATGATGAAAGCGCCCTGGCTGGGGTTCTCGTTCTTGGCCAGGCCCCACTCGCGGTTGATGATGAGCTGGATGGCCATGGCACGGCGCACGCTGTCGGTGGTGGGCGTGGTGATGGCCTCGTCGAACGCGTTGGTGTGCAGCGAGTTGCAGTTGTCGTAGACCGCGATCAGCGCTTGCAGCGTGGTGCGGATGTCGTTGAACTGGATCTCCTGCGCGTGCAGCGAGCGCCCGCTGGTTTGCACGTGGTACTTGAGCTTCTGGCTGCGCTCGTTGGCGCCGTAGCGATCGCGCATGGCCACCGCCCAGATGCGCCGCGCCACGCGGCCGAGCACGCTGTATTC
>CANFXR010000150.1 GCA_947451035.1 Burkholderiales bacterium
CTGATGCGCTCGGGCGACCTGACCTTCTTCGACAAGGTCAAGACCAAGTTCTCGAACTGCGATGACGCCGAAGTGCGCGCCTCGGGCGTGCGCATCGTGCCGCCGGCCGTGGCCCGCCGCGGCAGCTACCTGGCCAAGAACGTGGTGCTCATGCCCAGCTTCGTGAACATCGGCGCCTACGTCGACGAAAACACCATGGTCGACGCCTGGGCCACCGTGGGCTCGTGCGCGCAGATCGGCAAGAACGTGCACCTGAGCGGCGGCGTGGGCATCGGCGGCGTGCTCGAGCCGCTGCAGGCCAACCCGACCATCATCGAAGACAACTGCTTCATCGGCGCGCGCTCGGAGATCGTCGAAGGCGTGATCGTCGAAGAGAACTCGGTGATCTCAATGGGCGTGTACATCGGCCAGAGCACCAAGATCTACGACCGCGCCACCGGCGAGGTCAGCTACGGCCGCGTGCCCGCGGGCTCGGTGGTGGTCAGCGGCAACCTGCCCAGCGCCGATGGCACCCACAGCCTGTACTGCGCGGTGATCGTCAAGAAGGTCGACGCGCAAACCCGCGCCAAGACCAGCCTCAACGACTTGCTGCGCGCCTGAGCTTCAACGCATCGAACGGGAGTCCGACATGAGCGATGGGAACATGGAGAAGGTATTCAAGCTGATGGCCGAGCGTCAAGCCTCGGACGTCTACCTGTCAGCCGCCACGCCCATCCAGATCAAGATCAGCGGCCAGATGCTGCAGCTGAGCGACCAGCCGCTCACGCCCGATCAGCCGCGCCAGTTGCTCGCCGAAGTGCTCACCCCCGCACAGCTCGAAGAGCTCGATCGCACCGGCGAGTTGAACGTGGCCGTGGGCGTGCCGGGCGTGGGCCGCTTCCGCCTGAGCGCATTCCGGCAGCGCGGCTCGATCGCCGGGGTGTTTCGCTTCATCCCGTTCAACATCCCGTCGCTCGAAAGCCTGCACCTGCCGCCGCTGCTCAACACGCTGGCGCTGGCCAAGCGCGGGCTGATCCTGATGGTGGGATCGACCGGCGCGGGCAAGTCCACCACGCTGGCCGCCATGCTCGAGCAGCGCAACCTCGACATGACCGGCCACATCCTCACGATCGAGGACCCCATCGAGTTCCTGTTTCGCAACAAGCAGTCGGTGGTCAACCAGCGCGAGGTCGGTCGCGACACCGAGTCGCTGCAGATCGGCCTGAAGAACGCCTTGCGCCAGGCGCCCGACTGCATCCTGATCGGCGAAATCCGCGACCGCGAGACGATGAGCGCGGCGCTGTCGTATTCGCTGTCGGGCCACCTGGTGCTGTCGACCTTGCACGCCAACAACAGCTACCACGCGCTGAGTCGCATCCTGTCGTTCTACCCGCCCGAAGCGCGACCCACGATGCTGTCCGACCTGGCCGCCGGCCTGCGTGCGGTGGTGTCGCAGCGCTTGCTGCGCGGCGCGGCCGGCGGGCGTGTCGCGGCGGTCGAGGTGATGCTCAACACCCAGTTGGTGTCCGACCTGATCGAGTCGGGCGATCTGGGCGGCGTGCGCGACGCCATGGAAAAGTCGATGGCCGAAGGCTCGCAGACGTTCGAGGAAGACCTCGCCCGGCTGTTCAACGCCGGGCTGGTCTCGAAGGACGAGGCCATGGCCTACGCCGACTCGCCCACCAACCTGATGTGGCGGCTGCAAAACGACGACACCAGCAAATCCGGCAAAGCCAAGAAGGCCGCACCCAAGCCCGATGCGTCCGACGACGAGCCCATCTTCACCGACGTCATCCTCGACGTGGTGAGTGCGCCCCCACCAGCCCCACGCTCCGCACCGCCCTTCATGCCCGGCATCAAGCGCTGAGACCCCCCCTTTCTTTTTTTGACCGTGAAACCGCACCACCCATGACCCTGCTCGAACTGATCACGCGCGAAGCCGCCCGCCTCAAAAAGGCGGGCGTTTCATTTGGGCATGGCACTGCCAATGCCTTCGACGAAGCCGCCTGGCTGGTGCTGTGGAGCCTGGGACTGGACCTGGACTCGCTGGAGACCCACGCCAAGCGCGAACTCTCCCCCGAAGAGCAGGACAAGGCCTGCGAGCTGATCACCCGTCGCATCGACACGCGGCTGCCTGCGGCCTACATCACGCGCGAGGCCTGGCTGCAAAACGTGCCGTTCTACGTCGATGAGCGCGTCATCGTGCCGCGCTCGTTCATCGCCGAACTGCTGGTCGACGGCGAAGGCCAGGGCACGCTCGATGCGTGGCTGTCCGACCGCACGCAGCGCGTGCTCGACCTGTGCACCGGCAACGGCAGCCTGGCCGTGATCACGGCGCTGGCCTACCCCGAGGTCACCGTCGATGCCTGCGACATCAGCGACGACGCGCTGGCGGTGGCCCGGCTCAACGTCGATCGCCACAAGCTGGGTGCGCGCATCACGCTGATGCACTCCGATTTGCTGGGCGGCGTCAGCGGCACCTACGACCTGATCGTGTGCAACCCGCCTTACGTCAACTCGCGCAGCATGGCCAAGCTGCCGGCCGAATACCAGCACGAGCCGGTGCTCGCGCTGGCCGGTGGCGACGACGGCATGGACCTGGTTCGGCGCATCGTGAGCGAAGCCGCCGCGCGCCTGACCGACATCGGCGTGCTGGTGCTCGAGATCGGCAACGAGCGCCCGCACTTCGAGAGCGCCTTCCGGCGGCTCGAGGTGGCGTGGCTGGAGACCAGCGCCGGCGACAACGCGGTGCTGCTGGTCACCCGCGAGGCGCTCGTGCGCTGGGCGCGCAAGCCGGAGTACCGCGCATGATCACGCTCAAGGATGTGTCGCTGCGCCGCGGCACCAAGCTCGTGCTCGATGCGGCCAACGTGACGCTGCAGCCGGGCGAAAACGTCGGTCTGGTCGGACGCAATGGCGCGGGCAAGTCGAGCCTGTTCGCGCTGCTGACGAACCGGCTGCAATCGGACGCGGGCGACTTCTACATGCCGCCGCGCTGGCGCATCGGCGAGGTCGCGCAGAACATGCCCGAGACCGACGACGGCGCCACCGACTTCGTGCTCGAAGGCGACACCCGCCTGATGGAAGCGCAAGCGCTGATCGACGCAGCCGAAGCCGGCGACGACGGCCACGCGATTGGCGAGGCGCACCAGGCGATGGCCGATGCCGGCGCCTTCGATGCCCGCCCGCGCGCGCAGTCGCTGCTGATGGGCCTGGGCTTCAAGACCGAGCAGCTCGACGCGCCGGTCAACAGCTTTTCGGGCGGCTGGCGCATGCGGCTGCAACTGGCACGTGCGCTGATGTGCCCGGCCGATCTGCTGCTGCTCGACGAGCCCACCAACCACCTGGACCTCGATGCGCTGGTGTGGCTGGAGGCCTGGCTCAAGCGCTTCGAGGGCACGATGCTGGTCATCAGCCACGACCGCGAATTTCTCGACGCCATCACCAACGTGACGGTGCACCTCGACGAGGCCAAGCTCACGCGCTACGGCGGCAACTACACCGCCTTCGAGGAAATGCGCGCCGAGCGCATGGTGCTGCAGCAGTCCAGCTTCGAAAAGCAAAAAGAGAAGATGGCGCACCTGCAGAAGTTCATTGACCGCTTCAAGGCCAAGGCCAGCAAGGCCAAGCAGGCGCAAAGCCGGGTCAAGGCGCTCGACCGCATGGAGCGTCTGGCGCCGGTGCTCACCTCGCGCGACTTCTCGTTCGAGTTCCGCGAGCCGCTCAGCCTGCCCAACCCGATGCTCAGCTTGAAGGACGTCGAGTGCGGCTACCCCTCTCTGGTCGAGGGCGAGCCCGACAAGGTCATCGTGCGCAACATCAGCCGCTCGGTGCTGGCCGGCCAGCGCATCGGCATCCTGGGCGCCAACGGCCAGGGCAAGTCGACGGTGGTCAAGACCATCGCGCGTGATCAGCGCGCACTCGGCGGCACCATCACCGAAGGCAAGGGCCTGGCGATCGGCTACTTCGCGCAGCAAGAACTCGACGTGCTGCGCCCCGACGACTCGCCGCTCAATCACATGATCCGGCTGGCGCGCGAGGTCAGCCCGCAAGCGCGCGAGCAGGAACTGCGCAACTTCCTCGGCCAGTTCCGCTTTGCCGCCGACATGGTCAACCAGCCGGTGGGCACGCTCAGCGGCGGCGAGAAAGCGCGCCTCGTGCTGGCCATGCTGGTGTGGCAGCGCCCCAACTTGCTGCTGCTCGACGAGCCGACCAACCACCTCGACCTCGACACCCGCGAGGCGCTGTCGATGGCGCTCAACGAGTTCGAAGGCTCGCTGATGCTGGTCAGCCACGACCGCGCGCTGCTGCGCGAGGTGTGCGACGAGTTC
>CANFXR010000151.1 GCA_947451035.1 Burkholderiales bacterium
CGCAGGCAATGGCAGCTACAACCTGGACATCACCTTCGGTCTGGACGTCAACTCCGACATTGCCGCCGTGCAGGTGCAAAACCGCAGTGCGCAAGCCAATGCGCGTTTGCCGTCAGAGGTGATCTCCAGTGGCATCACCACCAAGAAGCAAAGCCCCGACACGCTGATGTACATCGCGCTGGTGTCGCCCAAGGGCACCTACGACAGCTTGTTCCTGTCGAACTACGCCACGATCAACGTGGTCGAGGGTCTCAAGCGCATCAAGGGCGTGGGCAACGTGTCGCTGTTCGGCTCGGAGTTCGGCATGCGGCTGTGGCTGCGCCCCGACCGCATGGCCTCGGTGGGCGTCACGCCCACCGACATCTACCGCGCCATCCAGGAGCAAAACGTGCAGGCGCCGGCCGGCCAGGTCGGCCAGCTGCCGGCACCCGCCACCCAGCAGTTCCAGTACGGCGTGCAGCTCAAGGGCCGCCTGTCGGAGGTCTCGGAGTTCGAAAACGTCATCGTGCGCGCCAAGTCCGACGGCTCGTTCGTGCGCGTCAAGGACGTCGCCCGGGTCGAGCTCGGGGCGCGCGACTACGGCTTCCAGTCGCGCCTGAACGGCCAGCCGGCCGCCGCGCTATCGATCAACCTGACGCCCGACGCCAGCGCGCTCGAGAGCGCCGCGCTGATCAAGCAGCAGCTCGCCGTGATGGCGCAGTCGTTTCCCGAGGACATGGCCTACGACGTGGTGCTCGACAACACCACCTTCGTGAAGGCGTCGCTCGAAGAAGTGGTGCACACCTTCGTCGAAGCCCTGATCCTGGTGCTGGTGGTGGTGTTCCTGTTCTTGCAGAACTGGCGCGCCACGGTGATCCCGATGCTGGCGGTGCCGGTGTCGCTGGTGGCCACCTTCGCGGCGTTCACGCTGCTGGGCTTCACCATCAACACGCTCACGCTGTTCGGCATGGTGCTGGCCATCGGCATCGTGGTCGACGACGCCATCGTGGTGGTCGAGGCGGTCGAGCACCACCTGGCGCACGGCGGCATGACGGCGCGCGAAGCCACGCTCAAGGCGATGGAAGAAGTCTCGGGCCCGGTGATCGCCATCGCGCTGATCCTGTGCGCGGTGTTCGTGCCGGTGGCCTTCCTCGGCGGCATCGCCGGCATCATGTACAAGCAGTTCGCCGTCACCGTGGCGGTGTCGACGCTGTTGTCGGCGCTGGTCGCGCTGACGCTCACGCCGGCGCTGTGCGCGCTGATGCTCAAGCCGCGCTCGCCGGCCGACAGCCAGGGCCTGCTGGGGCGATTCTTTGGCGGCTTCAACCGGGTCTTTGACGCCGTCACCGAGCGCTTCGGGCGCGGCGTGCAGGCGATGATCCGCCGCTTGCTGCTGTCGCTGGCGATGCTGGCGGTCTTCATCTTTGCGGCGTTCAGCCTGATGGGCAAGGTGCCGGGTGCGTTCGTGCCGCCCGAGGATCAGGGCTACTACATCGGCAGCGTGCAGCTGCCCGAAGCCGCCTCGCTCAACCGCACGCTGGCCGTCACCGAAAAGGTCGATGCCGAGCTGGCCGGCATCCCCGGTGTGGCCAAGCGGCTGATCATCAACGGCTACAACGTGCTCAACGGCGTGAGCCAGCCCGACAGCGCGCTGTTCGTCTCGGTGCTCAAGCCGTGGCACGAGCGCAGCGCACCCAATGAGGGCCTGCGCGCCATCATCATGGGCACCTACGCGCGCATGGCCAAGATCCCCGAGGCGGTGGTGCTCGCCTTCAACCCGCCGGCCATACCCGGCATGGGCGCGACCGGTGGCTTCTCGTTCAAGCTGCAAGACCGCTCGGGCGGCACGCCGCAAGCCCTCGCGCAGGTGGCCGACGCCTTCATGGCCGAGGTGCGCAAGCGCCCCGAAATCGGCAGCATCTACTCGAAGTTCAACCCCGGCACGCCGGCGCTGCGCCTCGAGCTCGACCGAGAAAAGGCCAAGAAGCTCGGCGTGCCCATCAGCGACGTGACCAACGCGCTGCAGACGTTTCTGGGCGGTCTGAACATCAACGACTTCAGCCGCTTCGGCCGCACCTACAAGGTCACGATGCAAGCCGAGCCCGAGTTCCGCAGCGACATCGGCAGCGTGGCGATGTTCCATGTGCGCAGTGCCGACGGCCGCATGATTCCGCTGTCGTCGCTGATCAAGTCCGAGTCGATCAGCGCGCCCAACGTGACCCAGCGCTACAACCTGTACCGCACGGCCGAGCTCGGGGGCGACGGCGCGCCGGGTGTGTCCTCGGGCGACGTGATCCAGGTGATGGAAGAAGTCGCCGCCACCGCGCTGCCGGCGGGCTACGGCTACGAATGGTCGGGCATCAGCCTGCAGGAAAAGCAGTCGGCCGGCCAGGCGCCGGTCATCTTCGGTCTGGCGATCCTGTTCGTCTTCTTGTTCCTCGCGGCCATGTACGAGAGCTGGTCGGTGCCGTTTGCGGTGCTGCTGGCCGTGCCGCTGGGGCTGTTCGGCGCCATGCTGGGCCTGTACCTCACCGGATTGACCAACAACATCTACGCGCAGATCGGGCTGGTGCTGCTGATCGGGCTGGCGGCCAAGAACGCGATCCTGATCGTCGAGTTCGCCAAGATGAAGCAAGAAGCCGGCGAAGACGCAGTCAGCGCCGCACTCGGCGCGGCCAAGCTGCGCTTGCGCCCGATCGTGATGACCTCGTTTGCGTTCATCCTGGGTGTGGTGCCGCTGGTCACCGCCACCGGCGCGGGTGCCGCCTCGCGCGTGTCGATGGGCATCACCGTGCTGTGCGGCATGCTGGCCGCCACGCTGCTCGCGGTGTTCATGGTGCCGGTGCTCTATGTGGCGATCGACAAGCTGTTCAACCGCGGCGCCAAGACCGCGCCGCCGCCTATGGCAACCGAGCCCGGGAGCGCCCACCGATGAAAGCCGCCACCCGTGATCGCGCCCCGATGAAGCTCGCCACCCGCCTCGTCGCTGCGGCCTGCGCGCTGGCCGCGTCAGGCTGCTCGGTGTTCAACCCGTCCGTCTATCAGCAGCCCGACGGCGCCCTGCCCGCCGCGCACCGCGGCGCCACGCCGTCCAGCGCGCCCGCGTTCGGCACGCTGGCCTGGAAAGACGTCTACACCGATGCGCCGCTGCAGCAGCTGATCACCGAAGCGCTGGCCGCCGGCCCCGAGGCGCTGCTGGCCGCAGCCCGGGTGCGCGAAGCGCAGGCGATTGCCACCGCGGCGCGTGCCGGCACGCTGCCGCAAGCCAGTCTCAACCTGAACACCTCGCCCACCGCGAAGCGGCCGGGCAACGGCCTGACCTCGAGCTTTCTGGGCGGACTGGCGGTGTCGTGGGACATCGATCTGTGGGGCCGCTACGCCAACGCCTCGGCCGCCGCGCGCGCCGACCTGATGGCCACCGAAGCCTCGCGCCACGCGGTGCAGGCCTCATTGGTGGCCAACACCGCGGCGCTGTACTACCAGCTGGCCGCGCTGCGCGAGGTGCTCGACGTCACCGAGCACGCCGCCGTCAACCAGCGCGAGGTGCTGCGCATCGTGCAGCGGCTGTCGCAAGCCGGCGTCGCCTCGGCCGCCGAAGAGCGCCAGCAAGAAAGCGTGCTGGCGTCGACCGAAGCCGTGCTGCCCGGGTTGAAGCGCCAGATCGCCGAAACCGAGAACGCGCTGTCGATCCTGGTCGGGCGCGTGCCCGGCACGCTGCGCTTCGACACACCGGCCACGCTCGGGCTGCCCGCCGCGCTGCCGGCCGGATTGCCCTCGACGCTGCTCGAGCGCCGCCCCGACCTGCTGCAAGCCACCGCGCAGCTTCAGGCGGCGCACGCGCGGGTCAACGTGGCGCGCGCGCAGTTCTATCCGGACATCTCGCTGACCGCCGTGTTCGGCCGCGTCAGCACCAACCTCGGTGATGTGCTCAGCAGCGGCGCGTCATCGGTGGCGTCACTCGGGCCCAACGTGGTGCTGCCGCTGTATTCGGGCGGCGCGCTGCAAGGCAACGAAGAAGCCGCGCTGGCGCGACTCGATCAGGCGCTGGTGGGCTACCGCCGCACGGTGCTCGGCGCGCTGGCTGAAGTGGCCGACAGCCTCATCGCCTACGACAGCAGCGCCGAGCTGATCGCCGCGCAATCGCGCCGCGTCATCGCCGCGCGCGAAACCCTGCGCCTGTCGGACATGCGATTCCGCGCCGGCGTGGTCGGCTTCGTCGAAGTGCTCGACGCGCAGCGCCAGGTCCTCGC
>CANFXR010000152.1 GCA_947451035.1 Burkholderiales bacterium
CATCGACAGGCCGAAGGCGGTGATCATTTCGTCATCGGCGGCCAGCGCCACGTACCACTTCAGCGTGAAGCCGCGCCAGGCGTTGGGCACCGGCGAGTCGTTGAACGAATACAGCACCAGCGCCACGATGGGCAGGTACAAGAAGACAAAGCCCGCGGCCAGCCAGCCCTTGCCGAACCAGCGGTGCAGCAGCGAGCCGGTCATGGGCGCACCTCGTTGGCTTCAGCCTGGTACTTGCTGAACACGGCCAGCGGCACCAGGATCAGCAGCACCATCACCACCGCCACCGTCGAGGCCATCGGCCAGTCGTTGTTGCTGAAGAACTCGTCCCACAGCACGCGCCCGATCATCAGCGTTTGCGGACCGCCCAGCAGCTCGGGGATCACGAACTCGCCCACGCAGGGGATGAACACCAGCATCGAGCCGGCAATGATCCCAGCCTTGGACAGCGGCACAGTGATCTTCCAGAAGGCCACGAACGGCGTGGCGCCCAGATCGGTGGCCGCCTCGAGCAGCCGCATGTCCATCTTGGACAGGTTGGCGTACAGCGGCAAGATCATGAACGGCAAGTAGCAGTAGGTCATGCCCAGCACCAGCGAGAACGGCGAGTTCATCAGCTGCCCGGGTGCGGGCACCAGGCCGATCAGGGCCATCACCTGATCGAGCCCGCTGCCCACCAGCACGTCATAGGCCCAGCCGTTTTCGCTGAGCAGGCCCTTCCAGGCGTACACGCGCAGCAGGAACGACGTCCAGAACGGCAGCATCACCAGCATCAGCAAGGCGGGCTGTGCCGTGGGCTTGGCGCGCGCCATGAAGTAGGCGAACGGGTAGCCGATCAGCAGGCAAAAAAACGTGGTGCAGCCGGCGTACTTCAGGCTCGACAGGTAGGTCTTGAAGTACAGGTCGTCTTCGGTGATGAACACGTAGTTGCTGAACTTCAGCGTGAGCGACACCGCGCCGTTGGCCACGGTGATGAGGTCCTTGAAGGTCACCGTTTCCATCTCGGACACGCTGATCTTCACCACGATCAGGAACGGGAACAAGAAGAACAGCAGCAGCCACGCGTACGGAATCCCGATGACCGCCGAGCGGCCACCGAACAGCCGCGCGAGGCGCTGCTTCATGCGGTGAGCACCACATGGGCGTCGGGCGACCAGCTGGCCCAGGCGGTGTCGCCCCAGGTGAGCTGGTCTTCGCGGTGGCGCTCGGTGTTGCTCGCGCTGATCTTGAGCACCATGCCGCTGGCCAGCGTCAGGTGGTAGACGGTGAAGCTGCCGAAGTACGACAGGTCCTTGACGGTACCTTGCACGCGGTTCAGGCCGCCGGCCGATTCGCCATGGCTGGGTGGCAACAGATCGCGGCCGATGCGGATTTTTTCGGGGCGCAGCGCCACCGTCACGGCCATGCCTTCGGTGCCGGTGATGCCGTGGCCGACGTAGTGCCGGCAATCGGCGCAGTCGATCACCACGTGGTCGGGCTGGTCGTCGCTGAGCGTGCCGTCCATCAGGTTGACGTTGCCGATGAAGTCGGCCACGAAGCGCGTGGCGGGAGTCTCGTAGATGTCGCTCGGGGCGCCCACTTGCAGGAAGCGGCCTTCGCTCATCACCGCGATGCGCGAGGCCATGGTCATGGCTTCTTCCTGGTCGTGGGTGACCATCACGCAGGTCACGCCCACGTTCTCGATGATGTTGACCAGCTCGATCTGGGTTTCTTCACGCAGCTTCTTGTCGAGCGCGCCCAGCGGCTCGTCGAGCAGCAGCAGCTGCGGCTTCTTGGCCAGGCTGCGCGCCAGCGCCACGCGCTGCTGCTGGCCGCCCGAGAGCTGATGCGGCTTGCGCTGCGCGAACTTGCCCAGCTGCACCAGCTTGAGCATGGCCTCGACCTGCGCGGCGATCTCGTCGCGCGGCAGGCGCGCGCGTCGCAGTCCGAAGGCGATGTTGTCCCACACCGTGAGGTGCGGAAACAGCGCGTAGCTCTGGAACATCATGTTCATCGGCCGCTCGTAGGGCGGCATCGACGAGAGGTCTTGTCCGTTGAGCACGATGCGCCCCGACGTGGGCGTCTCGAAGCCCGCGAGCATGCGCAGCAGCGTCGACTTGCCGCAGCCCGACGAGCCGAGCAGCGCGAAGATCTCGCCCTTGGCGATGTCCAGGCTGACGTGGTTGACCGCCTTGTAGCCGTCGAAGTCCTTGACGACATCGCGGATGTGCAGGAACTGCGCAGGATCGGCCGGCGCCGTGGCGGCGCGCGTGTCGGGAGTGCTCATGACGCTGCCGTGCGCGGGCTCACAGGCCCGTCTTGAACGACGTGAAGGTGCGCGTCATCAAACGGCGCAAGTCGTTGCTCAGCGAGTCGGGCGGTGCCATCAGCTTCATGTCGGCGTCCGACAGGAACACCGTGGGGTTGTTGGCCACCTCGGGCTTGACGAAGGCGCGCGAGGCCTTGTTAGGGTTGGCGTAGAACACCTTGTTGGTGATGCTGGCGTGGACTTCGGCGCGCAAGATGTAGTCGATGAACTTGTGCGCGTTGCCGGGGTGCGGCGCATCGGCGGGGATGGTCATCACGTCGAAGAACAGCACGCCGCCGGTCTTCGGGATCAGCGCTTGCAGGTTCTGGCCGGTCTTGCCTTCGAGGGCGCGCTGGCGCGCGATGTTGATGTCGCCCGACCAGCCCAGCGCCAGGCAGATGCTGCCGTTGGCCATGTCGTTGATGTAGCCCGACGAGCTGAACAGCGTGACGCTCGAGCGGATCGTCTTGAGCAGCGCCGCCGCTTGCGCGTAGTCGCCCGAGTTCTTGCTGTAGGCCGGCTTGCCGAGGTAGTGCATCGCGGCGGGCACCACTTCAGAGGCGGAATCGAGGAACGACACGCCGCACGACTTCAGCTTGGAGATGTACTCGGGCTTGAACACCAGATCCCAGGCGTTGTCGGGCAGGGGCGCACCGCCCAGGGCCGCCTTCACCTTGTCGACATTGATGCCCACCGTGGTGTAGCCCCACAGCCAGTCGACCATGTATTCGTTGCCTGGATCGAGCTGCGCGAGTTGCGCTTGCACCATCGGGTCGAGGTTCTTGTAGTTGGGCAACTGTGACTTGTCGAGCTTTTGCAGCAAGCCGCCATCGGCTTGCAGCTTGGCCCAGTTGGACGACGGCACCACGATGTCGTAGCCGGTCTTGCCTGCGACCAGCTTGGCGTGGACGATTTCGTTGTTGTCGAAATTGTCGTAACGCACCTTGATGCCGGTTTCCTTCTCGAAGTTGGCCAGCGTGTCCGGTGCGATGTAGTCCGACCAGTTGTAGATGTTGAGCACCTTTTCCTCGTGCTGCGCGCTGGCCGGGCCCGCCCACAACAGGACGGCGACGCACAGGGCGGCGCACTTGAGCATCGGTGTCAGGATCGGTCGGGTCATGGCAAGGTCTCCAGTCGGCGTTGCGTGAAAAACAGTCAAATCCAGCCGCGCTGGCGCACATCGGCCAGCGTCAGGTCGAAGCAGTAACGGATCAGGCGCATGAGCTCATCAATCTGCTCGCGGGTGATGACCAGCGGCGGGGCGATGATCATGCGGTCGCCCACGGCGCGCATGATGAGCCCGTTGGCAAAGCAGTGGCCGCGGCACAGCATGCCCACCGACAGGCTGGCGTCGAAGCATGCGCCGGTGGCCTTGTCCTTGACGATTTGCAGCGCGCCCATCAGCCCGATGGACTGCGCCTCGCCCACCAGCGGGTGCCCGGCCATGACGCGGAACTGCTCGGCCAGGTACGGGCCGGTGTCATCGCGCACCCGCTCGACCAGGTGCTCGCGCTGGATCAGCCGCACGTTGGCCAGACCCACCGCGCAGGCCACCGGGTGGCCGCTGTAGGTGTAGCCGTGGTTGAACTCGCCGCCCTGATCGATGAGCACGCGCGCCACGCGCTCGCCCACCATCACGCCGCCCAGCGGGATGTAGCCCGAGGTCACGCCCTTGGCGAAGGTCATCAGGTCGGGCCGAAAGCCCAGCGTTTCGCAGCCGAACCAGTTGCCGGTGCGTCCGAAGCCGCAAATCACCTCATCGGACACCAGCAAGATGCCGTACTTGTCGCAGATGCGCTGGATCTCGGGCCAGTAGGTGGCCGGCGGCACGATCACGCCGCCCGCACCCTGCACCGGCTCGCCGATGAAGGCGGCGACCTTGTCCGGGCCGACTTCGAGGATCTTC
>CANFXR010000153.1 GCA_947451035.1 Burkholderiales bacterium
ACGCGCTGCTTTTCGCCGCCCGAAAGCTTCAACCCGCGCTCGCCGACCATGGTGTCGTAGCCCTTGGGCGTGGAGGTGATGAAGGCGTGGATGTGCGCGGCCTGCGCGGCGGCTTCGACCTCGGCGCGGCTCGCGCTGGTGCGGCCGTAGGCGATGTTGTATTCGACCGTGTCGTTGAACAGCACCGTGTCTTGCGGCACGATGCCGATCGCCTGGCGCAAGCTCAGTTGCGTGACCGAGCGGATGTCGTGGCCGGCGATCTCGATGCCGCCGGCGTTCACGTCATAGAAGCGAAACAGCAGCCGCGCCAGCGTGCTCTTGCCCGAGCCCGACGGCCCCACCACCGCGACCGTCTTGCCGGCCGGAATCTCGAAGCTGATGTCGTGCAGGATGGTGCGATCGGCGTCGTAGCCGAAGCGCACGTTGCGGAAGCGCACCGCCGGCACCTCAGGCGCAGCCTCGAAGCGCAGCGGTTGCGCGTCGGGCGCATCGGCGATCTCGCGGTTCTGGCCGAGCAGCGCGAACATCTTTTCCATGTCGATCATCGACTGCTTGATCTCGCGGTAGATCACGCCCAGGAAGTTCAGCGGCACATACAGCTGGATCATCAGCGCGTTGACCAGCACCAGATCGCCCAGCGTCATGGTGCCGGCGACCACGCCCTCGGTGGCGCGCCACACCAGCAGCGTGACCGCCACCGCGATGATCAGGCTCTGGCCGACGTTGAGCACCGACAGCGAGGTCTGCGACTTGATCGACGCGCGCTCGAGCCGCTGCAAGTTCTCGTCGTAGCGCGCCTGCTCGAATTTCTCGTTCGAGAAGTACTTGACCGTCTCGTAGTTGATGAGCGCATCCACCGCCTTGGTGCTGGCCTTCGAGTCCTGCTCGTTCATCGCCCGCCGGAACGCCGTGCGCCACTCGGTCACGCTGATGGTGAACACGATGTACAGCAGCAGCGCGCCGAAGGTGATGGCCGCGAACCAGCCGTCGAACTTGGCCGACAGCAGCACGATCACCAGCGAGATCTCGATCAGCGTGGGCAGGATGTTGTAGATCAGGTAGCCCAGCAGCGACTGGATCGAGCGCGCGCCGCGGTCGATGTCGCGCGAGACGCCGCCGGTTTGCCGCTCGAGGTGAAAGCGCAGGCTGAGGCTGAGCAGGTGGTCGAAGGTCTCGAGCCCGATGCGCCGGGCGATGCGCGCGGCCACGGGGTAGAACAACAACTCGCGCAGCTCGGTGAACAAGGTGATCGACACGCGCAGCGCGCCGTAGCCCAGCAGCAGCGCCACCGGCACCACCAGCACCGCACGCGCATCGCCCGGCTGGAGCGCGAGAGCGTCGACCAGGCTCTTGAGCAACAGCGGCACGCCGATGTTGGCCACCTTGGCGGCGATCAGGAACGCCAGCGCCACGCCCACGCGGTAGCGCCACTGCCACACATAAGGCAGCAGTTTCTTGAGGGTCGACCAGTCGGATCGCGGGGCGGCCGGGGTGGTCGCGTCGGCGGGGGGAGCACTCAATGTGGTGGGACGCATGGATCGCTGACAGAAAGACTGGCCGTGAAAGAATGATTCGACCCCACACCGAAGGAGGTCACGCAATATGCACGAGAACCCGAACAGCCCGCAGGCCGCGCCTGGCGATGGTCACTCGACGCCCGCCGCGGTGCCCGCTTCGGTGATCGAACGCTCGCGCCTGAAGGCACCCGTCGGCCTGCACCCCGACGCCAGCCTCGTGCTGCGCATGATGCCGATGCCGGCGGACACCAACCCGATCGGCGGCATCTTCGGCGGCTGGATCATGGCGCAGGTCGACATCGCCGGCGCGGTGCAGCCGGTGCGCATCGCCCGCGGCCGCGTCACCACGGTGGCGGTCAACCACTTCACCTTCAAGCAGCCGGTCAGCGTGGGCGACCTGCTGAGCTTTTATTCGCGCATCGAGCGCATCGGCAGCACCTCGATCACGGTGCACGTCGAGGTCTACGCCGAACGCAACCCGGCGACCCCCGAAGTGGTCAAGGTCACCGAGGCCAGCCTGACCTACGTGGCCATCGACGCCAACGGGCGGCCGAGGGCGGTGCCGCTAGACCTGGATACTGATGCTCGTGGCGGAGCAGCGCATGACGATTGAAGACCGCATGGGAGGCCGAGACAACCACTTCAACCTGATCCGATTTCTGGCTGCGCTTGCCGTCCTGGTGACGCACAGCTTTGCCCTGTCTTCCGGGCACCCAGAAAACGAACCGCTGTGGACCACCTATGGCATGACGCTGGGCAGCATTGCAGTCGACGTATTTTTCGTCACCAGCGGATTTCTGGTGTGCAACAGTTTGGTTTCTCGGCAGAACCTTCTTGAGTTCGCAGCAGCTCGGGCCTTGCGAATTCTTCCAGCGCTGTGGGTGGTGCTCGCCATCACCGTTGTGCTTGTCGGGCCCGCCCTAACAACGCTAACTCTTGGGGACTTTGCTCGGTCGCATGAGACGTGGCGTTACATCATCAAGAACGCCACGATGTTCGGTGGCATGGAGTACACGCTACCCGGCTTGTTCGAACACAACGCTTACCCGAGGGCTGTCAATGGCTCACTGTGGACGATGACAAGTGAAGTCAGGATGTATGCCTGCTTGTGCGCGTGCTGGTGGTTGGCCAGTTTGATGTTGAAGCGGCGAGGCGCTTGGATGGGCCGCCTGATCGTCTTGGGCTGCGTTGTATCCGCCGCCCTGACCGTTCACACTAGGCTGACGGGGGGGGGAGAGCAGTGGCCCCGTCTTGCGTTCGCCTTCTTCACCGGCTCGTCGTTCTATGTTCTGCGTGACGAGATCAACTTGAGTGGAGTTACGGCCTGCGTGCTGGCTTTGGCGTTGACGATCGCATCGGTGCATCGCGACGCGTTTTACTTTGTGTACTCGGCCGCCGTCGGCTACCTGGTGTTGTTTGCTGCTTACGGCCGTGCGACCCCGCTGCTCGCTTTCAATCGACTTGGCGACTATTCGTACGGCCTCTACATCTACGGATTCCTTGTGCAGCAACTGGTGGTCCATGCGGTCCCAGGCATCGGCACAGGCGCATTGATGGCAGCGTCGATTGCTGCCACGCTGGTTTGCGCCATTGCTTCTTGGCACTTGGTTGAAAAGCCTGCGTTGTCCCAAAAAGCGTGGGTGTCGGCTTGGGTCAACCGACCACGTTGACCGAGATCAACACGTGCAAAAAGCAGCGTCTGACAACACCGCAGCAGTTCCAAATTTTCCGCTATTCGAAGGTTGAGAAATCCGGCTTGCGCTTCTGGAAGAACGCGCTGAAGGCCTCGGTGGCTTCGGGGCTGGACAGGCGCTGGCCGAAGATGATGGCTTCGGCCTCGATGGTCTCCAGCACGCGCTCGACGCTGGCGCGGCGCATCAGCCGCTTGCTGTCGCGCACCGCGCCGGGCGGCAACGTGTTGAAGCGCTCGGCCATGCGGCGTGCGTGGCGCAGCACCTCACCGGCGGGCAGCACGGCGTTGGCGATGCGCATCTCGACCGCCTCTTCGGCGGTGAACGGATCGCCCAGCAGCAGCTTTTCGGCGGCCCGGGCGTGGCCCATCAGCTGCGGCACGATCAGGCTGGAGGCGAACTCGGGCACCAGACCGAGGCTGGCAAACGGCATCGCCAGGCGCGCCTCGTCGGACACGTAGACCAGATCGCAGTGCAGCAGCATGGTGGTGCCGATGCCGATGGCCGCGCCGGTGACGGCGGCCACCACCGGCTTGCGGCAGGCCACCAGCGCGCGCATGAAGTCGAACACCGGCGCATCGGGCGTCGAGGGCGGGCGCGTCATGAAGTCGTCGATGTCGTTGCCCGAGGTGAAGATGCCCGGCTGGCCGGTGATCAG
>CANFXR010000154.1 GCA_947451035.1 Burkholderiales bacterium
GCTTGGTTGGCCGCCGGCTTCAATGGTTCCATGCATTACATGTCGCGCCACGGCTTGACGCGCGCGCGGCCGGCCGAGCTGGTGAACGGCACGCTGCGCGTGCTGAGCGCGCGCATGGATTACCTGCCGAGAACTGGGTCCTCGGCCGGGCCACAAGCCGAAGCGGTCGATGGCGACTGGCAGGCCATCGAATGGCAGCGGCTGCGCTCGCCCGAACAGGCCACGGTGTCGATCTACGCCCGGGGCCGCGACTATCACAAGGTGCTGCGCCAGCGGCTGCAGGCGCTGGCCGATCGCATCGCGCAGGCGGTGGGGCCGTTCGGGCACCGCGTGTTCACCGATTCGGCGCCGGTGCTCGAGGTGGAACTGGCCACGCGCAGCGGCATCGGCTGGCGCGGCAAGCACACGCTCACGCTGCACCGCGAGGCCGGCTCGATGTTCTTTCTGGGCGAGATCTACCTCGACTTGCCGCTGGCTGTCACCGACGGACTTGAAGCGCATTGCGGCAGCTGCACCGCGTGCATCGACGTGTGCCCCACGCAGGCCATCGTCGCGCCCTACCGGCTCGACGCGCGGCGCTGCATCAGCTACCTGACGATCGAGCACGACGGCGCGATTCCCGAGGAATTCCGCGCTGCCATGGGCAACCGCATCTACGGCTGCGACGACTGCCAGCTGGCGTGCCCCTGGAACAAGTACGCGCAGCGCAGCACCTTGCCCGATTTCGACGTGCGCGCGCCGCTGGGCGACGCCACGTTGCTCGAGCTGTGGCGCTGGAGCGAGGCCGACTTCTTGCGCCACACCGAAGGCAGCGCCATCCGGCGCATCGGCCACGCCCGCTGGCAGCGCAATCTGGCGGTGGCGATGGGCAATGCGCTGCGCTCGCAGGCTGCGCCCGACATCCAGGCCGCGTTGCGCGGTGCGCTGGCCGATGCGCGCGACGCGGCCAGCGAACTGCTGCGCGAGCACATCGACTGGGCGTTGGCCCACCCGCCCGAAGCGCTCAGCGCAGCCCGCCCAGCGCCAGCCACGCCGGCACGCTGATCATCCCGAGCAGCGTCGACAGCGTGACCAGTCCGGCCACGAACGCGCCGTTGCCGCCCATGCGCACGGCCAGCACATAGGCGCTCGAGGCGGTGGGCAGCGCGGCAAAGCCGACCACCACCGCACGCTGCGCCGGCGGCAGCCCCAGCAGGCCCGACAGACCGAGCGCGATCAGCGGCAGCGCCACGTGTCGGATGCCCAGCAGCGCTGCGGCGAGCGTGGGTGATTCGCGCAGGCCGCCGAGCTTGAGGCCCGCGCCCACGGCCATCAGGCCCAGCGGCAAGGCGGCCAGGCCGACGCGGTGCAAGCTGGTGCCCACCGCCTCGGGCAACTGCAGCCCGCCGAGGTTGGCCAGCAAGCCGGCCAGCGTGCCCAGGATGAGCGGGTTGCGCGAGAGTTCGCGCAGGTACGACTGGCCGCCGTGGCGCGCCAGCGGCCACACCGCGGCCACGTTGCACAGCGGCACGCACAGCGCGATCAGCAGCGCCATCGAGGTCACCGAGCCGGCGCCGCCGAGCCGCTCGGCCAGCGCCAGCGCGATGAACGAGTTGAAGCGAAAGGCGGTTTGAGCGCCCGAGGCGTGCAGCCGCCTGTCCAGCCCCGGCCAGCGCCCGATGGCATAAGCCAGCGCGATGCCGCACGCCACGGTGCCCACACCGGTGAGTGCCAGACCGGCGGTTTGCGCGGGCTGCAGCGGGCTCTTCATGATCGAGCTGAACAGCAGCACCGGAAACAGCAGGTGGTAGGTGAGCCGCTCGACCGCGTCCCACACCGTGCGGTTGAGCTGCGTGTGACGGCACAGCACGAAGCCCGTGATGATCAGCAGCAAGTCGGGCAGCAGCACGAGGGCGTTGGACATAGGCGCCGAGTTTGCCAGCCGCCAGAATGACGACCAGCCCGGGCGCGAGAGCCGGGGCGTTCTTGCGAGTCTCATGAACCCCATCCAGATCAGCGGCGCGGCGATCGATCGCTTCATCGATGCGATGTGGATCGAGGACGGGCTGGCCGCCAACACGCTGGCCGCCTACCGGCGCGACCTTTCGCTCTACGCGCAGTGGCTGGCCGATCACGCTGGCGCCGCGCTGCACGCCAGCACCGAGAGCCACCTGCGCGAATACGCGCTGGCGCGCCACGTTGGCAGCCAGGCCAGCAGCAGCAACCGGCGGCTGACGGTGTTCAAGCGCTACTTTCGCTGGGCGCTGCGCGAGCGGCTGATCGACGCCGATCCCACGCTCAAGTTGCTGGCCGCGCGCCAGGCGCTGCGCGTGCCCAAGACGCTGAGCGAAGCGCAGGTCGAAGCGCTGCTCGCCGCGCCCGACGTGGCCGTGCCGCTCGGTCTGCGTGATCGCACCATGCTCGAGCTGATGTACGCCAGCGGCCTGCGGGTGAGCGAGCTGGTGACGCTCAAGACGGTGCACCTGGGGCTGGTCGAAGGCGCCTTGCGCATCACCGGCAAGGGCGCCAAGGAACGGCTGGTGCCGTTTGGCGAGGAGGCGCGCAGCTGGCTCGTGCGCTACCAGGCCGATGCGCGCGCGGCGATCCTCAAGGGGCAGGTCAGCGATGCGCTGTTCGTCACCGCGCGTGGCGCGCCGATGTCGCGTCAGATGTTCTGGAAGCTGATCAAGCAGCACGCGCTGCGCGGCGGTGTGGCCGTGCCGCTGTCACCGCACACCTTGCGCCACGCGTTCGCCACCCACTTGCTCAACCACGGCGCCGATCTGCGTGCTGTGCAGTTGCTGCTGGGACACGCCGACATCTCGACGACCACGATCTACACCCACGTGGCGCGCGAGCGGCTGAAGGCGCTGCACGCGGCGCATCACCCGCGGGGGTGATGCGCTCAGCCGCGCAGGCGCTCGATGCCCAGGCCTTCGACGTCGATGCCCGGCGGGCGCCCGCTGATGACATCGGCCAGCACGCGCGCCGAACCGCAGGCCATCGCCCATCCGGTGTCGCCGTGGCCGAGGTTGAGCCACACGCCGGGAATGCCGCTGGCGCCAATCAGCGGCAAGCCGTCGGGCAGGGCGGGGCAGCTGCCGGCCCAGTGCTGCGACTGACTGGCGCGCGCGCAGCCGGGGAACCAGTGGTCGAGCGCGCCGTAGAGCGGCTGCACCGAGGCGCGGTCGTCGGTGTCCGCGTGGCGCCCGAGGCGCGAAACGGCGGCCACGCGAACCCGTGAGCCCGATCTGGTGATCGAGATGCGTTTGCCGGCGTCGATCACCGCGCTGCGCGGCCCGATCGACTGCGCGCTGATGTCGTCCAGGCGCAGCGGCAGCGTCACCGTATGGCCGTGCACGCCGACCATCGGCAGCTTCGGCCCGCCAGCCGCCAGCAGCGGAATCGATCCGAGCGCGCAGCACACGGCGATGGCGTCGAACGCGGGGCGCTCTTCAGTGGCTGCAGGCTCATGCACTGAGCCAGAGCTACCCATCACAGGCGCGGTCGAGCGCAGCGTCAGCACCGGGCGTTCACCGGCCGAAATGGCGGTGACCTGGGTGTGGAACACGAAGCGCACGCCCAGCCGCTCGGCGTGCTGGCGCATCAGGTGGGTGAACTCGCGGCAGTTGGCGGTGCCTTCTTGCGGCAGGTGCACCGCCGCATCGGGCAGCGCCTGGGGGTTGAGGCCGGGCTCGACGCTCAGGCATTCATCGCTCGTGAGCCGCCGGTGCGCCACGCCGAGTCGTTCGAGCCCCGCGATCGCGCCTTCCATGCGGTGGGTGTCGGCCGCGCTGCGGCTGAGCACC
>CANFXR010000155.1 GCA_947451035.1 Burkholderiales bacterium
TCGTCGTCAACCCCGATGGCACCCTGACCTTCACACCAACCACCGGGTTTTCCGGCCAGGCGTCCATCTCGTATTCGATCAGCGACGGCCAAGGCGGCTCCGACTCCGCAACTCTGGTCGTGACCGTGGGCGAGACGCTGATCGCCCCACCGCCCACCACCACCCCACTGTCCAACCCACTCGGTCTGAGCGCCGAGTACTACGGCTACAACGACTTCAACCCGGGCAGCCACAAGGATGGCGAGGAGCACGACGACGGGTCCACCCCGAGTGGCAGCGATGCCAACCGGCGGCACAGTGACGACGGCACATTTGGCAACCTCGACAGCGTCGCGGACGTGACCTCGCTCATCAACGCACGCAATGTGGTTTACAGCGGCGGTGCTGTCGTGGGGTCCACCGTCGCCACGGACGAAAACGCGACGGACGTGCGGTTCACCGCCACCACGCTGGATTACGGCCGGTTCAATGCGGTGACCAACTCTCTGGGCACCAACCCGAATGTCGCGCCAGGGGGCAATCCCATCGCGATCACGCGCGCCAACAGCGAGTTGTTCAACTTCATCAACAAGACGCCCAACACCTCGCCAGTGACGGTGCGGGTGACTCAGGGCACCGGGGACAACGACAACCTCGGTACCGGACCGACCAGCGGGCTGGGCAAGACCAGTGACGCGGCGATGCGGTTCACCGGGCAGGCCTATCTGGATGCCGGGCTGTACGACATCCGGGTGACGGCTGATGACGGCTTCCGGCTGCGGCTCGACGACCAGACGGTTGCCGTATTCGACGGGATTCAGTCAGCGACCACGCGGGTCTACTCGGGCGTGGCGATCGAAGGCGGCCTGACACCGCTCGAGTTGCTCTACTGGGAGCAAGGCGCTAACGCGGTGTTGCGCGTGGAATTCAAGCTCCACGACGATGTCGACAGCAGCTACAAGGTGCTGGGGTCGAGCACGTTGCCTCTGTACAGCGATGCGAATGCGCCCGTGCTGTCGGAATTGCAGGACATCGTGGCCGGCGTGAAAGCGGGTACGTATGCGGTGCGCACCGGCTCATTGATCACTGGCGGCGCAGGCGACGACCACCTGAGCGGCGGCGACGCCCGCGATCACCTGATCGGCGGCGACGGGCGCGACACGCTCTCCGGCGGCAAGGGGGCCGATGTGATTGAGGGCGGCAAGGGTGATGACCAGTTGACGGGCGGCTTCGGAAACGACGTCTTCCGCTGGTCGCTGGGCGACGCCGGCAGCACTGTCGCACCAGCCCACGATGTGATCACCGACTTTGACAACGCGAGCCATGCGGGTGATGTGCTGGACTTGCGCGACTTGCTGGTCGGTGAGCACCATGCGGCCAACACCACGGCCTTGCCAGACACCATCGGCACGGCCAACGCACTGACGATCACCGCCGATGAAGGCAACCTCGCCAACTACCTGCACTTCACCAAGGTCGGTGTGGACACGGTGATCGAAATCAGCTCGAAGGGCGGGTTCGCCTCGGGCGCCTACGACCACGCGGCTGTCGACCAGGTGATCACGCTGACCGGCGTCAATCTGATGGGCAGTTTCACCAACGATCACCAGGTCATCGCCGACCTGCTGCAGCGAGGCAAACTGCTCGCCGATTGACGCGGGACGTCGTCACCCGCCTGGGGCGACGTCCAGTGAGCTGATCCACGGGCCGGTGGCGCCGTCGATGCCGCATTCCCACAGGCGCGCGGCATCGGCTTCGTCGGTGACGCCCTCGGCGTAGACCTGAATCGACATGCCGTGCAGCAGCGTGACGGTGCTGCGCACGAACAGCGCACGCTGCTCGTCACGGCCCACGCCTGACACCATCGACGCGTCGAGCTTCACGTAGTCGAAGCCCGCTTCGAACAGGCGCGGAATCTGCCCGAGCCGCTCGCCGGCGTGGTCGATGCCGAAGCGTATGCCGGTGGGCCGAAGCTGGCGGCCAAGCTCTTGCAGCAGATCGAAGTGCTCGACGGCCGCGGTCTCGGCCATCTCAAGCCAGATGAGCCGTGCGGTTTGCGGCGCGGTCCACAGCAGCGCACGCAAACGGGACGCGAAGCCGCTGTCCGTCAAGGATGACGACGACAGATTGACGCAGCGCGCCTGGCCATCGTGCTCGCAAGCCTTGACCGCGAGCGCCAATGCGCATTCGTCGATGTCGGGAGTCAGCCGGCTGCGCACGGCCAGCGGCAACCAGCGCGCGGCCGGCTCGAAAGGGCCATCGGGGTTCAGTTGCAAGCGCAATGGGCACTCGAGATGCACCACCTGGCGGCGGTCGTTGAGCACCCTGAACTCCATCAGTTGCAAGCACTGGCGATCCAGCGCCTGCCGGATGCGCTGGCGCCAGGCGCCCTCGCCCAGCACTGCCAGCGCACCCAGCGGACCGCTGCCCATCTCGACGGCGAAAGCCCCCTTGAGCTCGGCACGCGCGAGCGCCGTGTCTGCCGTGGCCATCACCTGACTGGGGGGCAGGTCGCGGTCGATTTCCACCGCACCGATGCACACCGCCGCATTGGCACCAAAACTTGGCAGCACCAGCCGCAAGGCCTCGGCCAGGGCCAGGGCGGTTTCATGGGCCACGCCTGCCGCAGGCAGACACAGCGCAAAGTCGGACCCGTTGAGTCGACCCAGGAAACAGCCCCGCACCTGATCCGCGTAGGGCCGCAAAGACTGCGCCATCGTCAACAGCAGGCGGTCCACCGCCGCATGGCCGAGTTGCCGGTTCAATCCACCCAGATCCATCACGCGCAGCAGCACCAGCCCGCCTTCGGCCGGCCCGTCTTCGCGGGTCAGCGCGGTGGTCAACTGGATCAGGAAGTGCTTGCGGTTGGACAAGCCGGTCAATGCATCGGCGTTGGCCTGCCGGTACAAGGCATCGATCTGTTCGGCCTGCGCGCTGGAGGTCACCCTCAAACGACCGACCAGCGAGTTCATGGCGCGTGTCAAACGCCTCAACTCAGGCTCCGGGGGTTCTGCCACCTGCAAGAACTCTCCGTGCTCGAGTGCGCGCGCCTGATCCACCGCGGTGCCCAGCGAGCGGCTGATGCGGCGAACCACCAGCGTGCCGGCGCCCGCTGCGATCAGGCCGACCAAGGCCATGGCCAGTGCCGAGCGCAGGCTGCTCGACCACAGCGCGTCGTGGGCGTATGAAACATGACTCTCGACCACCACCTGACCGAGGGCGCGCCAACCGTCGGACACCTGCGCGGTGCCGGGCTTCGACTCGATCGGCACCGCCGCGACGAACCAGCCGGGAGCCTGCGCAGCCTGCGCTTCGGCCAAGCGGTCGAACACCACCTTGCCGTCAACCGAGAGCAACTGAACCCGGCGGTAATAGCCGGTGTCGAACTGCGCCGACATCAGCAGGCCCATCAGTTCGGCATCGCCTTTTTGCTGAGACAGCGCGAGCGCCAGAGAAGCAGCGTTGTCGCTGTTTTTCAAACGCAGCTGGGTTTGCAGCAGGTCGCGCGCCGAATTGGTGACGATCAACACGCTGCCGGCAAAAGCCAGCAGCACCGTGGCCAGCAACAGCAACCAGATTTGGCGAATCAGCGACATGGGCGCTCCTTTGAGCTGAAGTATTGGCGATGTGGCCTCATGGCTGGAACCCTTCGGCTCGCGCCTTGGCCA
>CANFXR010000156.1 GCA_947451035.1 Burkholderiales bacterium
AATCCGGCCGTGGCCGTGGGCACTGACCTGTGGTTTGCCGCCATCACCAAGACGGCCGGCTCGGTTTCGCACAACCAGGCCGGCCATGTGCAGTGGCGCATCACGCGGCGGCTGCTGACGGGCAGCATTCCGGCCTCGCTGGCCACCATCGCGCTGATGCACTTCACCGGCATCACCAAGAACTGGGCCAGCGCGCTGACGTTCTCGCTGGGCATCGCGTTGCTGCTCACCGCGGTCACCGTGGCCTTCAAGCAGACCTGGGTCACCGTGGGCCGCTGGCTCGAGCGCTGGATCAACGAGGACAACCAGCCCAGGCTGACGGTGCTGTGCGGCCTGATCCTGGGCGTGCTGGTGTCGCTCAGTTCGATCGGGGCCGGCGCCGTGGGGGCGACGATGATCCGCTTGCTGTATCCACGCATGACCTCGCATCAGATCGTGGGCACCGACATTGCCCATGCGGTGCCGCTGACGCTGGTGGCGGGCATCGGCTACGCCACGCTCGGCCATGTGGACTGGTCGCTGCTCGGCGCCTTGCTGATCGGCTCCATCCCCGGCATCTGGCTGGGCGCCCAACTGACCCGCAAGATGCCCGAGCACGTCGTGCGCTCGCTGCTGTGCCTGTCGCTGGTGGTCGCGGCCCAAAAGGTCCTGGTTCACTGAACACCGCTTTTGAAAGATAACGATGTACGCCTACACCGACTTCGACAGGAACTTCGTTCGCCAGCGTGCGGCGCAGTACCGCGACCAACTCGACCGCCACCTCACCGGTCAACTGCCCGACGATGAGTTCCGCGCCCTGCGGCTGCAAAACGGCTGGTACGTGCAGCGCCACGCACCGATGCTGCGCGTGGCCGTGCCCTACGGCGAGCTGAGCTCGGCGCAACTGCGTGCGCTGGCCGGCATCGCGCGCGACTTCGACCGCGGCTACGCGCACTTCACGACGCGGCAGAACCTGCAATACAACTGGATCCCGCTCGACAAGAGCGCCGAGGTCATGGACACGCTGGCCGCGGTGCACATGCACGGCATCCAGACCAGCGGCAACTGCATCCGCAACATCACCAGCGACTGCTTTGCCGGCATCGCGCCCGACGAACTCGTCGACCCGCGCCCCTACGCCGAAATCATGCGGCAGTGGAGCACGCTGCACCCGGAGTTCGCCTTCCTGCCGCGCAAGTTCAAGATCGCCGTCACCGGCGCCGGCGAAGACCGCGCGGCCATCGGCTGGCACGACATCGGGTTGCACCTGCTCAAGAACGACGCTGGCGAGGTCGGCTTCAAGGTGCTGGTGGGCGGCGGCATGGGCCGCACGCCGGTGATCGGCACGGTGGCACGCGAGTTCCTGCCATGGCAGCAGATCCTCGTCTTCATCGAAGCCGTGGTGCGCGTCTACAACCGCTACGGCCGGCGCGACAACATCTACAAGGCGCGCATCAAGATCCTGGTCAAGGCCGAAGGCCAGCGCTTCTTCGATGACGTCGAAGCCGAGTTCCGCGAGATCCTCGAGCGCGACGCCGACGGCAGCGCGCACCTGATCCCGCAGTCCGAGCTCGATCGGGTGACGGCCAATTTCGTGGTGCCCGCCGGCGTGGCGGCGCAACCATCTTCGGGGATCGCAGCCCCCGCCGATGCGCCCGCCGGCTACGGCCGCTGGCTCGAGCGCAACGTGCACGGCCACCGGCTGAGCGGCTACCGCGCCGTCACGCTGTCGCTCAAGCGCACCGGTCAGGCGCCGGGCGACATCACCGACATCCAGATGGAACTCGCGGCCGAGCTGTCCGACCGCTACAGCCACGGCGAATTGCGCGTGTCGCACGATCAGAACCTGGTGCTGCCGTGGGTGCTTGAATCCGACCTGCCAGCGCTGTGGGCGGCCGCGCGCAGCGCGAGCTTTGCCACACCCAACATCGGCTTGCTGACCGACATGATCGCCTGCCCGGGCGGCGATTTCTGTGCGCTGGCCAATGCGCGCTCGATCCCGCTGGCCGCCGAGATCACCGAGCGCTACCAGGACCTCGACGAGCTGTGGGACATCGGTGACATCGACCTGCACATCAGCGGTTGCATCAACTCGTGTGGCCACCACCACAGCGGTCACATCGGCATCCTCGGCGTCGACAAGGACGGAGCCGAGTGGTACCAGATCACCCTGGGCGGGTCCGACGGAACCACGCTGAGCGGCGGGCCGGTGCCCGGCAAGGTGGTCGGCCCGTCGTTCGCGGCCGATGAAGCCGCCGATGCGGTCGAGGCGGTGATCGACACCTACCAGGCACAGCGCCAAGGTGGCGAGCGCTTCATCGACACCATCAAGCGCGTCGGACTCGACCCCTTCAAGGCATCGACCAACGCGGTGCGCCGCTCGACCGCGCGGCACGCTGCACCCGACGACGTCTCTGCCGAATGACCGCCATGAAATTCATCAAGTACACCCAAGATGTCTGGCACCGCGTGCACGGCGATGACGGCCCGATGGTCACTATCACCCCGGCACCCCACCAGTTGCTGACCTGGCACCAGTGGCACGGCGTGCGCAACCACTGGCCCGCGGGCCTGCCGGTGGGCGTGATCGTCGGCAACGATCTGGACATGCGCGAGCTCGAAGCCGACCTGCCGCGCCTCGGGCTCATCGCGCTGCAGTTCCCGAAATGGGTCGATGGCCGCGCCTACAGCCAGGCGCACCTGCTGCGCTCGCGCTACCGGTTCACGGGCGAGATCCGCGCCCTGGGCGAAGTGCTCGTGGACATGCTGCCGCTGCTGCAGCGCACCGGCTTCGATGCGGTGGTGCTGCGCGCCGATCAGTCGCTCGAGGCGGCCGAACGCGCGCTCAACTTCTTCCCCGGCCACTACCAGGGCGACGTGCGCGAGCACCGTCCGATCTTCGCGCGCTCGGCCGATGAGCAAGGCCACAGCGGGCTCATCGACGCAGGGGCGTCCACATGAGCGCGATCGATCTCTACGCGCGCCACACGCCGGGCTTTGAAGATCGCCTGGCGCACACCGTGCAAGTGCTCAAGGACGCCGCTGCGGCGCACGCCGGCAGCGCCGTTCAGTCGACCAGCCTAGGCGTCGAAGACATGGTCATCACCGACCTGATCGCGCGCCACGGGTTGGGCGGCGGCACGGGCATCGCCATCGCCACGCTCGACACCGGCATGCTGCACGAGCCGACGGTGGCGCTGATCGCTCGCATCGAGCAGCGCTACGCGCTGAGCGTCGAGGTGTTCAAGCCCGTTGCCGAGTCGGTGGTGCACTTCGTGGCGACCCACGGCAACGAGGCGATGTACCGCAGCCTCGAGTTGCGCAAGGCGTGCTGCAACCTGCGCAAGATGGAGCCGCTCGCCCGCATGATGGCCGCGCGCACGGCCTGGGTCACCGGGCTGCGCCGCGAGCAATCGAACACCCGCGCGGTGGTGCCGTTCAGCGAGATCGACGCCCAGGGCCGCACCAAGTTCAACCCGCTGGCCGACTGGAGCTGGAACGACGTGTGGCACCACATCGCCAGCCACGACGTCCCCTACAACCCGCTGCACGACGAGTTCATGCCCAGCATCGGCTGCGCGCCGTGCACGCGCGCCATCGCGG
>CANFXR010000157.1 GCA_947451035.1 Burkholderiales bacterium
CACCCGCAGGCCGAGGCCTTCATCGCCACGCTGGCCGAGCGGCTGCAGCGCGGCGCGGCGTTCTTCATCGACTACGGATTTCCGCTGGCCGAGTACTACCACCCGCAGCGCGTGGGCGGCACGCTGATGTGCCACCGCGCCCACCTGGCCGACACCGATCCGCTGGTCGACGTGGGCGCCAAGGACATCACCGCGCACGTCAACTTCACCGGCATCGCGCTGGCCGCGCAAGACGCCGGGCTCGAGGTGCTGGGCTACGCCAGCCAGGCGCGCTTTCTCATGAACTGCGGCCTGCTCGGGTTGCTCGAAGGCGCCGATCTGCGCACCACGGCCCACGCCCAGAAGCTGCTCACCGAGCACGAGATGGGCGAGCTGTTCAAGGTGATCGGTCTGGCCCGCGGCTGCGGGGCGTCGTTCACGACCGCGCCGATCGGCTTCGCCCAGGGCGACCGCACGCACACGCTGTGAAGCCCTTCCCGCTCACCCTCACTCTCACCGCCACCGCGCGCTGCCCATGATCCGCTGGCTGATCGCGATCCTGCTGGTGCTGATGATCTTCGGCGGCGTGCACCGCTGGCTGGAAAAGATCGGCCTCGGCCGCCTGCCCGGCGACTTCCGCTTCAAGCTGTTCGGCCGCGAGTTCTTCGTGCCCATCGCCAGCAGCGTGCTGCTCAGCGTGCTGGCGCTGGTGCTGGGCCGGATCTTCTGATCGCCTGCGGCAGCGCGCCGCTGGGCGAATCTCAGTCGTTCACCTCGTCGCTGAGTTCGTCTTCCACCGCCAGCACGCGGGCGGTGTGTACCGCGGCGCCGATGTCCGGGCCGCGTGCGCCAGCGGCGGCGGCGCGCTGCGCCACGGCGCCGGTGTCGAGTGCGGCGGCGCGCTTCAGCGCGGCACGCAGGCGCGACTGAGACGGTGCGTTCGCGCCGGCTGCGGGCGTGGCGTGGGCGATGCCGTCACACGCTTGCAGCAGCCACTCGAAGCGCTCGGGGCGGCGCCAGGCGTCGCCGCGGTCCAGCAGATCCACCAGCGCGTCGGCACCCAGCGTGGGGCTGCGTTGCACGGCGTCGCGCTCGCGCACCAGCAGTTCGGCCAGCTCGCGGCAGTCGGTGGGGATGCGCCAGCGTTCGCACAGCGCGTGCAAGGCGGCCAGCGGCATGCGGTGGGCGAGCACCGCAAAGCGCACCGGCAGCGGCGCGTGGCGGCGGGCCGTGGTGTCGATGGTCAGGCGCAGCGTGGGCGTGGCCGTCGATGGCAAGGGCTGCGGTGCTGGCGTGGCACGGCCCGCGCCCCAGTCGGCGTCGATCTCGGGCAGCAGCCGCGCCAGCGCGCCGCAGTCGTGCAGCACGTCCAACATGCGCGACGGATGGGTTTCCATCAGGCCGCGCGCCACTTCCTGCCACACCCGCTCGGCGACCAGCGCATCGACCTCGCCGCTGGCGACCATCTCGCGCATCAGCGTGGCGGTTTCCGGAGCCACCGAGAAATCGCCCAGCCGCGCGGCGAAGCGCGCCACGCGCAGGATGCGCACCGGGTCTTCGATGAACGCGGGCGACACATGGCGCAGCAGCCGTGCGGCCAGATCACGTTGCCCGCCGTGGGGATCGATCAGAGCGCCGTGGTCGTCTTGCGCCATCGCGTTGATGGTCAGGTCGCGGCGCTGCAGGTCTTCTTCGAGCGTGACGTCGGGCGCGGCGTGGAACACGAAGCCGTGATAGCCCGGCGCGGTGCTGCGCTCGGTGCGCGCCAGCGCGTATTCCTCTTTCGTGGTCGGGTGCAGAAACACCGGAAAGTCGCGGCCGACCGGCGTGTAGCCCGCAGCCACCATCTGCTCGGGCGTGGCGCCGGTCACCACCCAGTCGGTGTCGCCGCTGGCGCGCCCGAGCAGCGCGTCGCGCACCGCGCCGCCGACCTTCCAGGCCTTCATGGGCGGGCGTCGCCGGGTTCAGCCGCCATGGGCGTGCGCGCGCAGCGCATCGAGCCGTGCGCAGCCGGTGCGCTCTTGCAGCAGCGGGGTCATCACGGCCTCGAGCGAACGCGGCTCGATGCCCAGCGAGGCGAGCGTCGGCCGCTGGTCGCCGAGCACGTTGGGCACGCGCATCGAGTCGACGTTGTCGCGCGACATCAGCGGCGTGCCGGGCAGCAGTTCCATCAGGCCGGCCTGCAGCCGCGCAACGGCCTCGGGCAGCGCGATCACCAGCCGCTCGCGTCCCGTGCAGCGACCGGCGAAGCGCACCAGCTGCTCGAGCGTGTAGACGGTGGGTCCGCCGCACTCGAGGGTCTGGCCGATGGAGCCGGGCTGGTCGAGCGCGGCCACGATGGCCGAGGCCACGTCTTCGACCCACACCGGCTGGAACTGTGCCGCCGCACCGGCCAGTGGCACCACCGGCGTGACCCTTTGCATGGTGGCGAACAGGTTGATGAACCGGTCGTGCTCGCCGAAGATGACCGAAGGCCGCAGCACGGTCACATCGAGCCCGCTGGTCTCGAGCACGACCTCACCGGCCGCCTTGGAGCGCAGGTAGCGCGAGGGCGCATTGATGGCCGCGCCGAGGGCGCTCACGTGCACGACGCGCCGCACGCCTGCGGCCTGGCACGCCGCCACCAGCTTGCGCGGCAGCTCGACGTGGGTGCGCTCGAAGTCGGCTTCGCTGCCATGCAGGATGGCCACCAGATTGATCACCGCATCGCAGCCGGCCACCAGCCGGCGCAGCACGGCCTCGTCGTGCACATCGGCTTGCAGCACTTCCACGGTGGGCAGCGTGCGCAGGTGCTGGGCGCGTTGCGGGCGGCGGCTCGGCACGAGGATGCGGGCATCGCCGCCGCCCGAGCGCTCGACCAGCCGCTCGCACACGCTGCGACCGACGAAGCCGGTGCCGCCGAGCACCAGGATGTGGCGTGGCGCGTTGGGGGCGAGCACGGGCGATTCAGTGGGGGTGTTCATGGCAACTCCTTGTCAGCAGCAGGGGCGGTGGCGTCGCGTGGGCCGATGGCGCTGCCCAGCCGCGAGCGGATCGACACCGCATCGCCTCGCAGCAGCGCAGCGTAATAGGCCGCGTTCGACAGCACCTTCTTGACGTAATCGCGCGTTTCGGAAAACGGGATGTTCTCGGCCCAGGCGGCCGGCTCGAGCAGCGGGCCGTCACGCCAGCGGCGCGAGCGGCTGGGACCGGCGTTGTAGGCCGCGGCGGCCAGCGGCTGCGAGCCGGCAAAGTCGTCGAGCACGAGCTTGAGGTAGCTGGTGCCGAGCTTGAGGTTGGTGTCGCGGTCGGCGATCAGCTCGTGGCTGTAGGGCAAGCCGATCTTCTTGGCCGTCCAGCGCGCCGTGGCGGGCATCACCTGCATCAGCCCCGAGGCGCCGACGCCCGATTTCGCGTCGGTCACGAAGCGCGACTCCTGGCGGATCAGGCCGTAGACGTAGGCCGGGTCGAGCCCGATTTCCTGCGCCCGCGCCAGCACCTGCAGTCGAAACGGCGTGGGAAAGCGCTGCTGCATGTCGATCTCGGTGCGGGTGCGGTCGCTGGCGTTGATGCAGCGGTCCCACAG
>CANFXR010000158.1 GCA_947451035.1 Burkholderiales bacterium
CTGGTCAACCGCGTCTTTGGGCGTGGTCAGGTAGGCCTCACGGCAGCGCTGGCGCTGGGACTCGCGGTTGGCCACCAGGAAGCTGGCAGCGTCTCCAGGTTTTTGACCTCGGCGGATGGCGTACATCGCAGTGGCGCACTCCATCAGGTGGTCGAAGGTGTAGGTCAGACGGTTGCCTCGACCTGATCCGCGCTCGTCTTCGGCGAACGGGACACCGAGCTGGCGCAGGTAACGCAGGGCATCGATCGTTTGCGCATCGGGGGTTCGCCCGGCGCACAGTGCCCAGGCGACTTGGCCGTGGGTGAGTTGGATGCTGGTGAGGGGCGGAAGGAGCATGGCTCGTTAATTGGATGTGTTTCCGCATTCTAATCACCCAATCTACTCTCATGCCTTGAGCATCGTGGAGAACAAGGACCACCCTAGCTGGCCTAGACATAAGCCGAGAAAGTCCCGTCGCTGGAGGCAACTCCGAGATTGCTGGCCATGACGAAGAACCGTCCTTCGACGAAGCTCCGCTACTCGGCACTTTCGGTCGCTTCGTCGCGGGCGTGGTGGCCCGACAGCGGCATCCGGCGCCCTCGGGCCAGGATTAGTCGTTAGTAGCCTTCGGTTCTCCTTGGCGGACGTCCCGCACCGTAGGGCCTGCCAGGATATGGCCGAGAAGCTTGCTGCCAATGCCCGGATTGAAAAGCGCCAATCCGCGTACCCGGCCCTCCCACCTACAGGCTCAGGCGAAGCACCCAGGGTGTCCTTGAGTTTGAGCGGCACTCTGGCGCAAGAGCCGACTGTGGACATGGCATCGCGGTCGGAAGGTGAAGACTGATTGCTGTCGTTCGCCATTGCCAATCCATCGCAGGCTAACCACCCTAAGAAGTCGATCTCTGGCGTCGACGGCGGACATCCTCGTATGGCCCGGCAGTAGTCACCCGCGGCTGGCAGAAATGGGTCGTCTCTCAAAGACTTTACATTGTCTTTTTTGTCCCTTATTATGTCCATATTGGACGTCTTCTCGTCCAGACGAGGATCTTATGGAAATGAAATACGCTTTCTGGAACAACAAGGGCGGTACGGGCAAGACCAGCCTCGCCTTCCAGTCAATCGTTCGCTATGCGGAGAAGCATCCGAAGAAGCGGGTGCTGGCGGTCGATATGTGCCCGCAGGCCAACCTATCCGAATTGATGCTCGGTGGCTTGAGTAACAAGGGCAGCGAGAAGTTGCTGGAACGTCAGGGTCTGACTCCGCGGTGCAGCGTTGGCGGCTACTTCCAACTTCGGCTGCCTTCGCCCTACACGCCGCCGGTGTTCGACGCGCACGACTTCATTACCAAGCCGAACAAATACAACCGCGCGCTACCGGCAAACATTGACCTCGTTTGTGGCGATCCACTGCTCGAACTGCAGGCGAATGCGGTCAATACGCTCGCGAATAATCAGATCCCGGGAACGAACCCGTGGATCGCTGTCGTTGACTGGTTGAAGAACTTCCTTGATCAGCTCGGCCCTGAGTACGACACCGTCTTTTTGGACTGCAACCCTAGCTTTTCGTTGTACACGCAGATCGCCTTGGCCTCGTGCACCCGAATCGTTCTTCCAGTGATGGCAGATGACTCGTCACGGCGCGCGATTCAAAATGCCTTTTCGCTCGTGTATGGCTTGAAGTTGCCGTCGGAAATCTACGCAGCGTATGCGTTTGCGACAAAGCTCAAAGACGCGAAGCGTCCTTTGCCGAAGGTGCACTTGATCGTTAAGAACCGATTGACGCAGTACATGGGCGCAGCGTCGGCATATGCGGCGGTATTGGATGCCATCGAAAGGGATGTCGCTGCATTGTTGAAGACGAACCCTGAAATCTTCGACTTCAAGAAGATCGACGCGGGCTTTGTTGAGGTTCGAGATTTTCAAACGACCGGTGTTGTTGCATTCGCCAAGGGCCTGCCGTTCTCGAAATTGCCCGTGGGCAAGCAGTCGATCAACGGCCACCGTGTCCAGGTCAAGGAAGACTATTTGAACAATGCCAAGACGGCCATGGAACAGCTGGTTGCGAAGCTGTAACGTGGTGGCGCACAGCGCCAGCCCTGCCGTCGAATCACACCTCCGCGTTCGACGCCTGATGGTCGTCAGCATCCAATCGAAAGGCCGCTGTGGGACAAGAATTCGTACGACAGCGAATAGCCTATTTCCACCACTCAACCACAGCCGGCAAATGACAGCAACCGCTGCATTTCTGTCATTCAAGCCAGCTCTACAAGATAAAGATGCGGCTATCTCCTGTTACGCGCCGTGAGTCGCAGCACTCGCCTCAACAAATGACTTGATGTGTGCCGCCCACAGAGCGTTACTGGTGCACCGCCGCGAAGGTCGCGGTGGACACCAGGAGAAGCGCGATGAAGGCAGATACAACAGGCTCGAAGGTCACAGGGATCAAGGCCACGGTCACGAAGGCCAAACCCAAACCAAAGGTAGAAGTACCGACGTTGCCGATGACGGCTGCGAAGGCTATTGGGCGTCACCCCACGGCGGCCCGCAAGGTGGTCAGGGCCGCAGTATCGACTCCGGTGCCCAAGCCCGCTCGGCGAAGCGGCACCAAGGTCACTGCATCGCCGCCGATCGTCCCATCCCCTCCGCTTGAGTCAGCACGCACCAGCAAGCAGGCTCGCTTGATCTCGCTGATGCGCGCCTCATCCGGCGCCACGCTCGAACAGATGATGGCGCTCACCGGCTGGCAAGCGCACACAGTGCGCGGTGCGATCAGCGGGGTGCTGCGCAAGCGGCTGGGGCTGAACGTGGTGTGCGAAGCCGCTTCAGGCTCCGGTGTGCGCTGCTACCGCATCGTGGCTGCTGCGGCATGACGGTGGCTGAGTCGCTCGCCGAGTTGGCGGCGGTGGATCGCTCGGGGCTGGTCGAGCGCTGGGCCGAGGTGTTCGGCCACCCTGCCCCACTGCGGGCCCGCGTCACCTTGCTGCGCGGTGCCCTAGCTTGGCGCATCCAGCTGCAAGCCCAGGCTGGCGCCGGCCGGGCTGATCAGTTGGTTCGCGGGTTGCGCCGCTCGGTGGCTTGCGCAGCCCCCGCGGTGTCGCTCGCACCGGGCACGCGCTTGCTGCGCGAGTGGCAAGGTCACACACACCATGTGACGGTGATGGCCGACGGGTTCGAGTACTCGGGCCAGACCTGGCGCAGCCTCACGGCGATCTCGCGCGCGATCACGGGAACCTCGTGGTCGGGGCCACGGTTCTTCGGGCTGCGCTCGTGAATTCGAAGGTGGTGCTGCCGTGTGCGATCTACACGCGCAAGTCATCCGAGGAAGGTCTGGAGCAAGGCTTCAATTCGCTGGACGCACAGCGCGAAGCGTGTGAGGC
>CANFXR010000159.1 GCA_947451035.1 Burkholderiales bacterium
GGCAAGGCCGAAGGCGCCATCGACGCGGGCAACATGCTCAAGCCGGCACTGGCGCGTGGCGAGCTGCACTGCATCGGCGCGACCACGCTCAACGAATACCGCAAGTACGTCGAGAAGGACGCCGCGCTCGAGCGCCGCTTCCAGAAAATCCTGGTGGGCGAGCCCACGGTCGAGGCCACCATCGCCATCTTGCGCGGGCTGCAGGAAAAGTACGAGGTGCACCACGGCGTGGAGATCACCGACCCGGCCATCGTGGCTGCGGCCGAACTCAGCCACCGCTACATCACCGACCGCTTCCTGCCCGACAAGGCGATCGATCTGATCGACGAGGCGGCCGCCAAGGTCAAGATCGAGATCGACTCCAAGCCCGAGGCCATGGACAAGCTCGACCGCCGGCTGATCCAGTTGCAAATCGAGCGCGAAGCCGTGCGCCGCGAGAAGGACGAGGCCTCGCAACGGCGCTTCGATCTGATCGAAGAAGAGATCGTCAAGCTGCAGCGCGAAGCCGCCGACCTCGACGAGATCTGGAAGGCCGAGAAGGCCGCCGCGCAAGGCTCGGCTCACGTCAAGGAAGAAATCGACCGCATCCGCTTCCAGATCGAGGACTGGAAGCGCAAGGGCGACTTCAACAAGGTCGCCGAGCTGCAGTACGGACGCTTGCCCGAGCTGGAGAAAAAGCTCGCCGAGGCGCAGTCGACCGAGCAGGGCAAGGCGAAAGCCGGCAAGGCCAGCGGCAAGCCGCAGCTGCTGCGCACGATGGTGGGCGTGGAAGAAATCGCCGAGGTGGTGGCGCGCGCCACCGGCATCCCGGTGTCCAAGCTCATGCAAGGCGAGCGCGAAAAACTGCTGCAAATGGAAGGCCGGCTGCACGAGCGCGTGATCGGCCAGCACGAAGCCATCACCGCGGTGGCCAACTCGATCCGCCGTGCCCGCTCGGGCCTGAGCGATCCGAACCGCCCGACCGGCTCGTTCCTGTTTCTGGGCCCCACCGGCGTGGGCAAGACCGAGCTGTGCAAGGCGCTCGCGGGCTTTCTGTTCGACAGCGAGGACCACCTGATCCGCATCGACATGAGCGAGTACATGGAAAAGCATTCGGTCAGCCGCCTGATCGGAGCGCCGCCGGGCTACGTGGGCTACGACGAGGGCGGCTACCTGACCGAAGCCGTGCGCCGCAAGCCCTACAGCGTGCTGCTGCTCGACGAGGTCGAAAAGGCGCACCCCGATGTGTTCAACGTGCTGCTGCAAGTGCTCGACGACGGCCGTCTGACCGATGGCCAGGGCCGCACCGTCGACTTCAAGAACACCGTCATCGTGATGACCAGCAACCTCGGCTCGCACCAGATCATGCAGATGGCCGGGCAAGACAGCGAGCTCATCCGCGAGGCGGTGTGGGTCGAGGTCAAGCAGCACTTCCGCCCCGAGTTCCTCAACCGCATCGACGAGGTGGTGGTGTTCCACGCACTCGACCACCGCCACATCGAATCCATCGCGAGGATCCAGCTCAAGGTGCTCGAAGCGCGACTCGAGAAGATGGACATGAAGCTCGAGGTGTCCGAGCTGGCGCTGGCCGAGCTGGCCAAGGCCGGCTTCGATCCGGTGTTCGGTGCGCGTCCGCTCAAGCGCGCCATCCAGCAGCGCATCGAAAACCCGGCGGCCAAGCTCATCCTCGAAGGCAAGTTCGGCCCGAAAGACGTGATCCCGGTCGACATCCGCGACGGCGAATTCGTGTTCGATCGCGTCGTTCACTGAGCGGGGGCTCGCGGGGGGTGGTCGATAGAATCGGCCGATGAAAAACACCCCCCGAGCCGACGCCGAGCGCGTGGCTGCCGCGCGCCATGGCAGCGTCTGATCCGCGCGTGACACCGGCCCCCGTGGTGATCATCGGTGCGGGGCTCGCGGGCCTGACGGTGGCGCTGCACCTGGCCGCCGAGCACCGGGTGATCCTGCTGGCCAAGCGCTCGCTGTCCGAAGCAGCCACCGCCTGGGCGCAAGGCGGCATCGTCGGCGTGCTGGGCAGCGACGACAGCGTCGATCTGCATGTCAATGACACCCAGGACGCCGGTGCCGGCCTCGTTGACGAGCAGACCGCGCGCTTCATCGCCGAGCGCAGCGCCGAGGCCATCGGCTGGCTGGTCGATCGTGGCGTGCCGTTTTCATCCGACCCCGACGGCCCGCTCGGGTTGCACCTCACCCGCGAAGGCGGCCACGCGGTGCGCCGCATCGCGCACGCGGCCGACGCCACCGGCAAGGCGATCCACGACGCGTTGCTCGATGAGGTCAAGCGCCACCCGAACATCGAGGTGCGCGAGCGCTGGATGGCGGTCGACGTGATCACCTCGCGCCACCTCGGCCGCGACGAGCCCAACCGTTGCTACGGCGTGTACGCGCTCGACATTGACAGCCAGCGCGTGGAGACGCTGGCCTCCCACGCGGTGGTGCTGGCCACCGGCGGCGTGGGCAAGGTGTATCGCTACACCAGCAACCCTGACACCGCCACCGGCGACGGCATCGCGATGGCCTGGCGCGCGGGCAGCCGCATCGCCAACATGGAATTCATCCAGTTCCACCCGACCTGCCTGTACCACCCGCAAGAGCGCAGCTTTCTCATCACCGAGGCGCTGCGAGGCGAGGGCGCGCACCTGCGGCTGCCCGGCATCGGCGCGGGCTTGGGCGATCGATTCATGGCCGCTCACGACGAGCGGCTGGAGCTCGCCCCGCGCGACATCGTGGCGCGCGCCATCGACTTCGAGATGAAAAAGCACGGCCTCGACCACGTGTGGCTCGACGCCACGCACCTGGGCGAAGACTTCCTGAAAGAACACTTCCCGACCATCCATGCGCGCTGTGCGGCGCTGGGCATCGACATCGCGCGCCAGCCGATTCCGGTGGTGCCCGCGGCGCACTACACCTGCGGCGGCGTGGTCACCGATCTGCACGGACGCTGCGATGTGCCGGGTCTGTATGCGGTGGGCGAGACCAGCTACACCGGCTTGCACGGCGCCAACCGGCTGGCCAGCAACTCGCTGCTCGAGTGCGTGGTGCTCGGGCGCACCTGCGCGCAGCACATTCACGAACTGGCCCCCGTTGGCCAGCCGCAGCCGCCGGCGTGGGACGAAAGCCAGGTCGAAAACGCCGACGAGCAGGTGGTGATCGCCCACAACTGGGACGAGTTGCGCTTGCTGATGTGGAACTACGTGGGCATCGTGCGCACGACCAAGCGGCTCGAGCGCGCGCTGCACCGCATCAAGCTGCTGCGCAGCGAGATCGACGACTACTACGCCAACTTCCGCGTCAACCGCGAC
>CANFXR010000160.1 GCA_947451035.1 Burkholderiales bacterium
CTGGTCAACCGCGTCTTTGGGCGTGGTCAGGTAGGCCTCACGGCAGCGCTGGCGCTGGGACTCGCGGTTGGCCACCAGGAAGCTGGCAGCGTCTCCAGGTTTTTGACCTCGGCGGATGGCGTACATCGCAGTGGCGCACTCCATCAGGTTGTCGAAGTTGTAGGTCAGCCGGTTGCCTCGGCCCAAGCCACGTTCGTCTTCGGCGAACGGGACACCGAGCTGGCGCAGATAGCGCAACGCATCGATCGCTTGCGCATCGGGGGCGCGCCCGGCGCACAGCGCCCAGGCGACTTGGCCGTGGGTGAGTTGGATGCTGGTGAGGGGAGGCAGAGGCATGTTCTGATTTATTGGATGTGGTTCCACCTTTGATTTGGCGGATTATGCAGGACGCCATGTTCTTCTGCTGGAAGTTGGCCGGTGTGGACCCGATGGACTTGATGTCTGGCGCCACCAGAGCGTTACTGGTGCACCGCCGCGGTGGTCGCGGTGGATCAACCAGGAGATGCTCATGACGACGAAGACGAACACGAATCCGACCAGCCTGAAGGCCGGGCGCGCTGCAAAGATCACTTCGCCCTTGATCGCGGTGGCGCCGGTGAAGACCGGGATTCGGCGCACGCGCGCGAAGGCTGAGGTGGCGGCTGGGACGCCTGCTCCGATCGCACTGCCCTTGCCTGTTTCGCCGGTTGCTGTGAGCAAGCAAGCCCGATTGATCTCGCTGCTGCGCGGCGCAGCGGGCGCCACGCTCGAGCAGATGATGGCGCTCACCAGCTGGCAAGCGCACACGGTGCGCGGCGCGATCAGCGGGGTGCTGCGCAAGCGGCTCGGACTGAACGTGGTCTGCGATGCTGCCGGGTCCGAGGTGCGGCGTTACCGCATCGTCGGATCAGTCTCCGTATGAACGTGGCCGACTCGCTCGCCGAGTTGGCAGCGATGGAACGTGCGGGTCTGGTCGAGCGCTGGGTGGCGGTGTTCGGCCACCCAGCCCCACGTCACGCTCAGGTGCCGCTGCTGCGCAGTGCGCTGGCTTGGCAACTCCAGATGGAAGCGCACGCAGGTGCGGCCCGGGTGGAGCGCACGGTTCGCGGCTTGCGTCGCGCCGTGGCGTGTGTGACCCCTGCGGTGTCGCTGGCACCGGGCACGCGGCTGCTGCGCGAGTGGCAAGGTCACACGCACCATGTGACGGTGGTGGCCGAGGGGTTCGAGTACTCGGGTCGAACCTGGGCCAGCCTGAGCGCGATCGCGCTGGCGATCACGGGAACGGCGTGGTCGGGGCCTCGGTTCTTCGGGCTGCGCTCATGATCTCGAAGGTGCCGGCGCTGCCGTGTGCGATCTACACGCGCAAGTCATCCGAGGAGGGTCTGGAGCAAGGCTTCAATTCGCTGGACGCTCAGCGCGAAGCGTGTGAGGCATACATCCTGAGTCAGAAGACGCAGGGCTGGGTGTCGATGGGGGCCTATGACGATAGAGGCTTCTCGGGCGGGAATGTGGAACGCCCGGGTCTGCAGCGCTTGCTGGGTGATGTGGCCACGGGTCGGGTGCGCATCGTGGTGGTCTACAAGGTGGACCGGCTGACTCGGTCGCTGGCGGACTTCGCGAAGATGGTGGAACTCTTCGATGCACACGAGGTGTCGTTCGTGTCGGTGACGCAGGCGTTCAACACGACGAGCTCGATGGGAAGGCTCACGCTCAACGTGCTGCTGTCGTTCGCTCAGTTCGAACGCGAGGTCACGGGAGAACGCATCCGAGACAAGATCGCTGCATCGAAGCGCAAGGGTCTTTGGATGGGTGGGGTGGTGCCGATGGGCTATGTGCCCAACGAGCGGACGCTGGCGATCGATGAGCCTCTTGCCACCCAGGTGCGCGAGATGTACCGGCTGTACTTGGAGCTGCGCAGTGTGCCGGCTGTGGTGATGGAACTAGCTCGGCGGGGGTGGCGCACGCCGGCGCGGGTCACTCGTCGCACGGGATCATCGGGCGGCCAGGCCTTCAGCCGGGGGCATGTGTACAGGATCTTGTCCAACCGGATCTACATCGGGCAGATCGTGCACAAGGACGAGGTGTTCGAAGGCCAGCATCCGGCGATCGTGGATGGGGCGCTGTGGGATGCGGTGCAAGCGCTAATGCGATCGAATGTGACTGGGCACAGGACTCGAGTTGGGGCTGCTGAGCCGAGTCTGCTGGCGGGTCTGGTGTTCGATGAGTCGGGGCATCGGCTGACGCCCACTCATGCGAAGAAGGGATCGGTGCGGTATCGGTACTACATCGATCAGACGGAACCAGTTGTAGGCGACGGAGGTGATGGTGAGGCTCGGCTGCGGTTACCGGCGCAGGAGCTGGAGAGCGCGGTGATCGATGCGGTCGCGGGGTTCTTGAAGGATCGGTCCAGGCTGATGGAAGTGATGGAACGGCTTGAGGGAACAGTCGATGCGAATGTGGCGCGAGCTCGGCTGCAGGGAGCCGGTTCCATCGGGGAGCGGCTAGAGATGGCGGGAGCGTCGCAGCGGATCGAGATGCTGCAGAAGTTGGTGGATCGGGTGGTGGTGCGCAGGGAGTCGGTGGGCATCGCAGTGCGGGTGGGAGCGACTTGGGCAGTGGATGGGGCGAGTGGTGAAGCTGAAGATGGCGATGCACCGGTCTTTGTGATCGAGGTGCCGGTGCAACTGAAGCGCTGCGGGATGGCGGTGCGCTTGGTGGTGAGACCGGCAGGCTCAACCATTGATCCTGTAGTGGATGCAGGTCTGGTGGCATTGATCGGCAAGGCGCTGGATTGGTTCGAGCGGCTGAGGTCAGGACGCGCCGACAGCGCGCTGGCGATCGCTGAACAAGATCAGGTGCGCAGTGCTTATGTGACGGGGGTCATGGGGCTGGCGTATCTGGCGCCAGACATCGTGCACAGACTCGTGCGCGGAGATCATCCGAGAGAGCTGACCGTGGGGCGGCTGATGAAGATGCTGCCGCTGCCGCTGGACTGGGAAGAGCAGCGGGTGGTGCTGAAGATGAGCGGGTGACGCTGCATCGCTGACCGCGATCAAGGCCCGCTTCGGCGGGCCTTTTGCGTTCAGGGATTCGGTGGCTCAGGCCAAAGCGTTACTGAAGAAATGGGCGGCCCAGACGGGGCGGCGCAAATGCCTTGATCGATGGGGAATTCGGGGAGAGATCGAAAAGCCCAGACCGGGCCCCTGCCCGCAGCCCCGCGTGGCGCGGGCCTGGACGAAAAAAAGCCCTTCACGGGGAAGGGCTCGGTCTGACTGGA
>CANFXR010000161.1 GCA_947451035.1 Burkholderiales bacterium
AGCGTGTGGCTGAACCACGCGCCGTCGCGTGGGTGCCAGTACAGCGGCGCGCTGCGCGGCGTCTCCCCTCCGTTCACCCAGGCCCAGCCCATCGACAGCCACAGCTCGGGCCGCCGGTAAGCGCCGTCGTCCATGAAGGCCAGGAATTCGCCTTGGGTGACGGGGCGCGAGGCGATCTCGAAAGGATCGAGCCACACCCGGTGGCGCGGGGTTTCGTTGTCGAAGCAGAACTCGCCGTCGAGCGCCGGGTCGTGACCCACATCGACGAGGCCGCCGGCGTGGGCGAGCCAGTGCATCGGCTGCGCTGGCGCCATGACGGCGCTCGCGTCCTTTGAATAGGCGCAGTCGACATCCGCCGCGCCTGACGCACCCAGCGACAGCAGGTGCTGGATGTCGGTGAGCAGCAATTCCTGGTGCTGCTGCTCGTGGTGCAGCCCGAGGGTGATCAGCGCGTGCAGTTCGGCGTCAAAAGTGGCTGAGGTGGCCGCATACGCCATCAGCGCTTGCATGCGCTCGTCGACCTGCGCGCGGTAGCGCTTGACGGTGGCCAGACCCGGGCGTGTGATCAGCCCGCGCTGGGCACGCGGGTGCTGCGCGCCCACGCCCTGGTAGTAGCTGTTGAACAGCACCCGAAAGCGCGCGTCGAAGGGTTGGAAGTCGCGCTCGTGGCGCTCGAGCACGAAGGTCTCGAAAAACCAGCTCACATGCGCCAGGTGCCACTTGGTGGGGCTGGCGTCGGGCATCGACTGCGCTTGGCAGTCCTCGTCGCTGAGTGGCGCGGCCAGCCGCATCGAGGCGCTGTGCACTTCGGCGTAGCGCGCGGCCAGGGCGCGCCAGCGTTCGAGCGGGGTTGCCCCGGATGCCGGCGCGGGCTCAGTCGACATGGGCCGCGGTCTCAGGCCGTGCTGGCGGCAGTCTGCGCCACGGATGCCGCATCGGGCCCGGCCGGGCACAGGTCGGCGCCCACGGTGCGCCGCTCGTCGAAGACGAAGCAGTTGCCGTCGAAGTGCGCACCGCCCGTGTCCTCGAAGTACTTGAGGATGCCGCCGTCGAGCTGCACCACGCGCTCGATGCCCGCATCGGCCATGAACAGCGCCGCTTTCTCGCAGCGGATGCCGCCGGTGCAGTAGCTCACCACGGTCTTGCCCAGCAGCTCGTCGCGGTGCGCGAGCACGGCCGCGGGGAACTCGCTGAACTTGTCGATGCGCCAGTCGATCGCGTTGTGGAAGCGGCCCTCGTCGACTTCGAAGGCGTTGCGCGTGTCGAGCGTGACCACCTCGCGGCCGTCGTCGTCGTGTCCCTGCGTCAGCCAGCGCGCCAGCGTGAGCGGGCTGACCGCCGGCGCGCGTTCGGCCTGCGGGCGGATCGCCGGGTGGTTCATGCGGATGATCTCGCGCTTGACCTTGACCAGCAGCTTGCCGAACGGCACGCCGTGAGACGGGCTTTCCTTGACCTCGAGCGTGGCGAAGCGCGCATCGCGCCGCAGCCAGGCCACGAAGCCGCGCACGTCAGTGGGCGTGCCGGCGAGAAACAGGTTGATGCCTTCTTCAGCCAGCAGCACCGTGCCTTTGAGCCGGCGCGCGCTGGCCTGATCGTGAATGCGCGTGCGCAGCGACTCGGTGTCGTCGAGCACGGCGAAGCGGTAAGCGGAGATGTTCAGGATGGAAGCCACGGCGGGCAGTGTAAGGAGCCGCGCGCTGCGGGTCGGGAGAACGGTCGAACCCGCGGTCGGACCCGGTGCGGCTCGTAAAATCAGCCGGATGCCTTTTGTTCACCTGCGCACGCACACCGAATACTCCGTCGTCGACGGCACGTTGCGGATCGACGAGGCGGTGGCAGCGGCTGCCAAGGACCGGCAGGTGGCGCTGGCGATCACCGACCTGGGCAACCTGTTTGGCGCCATCAAGTTCTACGGCGCCACCTTGAAATCGGGCGTCAAGCCGCTGATCGGCGCCGATGTGTGGCTCGAGCCCGAAGGCTCCGACCGCCAGCCCACCCGTTTGCTGCTGCTGGTGCAAGACCGCACCGGCTACCTCAACCTGTGCGAGCTGCTCACGCGCTGCTGGCAGGGGCCGCCGTCGCAATCTCAGCCGTGGACCACCTGGGCCGCCCTCAGCGAACTCAATGGCGGGCTGATCGCGCTGTCGGGCGCCGACCTGGGCGCCGTGGGTCAGGCGCTGCTGGCACGCGACACGTCGCGCGCGCGCCAGCTGGCGTTGCGCTTTGCCGGGGTGTTTGCGAACCGCTTCTATCTCGAGATCCAGCGCGCCGGCCTGCCGGGCCAGGAAACGCACGTGCAAGCCGTCGTGCCGCTGGCCGTCGAACTCGGCTTGCCGGTGGTGGCCACCCACCCGGTGCAGTTCCTCGAGACCGACGACTTCGAAGCGCACGAGGCGCGCGTGTGCGTGGCCGAGGGCGAAACGCTGGTCAACCCGCGGCGCATCAAGCGCTTCAACGCCCAGCAGTACCTCAAGACGCAAGCCGAGATGGAGGCGTTGTTCGACGACGTGCCCAGCGCGCTGGCCAATTCGGTCGAGATCGCCCGGCGCTGCAGCCTCAAGCTGGTGCTGGGCAAGCCGCAGCTGCCGGCGTTTCCGACGCCCGAGATCGATGGCGTGCGCATGGCGCCCGAGGCGTTCTTTCGCCATGCGTCGCACCAGGGGCTCGACGAGCGGCTGGTGCAGCTGTATCCCGACGCCACCGAGCGCGAACGCGAGCGGCCACGCTACGAAGCGCGGCTCGAATTCGAGATCGCCACCATCTTGAAGATGGGCTTTCCGGGCTACTTCCTGATCGTGGCCGACTTCATCAACTGGGCCAAGTCGCACGGCTGCCCGGTGGGCCCCGGGCGCGGATCGGGTGCGGGCTCGCTGGTGGCCTACGCGCTGAAGATCACCGACCTCGACCCGCTGCGCTACAACTTGCTGTTCGAGCGGTTCCTGAACCCCGACCGCGTGTCGATGCCCGACTTCGACATCGACTTCTGTCAGGCCAACCGCGACCGCGTCATCGACTACGTCAAGGACAAGTACGGCCGCGACGCGGTGAGCCAGATCGTCACCTTCGGCACCATGGCGGCCAAGGCCGCGCTGCGCGACGTGGGCCGCGTTCTGGGCATGGGCTACGGCCATGTCGATGCGATCG
>CANFXR010000162.1 GCA_947451035.1 Burkholderiales bacterium
CAGCGGATCCTGCTCGAAGATCGCGTCGAGGATGGCGTCGGAGATCTGGTCGGCCACCTTGTCGGGGTGACCTTCAGACACGGACTCGGATGTGAAAAGGAAATCGTTCGCCACTCTTAAACTCCCGTTGGTTGCAACTTGCGTTGCCGGACCAGTTGCCTGGGAGTTCGGCGAACGCTTTAGCGGTTTGTTGAGCCATGAGCCCGGCAGCGCCCGAAATTCCTCGAGCTGTCCTGCAATCGCCCCGCAAGTAGTTCATTAACTCGGCGACCAAACCATTCTATCGACCCGATGACGCGCTTGATGGCGATATTCCTCAACGGTTTCATGCGAGCGCTGGCCCAGTTGCCACTGCGCTGGCTGCACGCCGTGGGCGCGCCGCTGGGCTGGCTGGTGTTTGCCGTGTCGCCCACCTACCGGCGGCGCTTGCGCTCCCACGCGCGGCAAGCCGGGGTGCCCTGGGCGGTGGCGCGCGCCGCCGTCGCCGGCGCCGGCCGCTCGATGATGGAGCTGCCTTTGCTGTGGCTGCGTCCGCCCGAAGCCCCGCTGCCCGCGCCTGTGCACTGGGAAGGCGGCGAGTTGATCGAGCGGGCGCACGCGGCCGGCCGCGGTCTGGTGATGCTCACGCCCCACCTGGGCTGCTTCGAGGCCATCGCCCAGTCCTACGCGCAGCGCTACGGTGCCGGGCGCGGCCTGATGACCGTGCTGTACCGCCCGGCGCGCAAGCCCTGGCTGCGCGATCTGGTCGAAGCCGCGCGCCGCCGCCCCGGGCTCGATGCCGCCCCGGCCACGCTGGCCGGCGTGCGCCAGATGATGCGAGCGCTCAAGCGCGGCGAGGTGATCGGCCTGCTGCCCGACCAGGTGCCGCCCGAGGGGCTGGGCGTGTGGGCGCCGTTTTTCGGCCGGCCGGCCTACACGATGACGCTGGCCTCGCGGCTGGTGCAGCAAACCGGTGCGGCCTTGCTGCTGGTGTGGTGCGAGCGGCTGCCGCATGGCTCGGGTTACGTGGTGCGCGTGAGCGAACTCGCCGAGCCCTTGCCGCAAGAGCCCGCCGCCGCAGCCGCCGTCATCAACCGCGCCATGGAAGGCCTGATCCTGCAATGCCCGCAGCAGTACCTGTGGGGCTATCACCGCTACAAGAATCCGCGCTCGGGCGGGCTGGCGGCGCTGGCCGCCAAGGAATCACCATGAAGACGCTGCTGGCCAACGCGCTGACCCGCTGCGGGCTGGGACTGCTGTGGTTGCTGCACTGGCTGCCGCTGGCGTTGCTGGCGCCGCTGGGTCGCGCGCTCGGGCGGCTGGCCTTCCGGCTGGCGCGCTCGCGCCGCCGCACCGCGCTGCGCAACCTCGAGCTGTGCTTTCCCGAACTGAGCCCGGCCGAGCGCCTGGCGCTGGCGCACGAGCATTTCCAGTGGATGGGCCGCAGCATCCTTGAGCGCGGGCTGCTGTGGCACGCCTCGCCGGCCCGGCTGCGCCGGCTGATCCGCGTCGAAGGCCGTGTCGACTTTGCCGACACGCACACCGGCGCGCTGATGTGGCTGGTGCCGCACTTCGTGGGGCTCGACGTGGTGGCCGCGGCCAGCCGGCTGTGGGTGTCGCGGCGCGCTTGCAGCATCTACCAAACGCAAAGCAACGCGGTGTTCGATCGCGCGGTGCGGCGCGGGCGCGATCGCTTCGGCAACACCCGGCTGTACTCGCGGCGCGAGACCGCCAAGCCGCTGCTGCGCGCCATCAAGGAGGGCGATGTCTTTTTCAACCTGCCCGACATGGACTTCGGCCTGAAGGACTCGGCCTTCGTGCCTTTTTTCGGCGTGCCGGCGTGCACGCTGCTCACGCCGTCGCGCATGGCGCGGCTGCTGGGCATGACGGTGCAGCCGGTGATCGCCGAGATGCTGCCCGGCGCGCAGGGCTACTGCGTGCGCTTCCTGGAGCCCTGGACCGACTTCCCCACCGACGACCCGCTGGCCGACACCGCTGCGCTCAACCGCTGGCTGGAAGCCGAGATCCGCCGCAACCCCTCGCAGTACCTGTGGGTGCACCGGCGCTTCAAGACGCGCCCGAGCGGCGAAGCCCGGTTTTATTGAGGCGCTGCGCCCGCCCGGCGTGGCACCCCTGACGCCGATAATCGAGCCCATGAAAATCCGGTTCACCAAGATGCACGGCGCCGGCAACGACTTCGTCGTGCTCGACGCCACGCAAGAGCCGCTCAGCCTGTCGCCCGATCAGTTGCGCCGCCTGGCCGACCGCCGCTTCGGGGTCGGTGCCGACCAGATCCTGGTCGTCACGAGTCGCCCGTCCAGTGACGTCGATTTCGGCTACCGCATCTTCAACAGCAGCGGCGAAGAGGTCGAGCAGTGCGGCAACGGCGCGCGCTGCTTCGTGCGCTACGTGCGCGACAAGGGCCTGTCCGACAAGTCGACGCTGCGCGTGCAAACCGTCAACAGCCTGCTCGAGCTGCACCTGCTGGACGACGGCCGCGTGCGCGTCGACATGAATGCGCCGGTGTTCGATCTGCCACGCGTGCCTTTTCATGCCGCGGGCTTGCGGCCGCACCGCGTGCCGGTCAGGGGCGATGCCGATGGCAAGCTGTTCGAGATGTGGCCGCTCAACATCAAGGGCCACTCGGTCGAGGTGGCGGTGCTGTCGATGGGCAACCCGCACGCCGTGCAGCTCGTCGACGATGTCGATGCCGCGCCCGTTGAAGCGCTCGGCCCGCTCATCGAGCACCACACCAGCTTTCCGCGCCGCGTCAACGCCGGCTTCATGCAGATCGTCTCGCGCAGCCACATCCGCTTGCGCGTGTTCGAGCGCGGCGCCGGCGAGACGCTCGCCTGCGGCACGGGCGCTTGCGCCGCGGTGGTGGCCGGCATCCGGCTGGGCCTGCTCGACGCCGTGGTCGAGGTCGACACGCGCGGCGGGCGGCTGACCATCGAATGGCAGGGCAACGCATCGGGCTGGGCCAGCCATGTGTTCATGTCCGGCCCGGCCGTAACGGTTTTCGAAGGCGAGATCGACCTGTGAGCTGCGGCCCTTGCGCCGCGCATCTTCATCAACGAACCATGAGCACCACACCGTGAGCAACGCCACCGGAGTCCAGGGCATCACCGAAACCGACATCGCCAACTACCTGGCGAACACG
>CANFXR010000163.1 GCA_947451035.1 Burkholderiales bacterium
CAGCGTGACCGCGTTGGCAAACTGGGGCCCGACCGCAAACACGGTGAGCACATCACCATCGCGCAGCACGGTTTGCGCCGAGGTGGCCAGATCGATGCTTTGCACCTGCCGTGGCGACTTGGCATTGCCTGAGTCGATACGCTCGAGTTGCGCGGTGGTGAGGTTGGCGTGAGCCCGGCTGCCACCGGCCAGGCTGAGAATTTCAGACAGTGATCCGCCAGCGGGCTTGAGCTCATAGATGGCCGGGCTGTCCACCGCGCCCAGCACCGCCACGCGCGGGCCGGCGGGAAGGTAGACGATCACGTCTCCGGGCAGCAGGCGCACATCCTTTGCTTTGTTGCCCTGAACGACAAACTCATACAGGTCGAGCTCGGTCACCACGCTGCTGTTTCGCTTGAGCTGAACGCGGCGCATGCTGCCGTTGGCACCCGGGCCGCCACTGGCAAACACCGCGTTGACCAGGGTCGACAAACTGCTCACGGTGTAGGTGCCGGGCTGATGTGCCTGACCCACCACAAAGACCTGAATGCTGCGCAGCTGGCCCAGGGTGACATTGAGGCTGAAGCCCTTAAAAACGCGGCCGATCTGGGTGCGCAGTTGCCCCTCGATCTCGTTGGCCCGAAGCCCGGCCACCGCAAAAGTGCCGACCTTGGGCAGGCTGATCTGGCCGTTGCGGTCGATGGCGGTTCGGTAGTCGATGTCGATGTTGCCCCAGGCTCGGATGTACAGCTCGTCACCAGGCCCCAAAACGTAGTCGGCCGGCACGGGAATGCGCTCGACCGGCGCGTAGGTCTGGGCACCCCCCGAAAAGTACGACTCGCCGAAGGTCCGCAGAGATTGGCCCGTGGTGGCCGTCACAAACCGCTGGAATTCATTGGGCGCGCTGGCCACGCGCACTGTGCCTGCACCGAAGGTGTTTTGGGGTGCCGCCGCCGCGTTGCCATCCCTGCCGGCTTCGGTGGCCTGTGAGGCCCCGGGCAGGTTGTTGGTGATCACGGGGGCCATCGTGGCCGTGGTGTCGATGGCGGTGGGCGCAGCAGTTGTTGCAGCACCGCCTGCAGGGGCGCCGCCCTGAGCTCGAACCTCGTGCGCCACCAACCCTGACAAGACGATGAGAACGCTGGCTGCGAGCTGCTTGAGTGTCATGGGGTGCGTCTGAGAGTTCGGGTGACGTTGGAGTTTGACGACAAGGCTCGGGGGAACCCTAGCCGTCTGAGTTTAGGCGACCGAACACCGCCATTTGACACCCCCCCCAAATGGGGGGTGCTTCGTCGTGTAAGTGCTGTTGACCGGGCCGCCATGTGTGTCTATATTTGTTTACACAACGTAATTCTCGTTAGGTTGACACATTGAGGTCAACCTCTGATCAAGCCGCGTTACCACCGGAGTCCACCATGAAGCCCATCACCCGCATCGAACAGTCGCTCGCCACTGCCATCGCCTCGGGCGAAGCCGAGGGTTGCCCGCCCAAGCTGGCTGGTGCGATTCGCCATGCGGTGTTCCCGGGTGGCGCGCGGATTCGTCCGCAACTGTGTCTGGCCGTGGCGCAGGCCTGCGGCGATGACGACCCGATGTTGTCAGACGCGGCAGCCACCGCCATCGAGCTGCTGCACTGCGCCTCGCTGGTTCACGATGATTTGCCTTGCTTTGACGACGCGTCCACTCGGCGCGGTCGCGCGTCGGTGCACTTTGCCTTTGGCGAAAGTCTGGCCGTGCTGGCCGGCGACGCGCTGATCGTGCTGGCGTTCCAGACGCTGGGCGCCTCGGCATCGCGCTCGCCGCTGCGCTTGCCCGCGGTGCTGGGCACGATCGCGCGCTCCACGGGCATGCCGCACGGCATCGTGGCCGGCCAGGCCTGGGAATGCGAGCCGCGCGTGTTGCTGGCCGACTACCAGCGCGCCAAGACCGGGTCGCTGTTTTCGGCGGCCACCATCGCTGGCGCCCAGGCTGCGGGCGCTGACGCGGCCCCATGGCGCGCACTGGGTGAATGGCTGGGCGAGGCCTACCAAGTGGCCGACGACATCCGCGATGTGGTTTCCGACCCGACGCAATTGGGCAAGCCCACCGGCCAGGACGTGGCCTTGTGCCGTCCGAGCGCTGCGCGCGAACTGGGTCTGGAAGGCGCCGTCCATCACTTTGACCGGCTGGTGGCTGCCGCCATCGAGTCCATCCCGGCCTGCCCGGGTGCGGCGCAGATGCGCGCGCTGGTGCGCATGGAGGCCGAGCGGCTGGTGCCCAAGGCAATGACCGAAGAGGTCGTTCGCGTCTTCGCGTGAGCATGGACCCGCAAGGCGTGCTGGAGGCTCCCGCCGATACCGATGCGTCCCTGATCGAGCGCTGCGTGGACCGGTGGTTCGCGTGGCGCGATGGGCTGGTGGGCAGCCCGCGGTTTCGTCGCTGGGCGGCCGCCTTTCCGTTGACCCGGCCGATCGCGCAGCGCCGGGCGAGCGGCCTGTTCGATCTGGTCGCCGGATTCGTTTATTCGCAGGTGCTGCTCGCTTGTGTGCGGCTGCGCTTGTTCGACATGCTGGCCGAAGGCCCGCAAACGCTGTCGGCGCTGGCACCGCGCTTGGGCCTGTCTGAAGACGCTGCCGCTCGGCTGCTTGCTGCGGCGGTGTCGCTCAAGCTGGTGGACCGCCGCAGCCGCGATCGCTTTGGCCTGGGCCCGTTGGGTGGGCCGCTGGTGGGCGAGGCGGCCATCGCCTCGATGGTCGAGCACCACGCCACGCTGTATGCCGATTTGCGCGATCCGGTGGCACTGCTGCGCGGCGAGGGCGCCAGTTCGGCGCTGTCGCACTACTGGCCTTACGCCGCGGCCGATGCGCCCGACGCGCTGGCCTCCGATCGCACCAGCCCGTATTCGGCGCTGATGTCGGCTTCGCAGCCACTGGTGTCCGATGAGGTGCTCGACGCCTATTCACTCAAGAAGCACCGTTGCCTGTTGGATGTGGGCGGCGGGGAGGGGACTTTCCTGTTCGCCGTGGCCCAACGCGCGCCGCACTTGCAACTCATGCTGTTCGATCTGCCCGCCGTGGCCGATCGCGCCAGGCAGCGCTTTGCCGAGCAGGGCCTGTCGGACCGCGCCACCGCGTTTGGCGGCAGTTTTTTCAGCGATGCGTTGCCGAC
>CANFXR010000164.1 GCA_947451035.1 Burkholderiales bacterium
ACTGGTCTACCGCTACACCGCGGTGTGGGGCAACCACGAAGGCTCGATCCTGCTGTGGGCGCTGATCCTGTCGGGCTGGACGCTGGCCGTGTCGATCTTCTCGAAGCAGCTTGACGAGCCCACCGTGGCGCGCGTGTTGGGGGTGATGGGGCTGGTGAGTTGCGGCTTCATGCTGTTCACGCTGTTCGTGTCGAACCCATTCGAGCGGCTGCTGCCCGCCGCAGCCGATGGCCGCGACCTGAACCCGTTGCTGCAAGACCCGGGCATGGTCATCCACCCGCCCATGCTCTACATGGGCTACGTGGGCTTCGTGGTGGCGTTTGCGTTTGCCATTGCCGCGCTGCTGTCGGGCCGGCTCGACGCCGCCTGGGCGCGCTGGTCGCGGCCCTGGACCACGGTGGCGTGGTGTTTCCTGACCTGCGGCATCGCGCTGGGCAGCTTCTGGGCTTATTACGAACTGGGCTGGGGCGGCTGGTGGTTCTGGGATCCGGTCGAAAACGCCTCGTTCATGCCCTGGCTGGTGGGCACGGCGCTGATCCATTCGCTGGCCGTGACCGAAAAACGCGGCGGCTTCAAGATGTGGACGGCGCTGCTGGCGATCCTGGCGTTTTCGCTGTCGCTGCTGGGCACGTTCATCGTGCGCTCGGGCGTGCTCAGCTCGGTGCACGCGTTTGCGTCCGATCCGGCGCGCGGCATCTTCATCCTGAGCTTTCTGGTGTTCGTGGTGGGTGGCTCGCTGCTGCTGTTTGCGTGGCGCGCGCCCAAGGTGGGCATGGGCGGCAGCTTCGATCTGGTCTCGCGCGAGTCGATGCTGCTGGCCAACAACGTGCTGCTGGTGGTGGCCGCCGCGGCGGTGCTGCTGGGCACGCTGTACCCGCTGGTGCTCGACGCGCTGGGCATGGGCAAGATCTCGGTCGGACCGCCCTACTTCGTGTCGGTGTTCGTGCCGCTGATGGCGCCTGCCCTGTTCCTGATGGGCGTGGGCCCGCTGGCGCGCTGGCGTCAGGCCACGGCGATGGAGCTCGCGCGCAAGCTGCGCTGGGCGTTGGGCGTGAGCCTGGCCTCAGCCCTGATCGCGCCGCTCGTGCTGGGCCACTGGACGCCGATGATCGGCTTCGGCCTGCTGCTGGCCGCGTGGATCGCCAGCTCGGCGGTGCTCAATCTGGTCAGCCGCATCGCCGCACACCCGGCCGTGGGCTGGGGCGAGCGTTTCGCCTCGCAGTCCGGCAGCTACTACGGCATGCTGCTGGCGCACCTGGGCGTGGCGATGTTCACGCTGGGCGTCACGGTGGTCAGCGGCTTCCAGAGCGAAGCCGACGTGCGCATGGCCGCCGGCGAATCCACCACCGTGGGTGGCTACACCTTCACGCTGCACGGCGTGCGCGAGATCAAGGGCCCCAACTACGTGGCCGCCCAGGCGTCGATCCTGGTCACCGAAGGCGACAAGCCGGTCAGCACGCTGTGGCCCGAGCGCCGCATCTACACCGTGACGCGCTCGCCGATGACCGAAGTCGCCATCGACCGGCGTGTCTCGCGCGATCTGTACGTGGCGCTCGGTGAACCCGTGAGTGCCACCGCCTGGAGCGTGCGCGTGCACCACAAGCCGCTGGTCAACCTGATCTGGCTGGGCTGCCTGCTGATGGCGTTCGGCGGTGTGCTGGCGGTGCTGGACCGGCGCTACCGCACGCGCAAGGTGCCGGTGGCCGTGGTGCCGCGTGGCGTGTCGCCGATGGTGCCGCCGTCGCTGCCGGCCGGTGCCGCAGTGGTCCCGGAAGTGCCCGCGGCATGAAGCGCTACTTGCTGCCGCTGGCGATTTTTCTGGTGATCGTCGGCTTTCTGGCCGTGGGCCTGAACAAGGATCCGCACGAGGTGCCCTCGCCGCTGGTCAACAAGCCAGCGCCGGCGTTCAAGCTGCCGCGTCTGGATGCGCCCGAGCAGATGCTGTCCACGCAGGACCTGCGCGGCCAGGTGTGGCTGCTCAACGTGTGGGCCTCGTGGTGCGTGGCGTGCCGCCAGGAGCATCCGCTGCTGGTCGAGCTGGCCAAGGCCGGCACCGTCAAGGTCTACGGCCTGAACTACAAGGACAAGCGCGAAGACGCCCTGGGGCTGCTGCGCAAGTCGGGCAACCCGTACCTGACGTCGCTGTCGGACACCGAGGGCCTGGTCGGCATCGACTACGGCGTGTACGGCGTGCCCGAGACCTTCGTGATCGACAAGCAAGGCGTGATTCGCTACAAGCAGATCGGCCCGATCACCGCCGAGTCGCTGCGCGACACGCTGCTGCCGCTGGTGGCCCAACTGGAGGCCTCATGAGGCGCTTTGGGTTGATCGCTCTGGCGCTGGTGGCGCTCATCGCCTGCCCCGTGGCCCGCGCCACCGAGGCGCCCAACAGCGCCGCCGACCCGGTGCTCGAAGCGCGCGTGATGGCGGTGGCCGAAGAGCTGCGCTGCCTGGTCTGCCAGAACGAGACCATCGCCGCCTCGCACGCCGATCTGGCGGTTGACCTGCGCAAGCAGATCCGCACCAAGCTCAGCGAAGGCCAGTCCGAGCGGCAGATCATTGATTTCATGGTCGAGCGTTACGGTGAATTCGTGCGCTACCGCCCGCCCCTGAACGCCACCACCGTGCTGCTGTGGATGGGCCCGTTCGCCTTGCTGCTCGCGGGCGCCTACGCGCTGATGCGTGCGATCCGTGGCCGCCAGAAACTCACGCCGCCCACCCTGAGCGAGGCTGAGCGCGCACGCGCACGCCAACTGCTCGCCGACACCGATACCCACTCCTCATGATGATTTTCTGGATCACGACCGCGCTGCTGATGGCGCTGGCGCTGGCGCTGGTGTTGCCCGCGCTGATCAAGCGCGCCCCGGACGCTGCGGCGCTTGACGCATCGGCCGCCGCACGCCACACCACGCTGGCCATCCTGCGCGAGCAGCTGGCGCAACTCAACGCCGAACTGGCCCGCGGGGCCATCGACGCCGAGCAGCACCGCGTGTCTCGCGAAGAGATCGAGCGGCGGGTGCTTGAAGAAGCCACTGCCCCGTCGGCAGGCTCCGGATCTGCGGCCAGCGGTGCG